>QHNQ01000098.1 GCA_003218135.1 Verrucomicrobiota bacterium
CTATGTTCTGGAAGTTGATGCGAGTCTGGCCGGCTACGAACCGAAACGTGCGCAAGAACTTTATCGCAACTTGAACGCCAGACTGGCGGCGTTACCAGGCGTCGAGCACGCGAGCGTCTGTTCAATTGTCCCATTCGGGATGTTTGAATTAAACAGGAAAGTCCAACGCGCCGGTTTCAGTCTTGCTCCCGACGCCAGGCCGGCTACTGCCGCAGAGAGCCTTGCTTTCGATGTCTCGTGGAACAGCGTCGGCGCGGATTATTTTTCAACCGTTGGCTTGCCAGTTGTGCGTGGTCGCGCATTCACCGAAGGGGAGGCGACTCAGCCCGGTCCGAAGGTGGCGATTATTGATGCAGTTCTGGCGAAGAAACTCTGGCCCGATACGGACGCGCTAGGACAACGCATTCAATATGCGGCGGCAAATGCCCCGTCAGCCCAAGGCGGCGAGGGCGGGCATGTTGGAGGGAGCGCCGATTTGAGTGAACACCAGAAGCAGGAGGAGACGATCGAAGTAGTTGGTATCGTGCCGGCAACGCGGCATGCGCTCTTCGAAAAAGAATCCGCCGGCGGGATTTATTTGCCGTTTGCGCGCGGATTCCAAAGCGATGTTTTCTTTATCGTTCGCTTTCGTTCGCTCCCATCCGGAAGCGATTCTACCACGGCCGATTTGCTCCGTCGCGCGGTGCGCGATTTCGACCCGTCAATCCCAATCCTTTCGTTGCGAACCTTCGCTCAACATCTTGATTCGAATCTTGATCTTTGGCTTGTTCGCGCGGGCGCGGCTTTGTTTTCCATCTTTGGCGGACTTGCACTTGGTCTGGCAGTGGTGGGTCTCTATGGAGTCAAAGCTTATTCGGTAGCGCGACGCACGCGTGAGATCGGCATTCGGATGGCGCTTGGCGCGCAAGCCGGAGCGGTCTTGCGAATGATCATGCGGGAAGGCTCCATCATGTTGGTCAGCGGAGTCGCCATCGGCCTGCTGCTGGCTGTGGCGACCGCAAAAATTGTCAGCGGAATTCTTTATGGAGTTGGCGCCCTTGATCCGGTTGCTTTTACCGTCGCCCCGGCAGTGCTGACCATTGCAGCACTGATCGCCATGTGGCTACCAGCGAGACGCGCTACGCGAGTGGATCCAGTCCAGGCATTGCACGCCGAGTAAACGTATGATCCGTCTCCGAAATCTGGAACGCAGTTATCCGCTCGCGAAGGAGAAGTTTTTTTACGTCTTGCGCGAGATCAATCTGGACGTTCAAGAGGGTGACTTTATTTCGGTGATGGGGCCATCGGGTGCAGGCAAATCTACATTGCTGCACATCCTCGGGATGCACGATCACGGCTGGCGCGGCGAATATTTTTTGGATGAAGCCGCGGTCCATCATTTGAAGCCGAAGGAGCGCGCCACATTGCGCAACGAGCAGATCGGTTTCGTGTTTCAGCAATATCATTTGCTCGATGACCTGACGGTTTACGAGAACCTCGATATCCCGTTGTCATATCGACGCTACAGTAAAAGCGAGCGCGCCGCGCTCGTGGCCGACATGCTCGATCGCTTTCAGATCGTCGGTAAAAAAGATTTGTACCCACGCCAGCTTTCCGGCGGCCAACAACAGCTGGTCGGGGTTGCCCGGGCGATCATCGCCGCGCCGAAACTTCTGCTCGCCGATGAACCCACGGGAAATCTGCATTCCAGTCAGGGCGAAGAAATCATGGAGCTCTTTCGCAAGCTCAATGATGAAGGCATGACCATCGTGCAGGTGACGCACTCGGAGAAGAACGCGTCGTATGGCAAACGCATCATTCAACTGCGAGACGGCTGGATCGTTAACAAATAACGGAGGCAAATTCACATGATTCTAGATTCCTTTCGTCAGGACGTCCGAGTCGGACTACGTGTCCTGTTCAAAGACAAGATCTTTTGTTTTCTGGCTGTGCTTGTGCTCGGTCTCGGCATCGGCGGCGCGACGACCCAATTCACCATCGTCAACGCGATCGTGTTGCGCGGATTCTCCTTCCCGCACCCGGAACAGTTAATGAGCGTCGGCCTGATCGATCCCAAGGCGAGCGATCAGAACAACAACTTCGGTCTCGGTAATATTCCGACCGCCCAGGATTACGAGGATCTGAAAGCGGCGCAGAAATCATTTTCGATGATGGCCGGCTATCTCAGCGGATCGACCATCAATGTCACTTACAAAAATAATCCGCAGCGTTATACCGGCGGTTACGTAACCGAAGATCTTTTCAAGATCATCGGGGTCTCGCCGGTGATCGGTCGGGATTTCACTGCCGCAGACAACAAGCCCGGTGCCGAAAAGGTCGCGATCCTTGGTGACGAAATATGGCGCCGCGATTTCAATGCCGATCCAAACATCGTCGGACAAGGCATCCGAATTAACGGCAAAGCCGCGACCATCATCGGCGTCATGCCACCGAATTTTAAGTTCCCAATTTCGGAGGAGCTCTGGACGCCTTTATATAATGAGTTTCCGCCACAGCCTCGCGGCGACTTGCGCCTTGGAGCAAGCAATAACGCGCCTGCGGTGATGGGCCGCCTACAGCCGGGGGTGACTCTCGATCAAGCGAATGCGGAGTTCATCGCGCTTGCGCGCCATTTGGCAAAGGACAATCCGAAGACAAATCAAAATTTCACGTCGGCAAGCGTGCAGCCACTGCTCCACGCATTCACAGGTACGCAGTTTCGCCAGCAAGTCTGGGGAATGCTCGCTGCGGTCATTCTCGTCTTGCTGATTGCGTGCGTGAACGTAATGAACATGCAGTTCGGGCGGGCAGCGTTGCGTGCCAAAGAGTTGGCGATTCGCGGCGCGCTCGGTGCGACGCGTTGGCGACTCGTGCGCCAAATGTTGACCGAAAGTCTGGTGGTCGCGGTGTTCGGAGCAATCGCAGGTGTGATCATCGCTTATTGGTCATTGGACTTCTTCGTTCGCGCTATCAACACCTTGCCTTTTCCGGCACCCTATTATTGGAGATTCACCATCGATGGACCCGTGCTCGTTTTCACGGTCGTGATCACTCTGCTGGCCACGATCGCCTCGGGTCTCGTCCCGGCGTTCCTGAGCGCCAGAGGCAACGCAGCTGAGATGATGAAAGAAGGCGGCCGCGGCAACAGCAGTCGCCTTGTCAATGCGATCACGCGCGTGCTCGTGGTGGCGCAAATCGCGCTCACCGCTGGGCTTTTGATCGCGGCAACGTTGGAAATTACATCGGTTCGAAATCAGATGAAGCTAGACTACGGCTACGACGAGAACGCCGTTTACGCCGCACGGATGGGTTTGATGGAAGGCGCCTATCCCAGCGACGACGCGCGCCGGGAATTTTTTAAGCGGGCTGCTCGGGGTTTGCGGGCGAATCCGCAATTTGAATCCGCTGCGATGAGCAGTCGCTTTCGGATGACCTTTGACGCCCAGGGTCAGTATGAGGTGGACGGCCAAAATTATCTCACGGATCGGGATCGCCCACGCGGAAATTTCGAATCGGTCTCGGACAATTATTTTTCGGCGCTTGGTTTGAAAATTCTCGAAGGCCGCGATTTCACGGTCGACGATGTCGATTCAAAGCAACCGGTGGCAATTGTGAATGCGAGTTTTGCCCGAAAGTACTGGGGAAATCAAAGTGCGATTGGTCACCAGCTGCGAATCTTCAATCCCGGTCAACCGCAGCCGTGGCGAACCATTGTCGGTGTCGTGCCGGACATGCTGATGCAAGGTCCGTTCGATCAGCAAACCAACAGCGTGGGCTTTTACATGCCATTGCTCGGCGCATCTCCGGCTCCTCAATTTTTAACGATCCTTGCTCGTCCGCGGGCGGGCCAACAGGCGGACACTCTTGGCCCGGCTTTGAGCAGAGCGGTGGCCGAGATCGATTCGAACCTTCCGACTTATTTTGCTGGAACGCCCGGGAGATTTCACAATGAAATTCTTTCCGGCAACCGCATCATCGCGACGCTGTTCACCATTTTTGGAATCGTCGCGTTCATTCTTTCCGCCGTTGGACTTTATGGCGTGATGAGTTTCTCGGTGAACCAACGCACGCAGGAGTTCGGGATTCGCATGGCGCTCGGCGCAGACGCAGCCCGAATTTTCCGAATGGTGATGACTCAAGGCGCGTGGCAGTTGGTAATCGGACTCATTCTGGGCGCCGGCGGCATTGCATTGCTATTCGGGGTAGTCGCAGCGGCAGCGCTCAAAAATATTCTTTTCAAAGTAAACGCCCTCGATCCGACGATTTATTTTGCGGTTGCCGGAATGCTTACGCTCGTCGCGGCGATTTCCTGTTTTGTTCCAGCGCGTCGCGCCACACGCGTCGATCCAATGGTCGCGCTGCGTTATGAATAACCCGCGGAGGTGACTCAGATGCTGGACGATCTTCGCTTCGCACTTCGACAGCTCGTGAAAAATCCGAGCGTTACGATCGTTGCGATCTTCGCGCTTGCGCTCGGCATCGGTGCGAACACTGCGATTTTCAGCGTCGTAAATGCAGTGCTGCTGCGGCCTCTGCCGTATCCTGATGCGGACAAGTTGATCGTACTGCGCGAGCGCTCGAACGCGTTTGAACGCGGCTCGGTCGGTTACATGAACTGGCTCGACTGGCACGCCGCTCAGAAGAGTCTTACTGAGCTCGCTCTCGTCAGGCGCGAATCGGTCAACTTTTCGCTCGGTGCCGGCGTCGGTTCTCCGGAGCGTCTCCGCGGTGTCCGAGCGAGCTCCGGATTTCTTACCGTTTTGGGGTTAAAGCCGAAGATCGGCCGCGACTTAAGCGGGGCAGATGACACGGCGGGCGCGCCGAATGTCGCGCTGATTAGCGAAAGCTTGTGGCGACATCATTTCGCTGGTTCTCCGTCCGTGCTTGGCCGGCGCGTGCTGATTGATGGATTGGCGCGCGAGATCATCGGCGTGTTTCCGGCCGAACTCCAATTTGGCCGAAATCCAGATGTACTGCTTCCGCTGAGCGAGATCGCCAACGTACCGTGGATGCGGAATCGCGATAACCACCAGGGTTTTTGGGCGCTCGGGCGGCTGAAACCTGGTGTGACCATTTCGCAGGCGATGACTGATCTGAATGCAATCGCGATTGATCTCGAGAAGAAATATCCGCAAACGAACACGGGGCGCCGAGTTACGATGCGGCCGCTGTTTGAAACAACGGTCGGCGATTATCGCGCCAGCTTAAACTTGTTGCTCGCCGCAGTCCTCTGCGTGCTCTTGATCGCATGTGCGAATGTTGCGAACCTGCAACTCGCACGCGCGCTGGCACGCGGCAGAGAAATTGCAGTGCGCGCGGCGCTCGGCGCCAGCCGTTGGGTTATCGCTCGGCAACTGCTCGTCGAAAGCACGTTGTTGGCGGTGATCGGGGCCGCTGCGGGAGTTTTGCTGACGGTGTGGTGCATGGATGCAATTCTCGCGCTGACACCGTCGAAGCTGCCGCGTTTTCACGAGGCAAGGATCGATTTCCACGTGCTCGCTTTCACCACATTCGCGGGGTTGCTGGCTGGCGTGCTCGTTGGTGTCTGGCCCGCTTGGCGAATTTCAAACAACGAATCGATTTCGCTCGCGCTGCACGAAGCAGGCGGCCGCAGCGCGAGCGACGGGCCACGCAGCCACCGCATGCGCTCTGGTCTCGTGATCACGCAGGTAGCGCTCGCAATCGTTCTGCTCGCCGGTGCGGGACTGACCTTGAAAAGTTTCTGGCATGCTCAGAACGCGCCGCTCGGTTTCGATCCGCAAGGGGTCGTAAATTTCGAAATTTCGCTGCCCGACGCGAAGTACAAAACAAACGAGCAGAAGGACGCGTTTTGGACCCAGTTGTTGCAACGCATCCAGAACCTTCCTGGCGTTGACGCCGCGGCCATTAGTGCCAACAGCCCGTTCGACGACAACGAATGGGACAGCGGCTTTCATGTCACTGGTACTCCGCCGATCCCGCCGGGGCAAAAGCCTCCGGTGGAAATTAGTGCTGTGTCACCCGACTACTTCCGTGTGATGGGAATGCCAATTCTTAGAGGTCGCGGATTTGGTCCGGAGGATTTGCCCGGTGAAAAAGGCCACTCCCGCTCGATCATCATCGACGAATCTTTCGCGCAAAAATATTTTGCCAGGAAAGATCCCATCGGGCAGCACATCGACGATAACGAGTCAACGGACGAACACGCGCCGCCGATGACCATCATCGGGGTTGTGCCGCGAACGCGCAACGAAGCTCCGGGCGAATTCAATACGGAATCGCTGCACATGGTGGAGGAATATTTGTTGGCATCGCAGGCCCCGCAGACCCAGAACCAGCTGCATGTTCGTACAAAGCTCCGCGACATCGGTCCGCTGGTAGCCGCGGTCAAACGCGAAGTGCGCGCGCTCGACCCGGATCAACCGATCGGACAGATCACCACGATGGATCAGGCCATCGCATTGAGTTTGGCAACGCGCCGTTTGACGATGGTGTTGTTGGCGGCATTTGCCGTGCTCGCGCTAGTGCTCGCGAGCGTCGGTCTTTACGGGGTGATGGCGCTTACGGTCACACAACGTACTCGGGAGCTCGGCATCCGCATGGCGCTCGGCGCGGAGCGCACAAACATTTTCAAGCTGGTGCTCGGCCAGGGCATGACGCTGATGGGAATTGGCATCGCAATCGGACTCATCGGGGCAGTTGCTGCCGGCCGGGCGTTGATGTCGTTGCTTTACAACGTAGGCGCGATCGATGCCGCGGCTGTCATTACCGCCGTCTCTGCACTAGTCGCAGTCGCGCTGATCGCCTGCTGCGTCCCAGCCCGCCGCGCTACACGTGTCGATCCAATCGTCGCCTTGCGAGCCGAATGAACCAGATGGCCGAATCACTTCCATGTTAAACGACATCCGTTTTGCTTTTCGCCAGCTCGTCAACAATCCTGCGTTTTCCGCCATCGCAATCTTGACGCTCGCCCTCGGTATCGGTGCGAACACCGCGATCTTCAGCATCGTCAACGCCGTCTTGCTCCGGCCGCTGCCTTATCCTGATGCCGACCGGATCATGGTCCTGAATGAATCGTCCGGGCCGGGACAAGATTATTCGGTCGCGCTCCCGGATTATTTTGATTGGCAAAAGGACAACACCGTTTTTGAACATCTCGCCGCGACTCATAAGGAATCGCGCAATCTCAGCGGAATTGCGGGACGCGACCCGGAGCGCGTTTCATGCGCGGCGGTCACGCGAAATTTTTTCAACATCATCGGACTGCCGCCGCAGATCGGGCGAACGTTTAGCGAAGAGGAAGATAAAGTTGGGGCGCCACCAGTGGTCATCATCAGCGATCGGTTTTGGCAGCGGGCGTTCAATCGCGACGCAAAAATTCTCGGCCAGGCAATCACGCTTCACGATCAGAGTTACACCGTGATCGGCGTCATGCCGCGGCAAATGACCTCACCGCAGGATACGGATGTCTGGCTGTCGATGATGCGACGCAGCAACAACGGCGTGTGGATGTCTCGAACGATCCATCCAATGATTTATGTCTGGGGCAAGCTCAAGCCCCGCGTGACGGTTGAGCAAGCACGAACGGAAATGAAGGGGATCGCGGCGCGTCTGGAGAAAACGTACCCGGACACAAACCGCGGAGAAACAGCTGTCGTTACGCCGTTGCTTGATAATCTGGTCGGCAAGTACCGGACGAATCTTGGACTGCTGCTCGGAGCTGTCGGTCTCGTTCTGTTAATCGCTTGCGCGAATCTAGCCAATCTGTTCGCTGCGCGAGGCGCGGCGCGAGCGAGAGAATTCGCGATCCACGCCGCAGTCGGAGCGACACGTGGCCAAATCATCAAAAAGCTTTTGATCGAAAGTTTTGTAGTAGCGCTTCTTGGCGGAGCGCTTGGCTTTTTGTTTGCGGTTTGGGTTCGCAACGGATTGGTCGCGCTGAGTCCGGGGGACGTATCTCGGTTTCAAGAAGTTTCCTTTGATCCGCGTGTACTGGGATTCACCTTCTTGGTCGCATCGGTCACCACAGTGCTTTTCGGATTATGGCCGGCATGGCAAGCCTCGCACGCGGACGTCCAGGTTGCGTTGAAAGAAGGGTCTTCAGGTAGTGGTGATCCGCCATCGGCCAAACGTGCGCGGGATTGGCTGGTGATTAGCGAAATAGCACTCACCCTCACTTTGTTGGTCGCCGCAGGCTTGGTTCTCAAAAGTTTTTCGCGGCTGCAATCGCTCTCGCTGGGTTACGAGCCGCGCGCACTTTTCACCACACGTTTCGAGTTGCCCTGGCGTGTCTACAACAATCGCGAAAAGATCGACACATTCGGCAAAGCGCTTCTCGATAAAGTGCGCGCGATTCCCGGTGTGCAAAACGCGGCGATCAGTTCGAACGGGCCGCTTATGGGCGGCTGGCAAACTGGCTTTTGGCGCGAAGAGAACCCGCGCCCACAACCTTCGGATATGTTGAACGGCGATCTTGAAGTGGTCGCCGGCGATTATTTTCAGACGCTCAAAGTGCCGCTGGTTCGCGGCCGTACGTTCAACGAGCGCGACACAAAAGATTCGCCGCGCGTGATCATTATCGATCAAGCGATGGCCGAACAATATTTTCCCGGCGAAGATCCAATCGGCAAGCGCCTCGGAGTTGACGCTGGCAACGACAATGAGGGCTGGGTCATGAGCGAGATCGTCGGCGTCGTCGCGAAAATGCGTTTTCACGCGGTTGACGAAATGGCCCCGCTGCCGGTGATCTACTGTTCGTTAGGGCAGGCCCAGCGAACGAGCCTCACGCTCTTCGTAAGATCGACAATGGCCTCCGCCTCACTCGAGCACGCGATTCACGACGCCGTCACCTCGATCGATTCCTCGCTACCGGTGTTCGATGCCCGGCCGATGACAGATCGCGTGCGCGAAACCTGGGGGAGCCAACGCCTGCTCAGTTTTCTTTTCTCCGTCTTCGCTGGACTCGCGCTCACGCTGGCGACCATTGGTCTCTACGGCCTTCTCGCTTATACGACGCTCAAACGCGTTCGTGAAATCGGAATTCGTCTCGCTCTCGGCGCCCGTCCCGCTCAAATCCGGGCGCTCATTCTTTCGCATGGAATGCATTTGCTCTTGGTCGGCTCAGCGATTGGCCTTGCGGCCGCTTTTGCGCTTTCGCGCGCGTTGCAAAGCGTCCTTTTCGAAGTCAAAGGCGTCGATGCGAGAATTTACCTTGGCGTAGGCGCGCTTCTTTTTGCTGCAACTTTCCTGGCTTCCTGGCTGCCGGCCCGTCGCGCGTCACGCGTGGATCCGATCATCGCGCTTCGAGCCGAATGAACTACAAGCTTAACCCAACACTTTTATGAACGATTTTCGATTTGCTCTTCGCCAGGTTCGCAAATCGCCGGGGTTCACTCTCGTCGCTGTCCTGACACTTGCGCTCGGTATCGGCCTCAACACGGCGATCTTTTCATTAATCAACGATCTTTTCCTCAAAGGGCTGCCGTTCCAGGAACCGGAGCGGGTCCTGCATATTCTGACCAAGGGGAAAGACCGGACGGACGAGTTCCAGATGTCGGCGCCCCGGTTCATGCTTTATCGCGACGCGCAGACGATTTTCTCGGGGTTCGCGGCGGAGAATCAACAGGCGGCGACGGTGACGGGCCTCGGCGATCCGTTGTCGGTGCCGATTTTCAAAGCGACCGCGAACTGGTTCGACGTGCTCGGAGTGCGGCCGATCATGGGACGAACCTTTCTCCCGCAGGAAGAAGAGGGCGCGGATGTGGCGATCATCACGGATCGTTTCTGGAGAGCGCGGTTTGCGGGCAGTCAGGACATTATCGGGAAAACGATCGTGCTTGATGGCGTGGCGCACACGATCGTGGGCGTGATCGCAAACATGCCGGTCTCCTGGACGGGGACACCAAATGCCAATATCTGGACGACGAAGCCGATGGTCATCCCGGGTTTCTCGCATGAACGGATGATGCGCGGCTCGGCCTTCCTGCGCGTGATCGGGCGCTTGAAGGCGGGCGTCACACTTGACCAGGCGAAAGCGGCGCTGGGCACGCTCGAGGACAGTTACCGCTCGCAATTTCCGGAGAAGAGCGACGCGCAAAATCGCAACATCATCAAGACGCTTCCGGAAGATGTGACGGAGAATTTGCGGCCCGGGTTCGCGACTCTGCTAACGGCGGTCGGGTTCGTTTTGCTCATCGCTTGCAGCAACGTGGCGAACCTGCTGCTGGTGCGCTTCAGCGGACGGCGCCGCGAGATTTCGCTCCGCCTGGCGCTGGGCGCGACGCGCGGAAGTGTGCTGCGACTTTTTGTTTTCGAGAGCGTGCTGATCAGTCTGCTCGCGGGAGTTCTCGGCGCGGCCCTGGCGTGGCAGTTGGTTCCGCTCGTCCCGAAACTCGCAGCGAACTTTCTCCCGATCGAACAAGGAAGCGCGAGCGCGCTCTCCGTGCCGGTGCTCTTGTTCACGATCGGGCTTTCGCTCGTGACGGGATTCGCGATGGGTCTTTATCCGGCGCTGCAAAGCTCGCGCGCTGACATTGTCGATGCGCTCAAGGAAGGCGGCCGCGGCACGCAAGGCAGTGTGCGGCAACAGCGGTTCCGCAAAATTCTCGTGGGCGCGCAGGTCGCCCTCTCGGTGACGTTGCTCGCGGGCGCGTCGTTGCTCATCACGAGCTTCGTGCGCCTGAGCCAGCAGGACCCCGGTTTCAAAACGGACAATCTCTGGATCGGAGTCACGGCCTTGTCGCAGGCCCAATATCCCGACCAGGCGAGCCGGG
>QHNQ01000206.1 GCA_003218135.1 Verrucomicrobiota bacterium
AACGATCCCGCATGGAACGGCGGCGAATACAAAACTCAGCCACCAAGTCTCCGCACTGCGGCGCAACTGCTCTGGTTCATGAGCAGCAACCCGGTGCTGCGGCAAAAAGAAGCGCCCACGCTGGCAAAAACGGATGAAGTTCTCGACAAATTCGTCGAGCAAATCGTGAAAGCCGACGATGCAAATGACGTGCTCTACGCCGTTGAAGCATCACACGATTATGATCCCGGTCCGAATCTTGAGAAAATCCGCGTCCCGCTTCTCGCAATCAATTCCGCTGACGACCTGATCAACCCGCCTGAGCTCGGCATCCTCGAGCGCGAGATCAAACGCGTCCCGCACGGCCGCGCGATCGTGATTCCGACTAGCGACAAAACCCGCGGTCACGGCAGCCACACGATAGCGGCGTTGTGGAAAGATGAGTTGGTGAACCTGTTAAAGGAGACGAAGCGCTAAATCAGCCAGATCAATCTCCGGAATAGTACGCGTCACCGTAATAGCCGTACCACGGATAGTACGGGTAATAATCTGGCGCGTAGTAAGTGTTATAGGGGGCCTCGGGTGTGCGGTTGGTATCAACGTAGTAGGCTTCGGCGCATCCACCGAGGGACAGAGCAACAAACGCAGCGCAGAGCAGCGAAAGAATCGCTGTCGACAAATCGTGAAGTTTTTTAGTCAGTGCTGTCACAAGCGTTTGGGGCGCCCATTTGACGTGAGGGCTCACCCAAAGGCAAGCCAAAAAATTGAACGCATCGGCGCACAATGGTGTGTGCACCGATGCGTCAATCAAGCGCGCTTCACAAATTATTACCAGTCGCCGTAAACCGTCCTGTCGTAATAGCGCGGCCCGTAAGCGTCATTATAGCGCACACCGGAGCGTACGATCGTACCATCATAGGTCGGCCCGTAATAGGACGGGTAACCGTAATACGAGTACGAGGACGTCGTACGATACGGATAGTAACCGTTGTCATACGCCGTCACGTAAGGTCCCTCTGCACATCCGCCCAGGAACGTTGCAAGGACGCCTGCGCAAAGAATCGACAGCAGCAATCCTCGATTGTGGCGCTTGGATTTCATTAGTGTTTTCATCAGATGCTCCCCTTTCTGAGTTCTGAATTTCCCTTTCTGTTTCGCGAGGTCGCTGATGCGCCTCGCGTGTGGTCTGCTCGTGACGTCAGATTATGACGATCTCATAAGCAAACCTTCTTAATATGATTCGCGTGGAATCGCTGAATCGGTTGCCCCCCCTCAAGCTCGTCGGCTACAGCAGCCTGCCTCGAAATTGAGCGGTTGCGCAAAATGTGGCGCTCAAATTTTCTGTCCTGTGGTCGAGACCAAGTCGACGATGAGTGAATCGATTTTGCGCAAATCTTTGCGACGGCCTTTCTCTGGTTTCAATTTGCGATTGCGCACAACAATCGTCAGATCGCGGATCTGGTGCAGCATTTCCCGAGGCAGCTGTTCGATTGGGCCATAGGACCTGAGCGCAGCCAGGCAAACCAGTAAATCATTTTCGAGGCGAGTGATGTATGCCTTCGCAATCATACGCAGATCGCGATATAGCGCGCGAAGTTCGGATTCAAGCATCGTCACCGGTGACGATTCCGGTGATCTTCCGCGACGGGCGCGTTTGCGCTTTGCCCTTCACTTTCATGCGCCAGCAGTGATCGCGGTGTAGTGAAAAGCCCGCCGGGGGAGGTCATCCCGGCGGGCTTTGATTAACCTAACCGTGCTACAATTCACTTAAGGTTGTTGGTCAGAACATCACCTGCATGCGGCCGATGACTTCGTCGAAGTCGTCCTTGCCGAATTCCGGATTCGCTTCGCGGAAGTCCGACCACGTATGGATGTAATTCACCATCAGCTTCAGGTCGTCGCCGCGGATGTAATAGTTCAGGCCAGCAACAATTGAGGAGATGCCGTCATTACCCTTTTGCCCAGGGTTTAAGTGTTGCCACTGAACCACAGCCTGAAGCTTTTTTGGGACCAAGTAATAGCCGGCGGTCACGTAGAATCCGTCCGTCGTGAACTCGTCAAAACCCGGAGGCACTCCGTTGACGGTACGAGGATGAACCCTTTCCTGAAGAAACTCACCGATAAGGTCAAACGGACCCATCTTAAGCCACGCGTCGACGCTCCACGCCGTGCGCTCATCCGCTCCGGGGAGGACGAACGGCGAAAGCGAACCGTCCGAATTCACCAGTAGATTCAAGGTTTGCGAGATATTTGTTCCCTTGTCATCGCGGCTGTTCAAAATGTCGGCGCCGAGCTTGAGGAAAGATCCCTTTCCAAAAACGTCCTTGAACAAGGTGGACTCCAGCCTACCCACATACATGAAGTTGTTGTTGTCGTTATTGGTGATGTTCCGCCCGTTTCCGTTGAAGATGCCACCGTAATACGTGAGCAGATCTGCCTGGCCAGGCCAGATAGTCGCGAATGGTTTTCCCCAGAGCTGAATGCCGACCTGTCGCTCGGGTGTGATTGCACCGGTCGGTAGAGTTCGCTCGATCGTGTATAGCGTCGTGTCTGGGGTTGTCTGCTCCAAGCCAAATGGCGCTTTCCACTGACCCATCTTGATCTGCGCCCAGGGAAACTGATGCCAGTTAATAAAGATGTCCGTTGCCTCGAACGCGGTTCGGTTCGCATTAAGTCCGTCGCTGTTTTCAAAGTCGCCTTCGAGCTTGAAATCGAATTGCTCGGCAAAATCGCCGGTGAGATTGATTCGCGCGCGGCGGAGACGAAACCGATCTTTCAAGGCGGTCTGACCAAAACGGCCTTCGAACGCGGAGACATCACCGTCTTCGAAATTCATCTGGATGAATCCGCCCAGCACCAACTTCAATTCCGGTCCACGCTGCTGCACGTAAACTGGGGCTTTTTCTTCGACAACGGCTTTCTCGACATACGTTTTACCGTCGTATGTGACCTTCGTCTTAATCTTCTCGTCGGCAGGATTCGAAGCGACGTGTTTGGACTTCAAACTGCTGACTTCCGCTTTCAATTCAGCGTTTTGTTTTTGCAGCAGTTCGACCGCGCGCTCGAGTTTTTCGATTCGCGCAGTGTCGGATGCTGACTGCGCGCGCAGCGGCTGCACAGTTAGCAACGCAATCGCAGCCAGGCTGGCGCCCGCTGCCCGTAAGATGAATTTCCTAATAAACATGAGTTTCTCCTTCGTGGTTAATGGTTGAATCGAGAGGTAGAACCGCTCGGGTTAAAAACTGGCTATCGGAACGCGGGCGAGACTAGAAGCGTTTTGTTACAGGCGTATGACGAAAACGTGACGATTCGGCAAACTTTTCTAAACGCGAGCCAGTTTGCGCGGTGCGATTTGTTCGCGAAGGATTAATGAGCTGCTAGTACCCGTCCGAGCGCGTAACCGATTAGGCCGCTTGCTGGGAGGGTGAAAACCCACGCCCAGATAATCCGTTCAACCACTGTCCAGCGCATTCCGCTGAAACGTTTCACCGCGCCAACACCCATGATCGACGCGGAAATTACGTGCGTCGTTGAGAGTGGAATGCCGTAGTAGCTGGCGCCTTGAATGATTAACGCGGCAGTCGTTTCCGCCGCGAATCCATGAACCGGCTGCAATTTGACCATGCGATGGCCGAGCGTGCGAATGATTCGCCAGCCGCCAGCTGCAGTTCCTACGGCCATCGTCACAGCGCACAAAACGATTACCCATTTAGGCAGCACGAAGACGGGCGTTTTTAAAAAGCTTAACCAAGCTGGGAGATGATCGAAGCTGCCGCCCTGCGTGCCGGTAAAAAGTGCCAGCGTGATGATGCCCATGGTTTTTTGCGCGTCGTTGGTGCCGTGACTGTGTGCCATCCAGGCTGCACTGAAGATTTGTAGTTTTCCAAAAAGCGAATGGACCAAGTGTGGTGTGAAACGTTGTAGCGCAACGAACAGCAAAAACATCAGTAATGCGCCGAATATGAAACCTGCGAACGGCGACGTGATCATTGGCACAACAACTTTCGGCCACACGCCGGCGTTCCATTTGATCACGGACCAATTGCCGTTTGCGGCTGCAAGCGCGGCGCCACAGAGTCCGCCGATGAGCGCGTGACTCGAACTGGATGGCAAACCGAACCACCAGGTGGTGATGTTCCACGTAAATGCGGCGATCACCGCGGAAAGCACCGTCGTCATGCTCACAACATTGGTGTCCACGAGCCCCTTGCCGATCGTTGAAGCAACAGCGCCGCCAAACAATGCGCCCGTAAGATTGAAGAAAGCAGCCATTGCGATTGCCTTGCGTGGCGTCAGAACTCGCGTTGAAACGACGGTGGCAATTGCGTTAGCGGCATCATGAAAACCGTTGCTGTACTCAAAAATGATCGCACCGAGAAGAACGCAAAAAAAAGTGAGCACACGAATGCCTGCTACGAATATTTCAGCGCCACCTGCAGGACGATGTTCCCAGCGTCGCGGCAGCGATCAATGACCTTTTCCAGCAAACCGTAAAGATCGTAGAGAAAAATGATCTGTT
Organism: Verrucomicrobiota bacterium; assembly: GCA_003218135.1. Classification (GTDB taxonomy): domain Bacteria; phylum Verrucomicrobiota; class Verrucomicrobiia; order Chthoniobacterales; family UBA10450; genus Udaeobacter. The sequence continues at coordinate 4,499 of QHNQ01000206.1, forward strand.
TCGGTTCGTATTTGCCTTGAAAAAGATCGCGAAGGCGATTGAGCTCGAGGGTGTCCGCGTCGCCTTCGATGCTCTGCAGTTTCGTATTCATTTCCCGGGCGGTGCCAGCGTCAATCCCTTTTCGTAACTGTTTCACCATCGCTAGCACGGTTTCGGCTGCCTGATCCAGCAATTCGACTTGCTTTTGAAAACTGTGTCCGCGCAAATCCTCTGGGCAGATCAAAATTCGTTCGCCGATTTTTTCGACAGTTTTGGGTATCTTATAAAGGGCCGCCGCCAATTCCTGGATGTCCTCGCGTTCCAGCGGCGTGACGAAGGTCTTTGAGAGCTGTTCGGTCAATTCTTGTGTGATGCGTTTGTCTTCGCGGCGGCTGTGCGCAAATTCTTCGAGATGCTCGGGCGTCTCATTTTGCTGGAGTTTTTCGAGTAGCGCGACCAAATGATGCACGCTGCTGTCTGCCTGCTGCGCGCTCGCCTCCAACAAGTCGTAAAACTTTCCATCACGCCCGATGAGCTTTTGAATCGAAAACATGACCTGTCCAGTTGTACTCGATCGTGTTCACTGCGGCAATGCCAGAACTGGCCTGGCACACTACAGCGTTGCGGCGCGCATCACGACAATGTGACGATTCAGCAAAGTTTGCGGTTCATCGCTTTAACTGACTTCTATTCAGATTGAAATTTACTGCCGAGGCGAGTTGATTTGATCTCCAATGGAAACTGGATCTGGCAGGAATATCCTGATCATCGAAGACGAAACAGACGTAGCCGACCTCCTCTCATTGAATTTGCGCAAGGCCGGCTTCAGAGTTTCGACCGCTGGCGACGGCGCGAGCGGTTTGCAAAAAGCGCGCGACGACAGGCCTGATTTTATCATTCTCGATCTGATGTTGCCGAAAATGTCCGGGCTCGAAGTCTGCAGGATTCTAAAAAGCGACGCTGCAACGGCCCGGAAGCCGATTCTCATGTTGACGGCGAAAGCGGAAGAGATCGATCGCATTGTGGGTCTGGAATTCGGCGCCGATGATTACGTCACAAAACCGTTCAGCCCACGCGAAATTGTGTTGCGAATTCGCGCAATCTTCCGGCGCGGCGAAAAAGCCGACGAGAGTCTGAGCGCCGGTCCGATTTCGATCGATCCTGCGCGCCACGAAGTTCGTGTTAA
>QHNQ01000017.1 GCA_003218135.1 Verrucomicrobiota bacterium
GCTTTCGAAATCTGGGCGATTCTGTAGAAATCGATCAATTGTTATGTGAGGCGCGCCAGCAAGCTCGTCACGAAACTCTTCGACATGATCGGCATCAATGCCGGATGCGTGCATCAGGGTCTCCAACGGGGTCCCTGGACCCGCCCGTTTGGGGAAACTTTCGAGGGATGAAATGATACGCTCTTTCAGTTCGTCGCTAGACGGAAAGCCGTAGGGCATACTCGCTCCCGCACCCAGAATTAGGACGGTGGGTTTCGTTAAAGCCATACCACACGACGGATTTCTCGAACTTCAGCGTATATCGCGATTCGTCCAATGTGGCTAACTAAACTGTGTTTACCCGCCTGGAGCGCAAAACCCAATGTAGCGCGATCCTGTGAAGCGGGCGACCCGCCGCCGTTTGGCGAGAGAATTGCCAGCGAGGATTCGCGGACTTGATCCCGCTCAAGCTTTATCCACCGTTTTATCCACCGATGGAATTTTTTGGGCGTAATTTGAGCGTAGGTGAGATCACGCGATTTTCTCAATTTACCTAGCGTTGAGCGCGTCAGAGCGAATCAGAGCAATTTGGGAAAATCGCCCGAATATTGTCCCGAACCAGGCGCTCTACCAAGCTGAGCCACAGCCCGTTTTGCTAAGAAAATAGGGCAATTTTGAAAATCTCAAACACAGTTATGAATCGCTTTGGGTCGCCAGGGAAAATTGCGTGCGACCGATGCCAGAGCTGCTTCTATGGGCCTTACACAGAAATGGTTTAATCCGGCGGCTCATGAAGCTGCCAGTTTCGTCGCCTCCGGTTTAGAAAACTGCTGCCAAATGGCACCTTTTTTGCGCGACCAAATGCGACGGCATGGGTTTGTTGAAGAAAATACGACTCGGTGCGATGGATTAGCCGATTACTCTACGGCGCTGAAAATGAACCGTCTCATGTTGCGCGTCGCATTCGCTACGGCGAAAAGAAGCCCTTTTTTTTAAGCCTCCCCATCCTATGAAGAAAACTCCTGTTACCAAAAAGGCGCGATCACGGAATCGTTCGCACACCAACGGAAATGAATTTCAGACCGGGCAATTGCTCACAGCACTAATGGCATTCAAACGCGGTGATTTTTCCGCGCGACTCCCGGAGAATTGGACCGGCGTGCCCGGTAAGATCGCTGACACATTTAATGCGGTGATCGAAACCAACGAGCGCATGACTCGCGAATTGGAACGGATCGTGCATGTGGTGGGAAAGGAAGGCAGAATCGCGCAGCGGGCATCGCTAAACAATGTGTCCGGCTCTTGGGCCGATGGCATAGGATGCGTCAATGTTTTGATCGAGGATCTCGTTCGTCCTACAAGCGAAATGGCACGCGTGATCGGCGGCGTCGCGAAGGGGGATTTGTCCGAAACGATGGCCACTAGGATCGAAGGACAGCCCCTCAAAGGAGAGTTTTTGCGTACGGCAAAGATTGTAAACACGATGGTCGATCAGCTCGGCGCATTCGCTTCGGAAGTCACGCGGGTGGCGCGTGAAGTGGGCACGGAGGGCAAACTTGGCGGTCAGGCAAAAGTCAAAGGCGTTGCCGGCACGTGGAAAGATCTAACCGAAAACGTCAATTTGATGGCTGGCAATCTCACGGCTCAAGTCCGCAATATCGCAACGGTCACGACTGCGGTAGCCAACGGCAATTTGACCAAGAAAATCACAGTCGACGTCAAAGGTGAGTTTATTGAGCTGAAAAACACGGTCAACGTGATGGTGGATCAGCTTCGGTCGTTTGCCTCAGAGGTAACGCGTGTGGCGCGCGAAGTAGGTTCCGAGGGAATTCTAGGCGGACAAGCTCGCGTAGAAGGCGTGTCTGGTACGTGGAAGGATCTGACCGATTCGGTTAATTTCATGGCGCGCAATCTGACCGGACAGGTGCGCAATATTGCTGCAGTCACAACTGCTGTCGCGAGGGGGGATCTCTCGAAGAAGATCACAGTCGATGTGAAGGGTGAAATCCTCGAGTTGAAAAATACGATTAATACGATGGTCGATCAGCTCAGTTCGTTTGCATCGGAAGTGACACGCGTGGCGCGCGAGGTCGGCACCGAAGGAAAATTGGGAGGGCAGGCCGACGTTAAGGGAGTCGCAGGCACATGGAAGGATCTCACCGACAGCGTGAATTTCATGGCTGGCAACCTAACCGGCCAGGTGAGAAACATTGCCGAGGTAACAACCGCAGTCGCGAATGGCGATCTTTCAAAGAAAATTACAGTCGACGTAAAAGGCGAGATTTCAGAGCTAAAAAACACGATTAACACGATGGTCGACCAGCTCAGTTCGTTCGCGGCGGAGGTGACACGCGTGGCTCGTGAAGTCGGCACCGAAGGCAGCCTTGGCGGCCAGGCGGACGTGCGGGGCGTGGCCGGAACCTGGAAAGACCTGACTGATTCAGTGAACTCGATGGCCTCCAACCTGACGGCCCAAGTTCGCAACATTGCCGACGTCACAACCGCGGTAGCTAAGGGTGATTTGTCTAGAAAAATCACCGTGGACGTACGCGGCGAAATTCTTCAGCTCAAGGACACGATCAACACGATGGTGGATCAACTCCGCTCCTTCGCCGCAGAAGTCACACGGGTAGCACGCGAAGTGGGCACAGAAGGAAAACTTGGCGGCCAGGCGGAGGTACCTGGGGTCGGCGGCACATGGAAAGATTTGACCGATTCGGTGAACTCGATGGCGTCCAATCTCACGGCACAAGTGCGCAACATCGCCGCAGTAACGACGGCAGTTGCCACAGGCGATCTCACCAAAAAGATCACCGTGGACGTACAAGGCGAGATTCTCGAGTTAAAGAACACCATTAACACGATGGTGGATCAACTTTCATCGTTCGCAGCGGAAGTCACGCGAGTGGCCCGCGAGGTCGGCACCGACGGTAAACTCGGCGGCCAAGCCGATGTGCGCGGTGTGGCCGGCACATGGAAAGACCTGACCGATTCTGTGAACTCAATGGCGTCCAATCTTACCGCGCAAGTTCGCAACATCGCTGCAGTGACGACAGCCGTCGCGACGGGCGATTTGTCCAAGAAAATTGCCGTCGACGTGAAAGGCGAGATTCTGGAGCTAAAGGACACAATCAACACAATGGTGGATCAACTCCGCTCGTTCGGGTCTGAGGTTACTCGCGTGGCGCGCGAAGTCGGTTCCGAAGGTAAACTGGGCGGACAAGCTGATGTACGCGGGCTTGCTGGCATATGGAAGGACCTCGGCGACAACGTCAACTTCATGGCCTCCAACCTCACGACGCAGGTTCGCAACATCGCAGCTGTGACCACTGCGGTTGCCACGGGCGATCTGACCAAGAAGATCACCGTCGATGTTAGAGGCGAAATCCTTGAATTGAAAAACACCGTCAATACGATGGTGGACCAACTGTCATCGTTCGCCGATGAAGTCACGCGCGTCGCACGCGAAGTGGGCATGGAAGGAAAGCTCGGCGGCCAAGCCTTAGTGAAAGGCGTTTCGGGAACGTGGAAGGATCTCACCGACAACGTCAACTTTATGGCGTCGAACCTGACTGATCAGGTGCGTGGCATCGCAAAGGTCGTGACGGCAGTGGCAAACGGCGATTTGAAGCGCAAACTCTTCCTCGAAGCCAAGGGCGAAATTGCCGAGCTCGCCGAGACGATCAACAACATGATCGACACGTTGGCGACATTCGCGGAGCAGGTTACGACCGTCGCGCGAGAAGTGGGGGTCGAAGGAAAGCTTGGTGGGCAGGCAAACGTGCCCGGCGCGGCAGGAACATGGCGCGATTTGACCGATAACGTTAACCGACTGGCAGCGAACCTGACTACACAGCTTCGTGCAATTGTTGATGTCGCGACCGCAGTCACCAAGGGCGATCTCACGCGTTCGATTCAGGTGGAAGCGCAAGGCGAGGTTGCATTCGTCAAGGACAACATCAACGAAATGATCCGCAATCTGAGGGACACCACGTTGCGAAATGAGGAACAAGACTGGCTTAAGACGAACCTCGCCAAATTCACCCGCATGCTGCAGGGACAGCGCGACTTCCTGACAGTGGGCAAATTGGTTCTATCGGAGCTCGCTCCGCTAGTTTCAGCACAGCAAGGCGCTTTCTACATGATGGATAAGTCTAACGGAGAATCTGAGCTCAGGCTGCTGGCGAGTTACGCTTATCAGGACGGCAATGGCGCAAGAAATCGCTTCAAAATGGGTGAAGGCCTTGTCGGGCAAGCGGCGTTGGAAAAACAGCGCATTCTTCTGACGGGTGTACCGAGCAACTACGCGAAAGTGAGTTCCGGCCTGGGTGAATTTCATCCGACGAACGTCGTGGTTCTGCCGATTCTCTTTGAAGGCGAAGTAAAAGCAGTCATGGAACTTTCGTCGGTTCAGCGATTCAGTCCGGCTCACGAGGCTTTCCTGGATCAATTAACCGAGAGCATCGGCATCGTGCTCAATACGATCGAAGCAAGCACGCAAACAGAAAACCTGCTCAAACAGTCGCAATCGCTCGCCGCGGAGTTGCAGAAGACAAACCTGGAGCTCGAGGAAAAGGCGCGCTCGAATCTGGCGAAGGACCACTTTCTGGCCATGCTCAGCCACGAACTGCGCACGCCTCTGACGCCGGTACTCGCTTCTGCTCTCGCACTGGAGAGCGAGCCTGAGTTGCCGAAGGAGATCCGCGAATCGCTGCAAATGATTCGCCGTAACGTCGAATTGGAGGCGCGGTTGATCGACGATTTATTGGATCTGACGCGCATCGATCGCGGCAAGGTGCAGCTGAATTTTGAAATCGTGGATGCGCACACGTTGCTGCAAAGTGCGCTGGAGATTTGTCAGGCCGAGATCGATCGCAAGCATCTGACGCCTTCTTTCAACCTTGGCGCGGAAAAGGTCCACATGCGAGCTGATCCCGCGCGACTGCAACAGATTTTTTGGAACCTGATAAACAACGCCGTAAAATTTACACCGCGGAACGGGCAAATCATCATTACCACCAGCAATGATTCCCGGGGACAACTCCGCGTCGAGATCGCTGATACGGGCCTGGGAATTGAGGCGGAAACGCTGCCGAGAATTTTCGACGCATTCGAACAAGGCGGTCGGACTCAACTGGGAGGATTGGGTCTCGGACTCGCCATTAGCAAAACACTTGTGGAAGCACACAAGGGAACGATTACCGCGCAAAGCGCAGGCCGCAATAAAGGAGCGACATTCACGCTGGTATTTCCGACCTGCGAAAAAGCTGAAGCGCAGTTCGCACCGGCCGCTTCACCAATGGCCCCGGAGCGCCAGCCTATGCGCATTCTGCTTGTGGAAGATCACGAAGATACGAACCGTTCACTTACGAACTTACTTCGGCGGCGCGGTTATCATGTGCAATCAGCATTGAATTTTCGGTCTGCGGTTGATCTTGGCGCAAATGAGCAATTTGACGTGCTGATCAGCGATCTGGCTTTGCCCGATGGCAATGGAATCCATCTGATGCAGAAGCTCACTTCGAAACCGCTTCTGGCGATCGCCCTCACCGGTTTCGGGATGGAAAACGATATTCGTAAAAGCTACGAGGCGGGATTCCAGCATCACCTGGTAAAACCGATTGATCTCAACAAGCTCGACTCGCTGATTCAGCAAGGCGCGGCCGCGCTGGCAAGTGCGTAAGATCGAACTGTTGGTGCGCGTTTTCGCTCGGCACGAGTAGCTTTAACAAAGCGCTTTCGGGGCTGGGCCCGCCAGGATTCGAACCTGGGACCAAGGGATTATGAGTCCCCTGCTCTAACCGCTGAGCTACAGGCCCATGGCGCGCTGACGCGCGAACATCCAACATCCAACGTCCAACGTCCAATTTTTCAGGGACATACTTCGAAATTTCGAATTGCGAATTTCCCATCCCGCATTTGGGTTGGTGGAGTGATTCGCGGAATTCTCTGCATCATCGAAATCGCTCTTCTGAGCGTTCTCATCCTGGCAACGCGCTGCGCGAACTACCAGGACGTGTTCGTCGCGGGGAATGTTTACTTCGTTGATGCGGATTGTTACGCGCGGATGACGCGCGTGCGGATTTGCGCGCAAAAGCCGGGGCTGATCGTGCGGCATCATACTTTTGAGAATTTCCCGCAGGGGACAGCTCCACATACGACAGCGCCGTTCGATTATCTGATTGTCGGCCTGTCATTCTTGCTAAAGCCTTTTACGCTGCACCCACTCGATTTTGCGGGTGCATTCATTTCGCCGATGCTTGCGCTCTTCGGCGGCTGGTTCCTCTGGTGGTGGTCGCGCCGAATGAAATTCCGGTATCGGTGGGCAACGCAGATCCTGTACGCAATCAGTCCTATTCTCGTTCAGGGGACGGAGCTTGGCAGGCCCGATCATCAATCGCTGTTGATCGTGCTCATCACAGTCGCGATTTGCGCGGAGTGGAGTTTTCAAGACGTGCAAGCGAGACGCGTGGCCAAGAGCCTCGATTTGGGCGGCAAGCTGGAGACCGCCGCTCCTTGTCCGCGAATCGATGCAATAGGTGAATCAAGTATGCCATGGCGCCTGCGCGCATGGGGCTTCACGAGCGCTGTGGCGTGGGCGCTGGCGATCTGGGTGTCGGCATATGAGCCGCTCGTGCTTTTTCTTATCGTCACGGGCACCACCTTTTTCGTGGATCGCCGGGCGCTTTTCGCACGAGATCGTCGCGCGGGCTGGATTTTGTTCGCAGCGATCATTGCGATCGCAGTTCTGATTGAGCAGCGCGTTCCGTCGTTCGCGATTTTTCAATCCAACGCCGCCTTCAAAAATTGGGCGCGCGCGATCGGCGAACTTGCGCAGGTCTCGCCTGCGAATCCCGTCTGGCTTCGCTGGTGCGGTTATCTGCTTTTGGCCGCGCCTTTGCTGATTTGGATGAATTTCAGGACGCGAAAAGACGCCGCGCACGGAGTGCGTACCCTACCAATCTATGTTCTTCTCGTCGCAACGTACTTGCTCACGATTTGGCAGGCGCGCTGGGGATATTTTTTTGTGTTGATTTTCGCGCTTGCACTCCCGGCTTTGCTTGAGCCAATCAAATCACGTGTGGCCGTTTGGATCGCGTTCCTATTATCAATGTTCCCAATCTTGCGCGATTGGGATGAAACGCTTTGGCCCAGCGATGTGCAATCAGCCAGGCGCGTGGAACAGCGGAACGAATCAGTCCAATTACGCGACTTGGCGCTCAATTTGCGATCATCCGATGTGCGTCCGTTTCTCGCGCCGTGGTGGCTTTCGCCCTCGATTGTCTATTGGTCCGGACAACCTGGGGTTGCGGGAAGCTCGCACGAAAGTCTAAGTGGTATCGAAGACACGGCGCGATTTTTTCTTTCCGAGGATGTGCACAAAGCGCGCGAAATTCTGGAAAACCATCGCGTTACCTGGGTGTTTGCGTACGATTCCGAACGGGTGGCCCAAAATTCCGCTGCTATTTTGAACAAAGCATTACCCCTACGGCCGCTCTGTCGGGTATTGGACAGAACACCGACACAGGCGCCGCGGTTTTTGATTTTCACTGCTCAGAACGCGGCGTGCAAACTGTACAGGGTCGCTGTTGACCGATAAAAAATAAAAACTTTGCTCTTACGAGCGAGAATCCGTTGACAGGCATGGACGAGTGCAACAATACTACTCAATGCTTAAAAGATTCGTCCCGCAAAGGCCGGTGCCGCCAGTCAGAGAAGAACCGCGGTTTCCGGATTTAGATGATCGTGAAAATAATCATCCTGCGAGTCACGAACAACTAAAAGCACCAACCGTAATTGATAATCCAAATCCAAACTCAAATCCTATGGCAGATCATGGAGGCAAAGACATCCTCTCGAGCGATGTCGAAATCAAGGGCTCGATTAAGTTCCAAAAAGAACTGATCATCGATGGAAAAGTCGAAGGGGACATTAACTCTGATGGCATTTTGACCGTCGGTGAAAACGCTGAAATCCGGGGCGAGATAAAAACCAAGTCGATCACCGTCTATGGCAAAGTGCACGGCAACATCACCGTGTCCGAGCGTTGCGAACTAAAATCCAAATGCGTGTTGCAGGGAGATCTGAAAGCAGCGCGTCTCACCATCGAAGAGGGAGCGACTTTCATCGGCAAATCGGAAGTCACCACCGGAGCGTATTCCGCAAAGGCGGCTCCGGCTCGGCCTGAAGTCGTGCGGCCCAGCGAGCCGATTAAGGCAGCCTTTGGAGCGCGCGTATAAAGAAAGGACCTTGGCTTAGAGTCCAGTGGCCAATCCGTCGCTTGTAAAAGTCAGTGCGGAATGCCCGCAGTGCGGCTTCAAGCAGATGGAATATGCGGCCGCAAAAAGCTCGATCTGTCGCCAGTGCGGCCGCTCGTTTTCGCCATTTGCGCCGAAACCGGGCCTGAAGCTGCGCACGAAAGAAGAGGCGCCGGCACCACAGAGCCCCTCTTTCCTTGGCAGATTCGAGGATTTTTGGAAGCGACAACGCAGTGCGATTATCGAGTGTTTCGAGTGTAAACGGAAACAGCAGGTGTCTGGCGCGGCGACTTCGACAATTTGCCCGGCCTGCAGCACGCACATTGATTTGCGCGACTATAAGATCACAAGCGGTTTTAGCCGAAGCATTCGAACGCGTGGGGACGTGCATCTGACTTCCAAGGGTGATCTTGCCAGCAGCAGCATCGTTTGCCGGTCCGCCTTAATAGAAGGCAGGCTTCGCGGTAATCTGCATTGCGACGATATCGCAACCATTAACTTCTCAGGAAAAATTCCCGGCCGTATCAGCGCCCGACACGTTATTGTTGAACGGAAGGCTGATATCCACTGCTTCCGCCAAGTTCGTGCGGGGAGCATCGAAATCAAAGGCAGAATGTCCGGAGAGATTATGGCTCAGACAGTTGTGACCGTTCACAAGAAGGGTTCTCTCGAAGGAGATGTTACGGCCAGGGCCATTACAGTGGAAAAAGGCGGCATGTTTTCAGGACAGCTTGTCATTGGGCAGGTCAGCATCACTCAAGGAGAATTGCTGCAGGACCAGGAACCGGCCGTAATGAGCATTCCGGAGTCCCATTTTCCGGAAACCGCACGGCGGCCTCTGCCTGCGACTTAACGACGATCATCTCGATGCACAGACTGCATCCGCGCAGTCCTTACGAGAAATTGGGCGGTTACGTGCATCTGCCGCGTTTGATCGACAAGGCCAGGCTGCACCGGAAAGGATTGCTCGACGGTTACAACTATAAAACCGTTGGCTTCGATAAGCATTTGCTCGCCTTCCTGAAAGTCGACGGTGACGCATTCGAAGAGATCGCAAACCAGTTTGACGACGACGAGGCAATTCTGGCTTGGGTAAGAAAAAACGGAGCGCGAAATTCGGCAGAAGCGATCGAGCAATGGAATCACGCGATGATTTCGCGGCATCCGGACACCGCCGCAAAGAAGGCGCGTTTCCTACATTTTCTCAAGGAGGCCGGCGGCGACGGCCGCAAAGATATCCGGACTTATTTCGATCTGATCCAATTTGATGAAGGACGGTTGAAATGACGAATGACAAAGTAACGGTAGCGCGTGCCCCGCACTTTCGTCCTTCGAGCTTCGTCATTGCTACTCACGCCTTGAGTTTCGTGAGTATCTCGTCCGCCTTCTCCAGCGTTTCCTTGCTTCCGATATCAAGCCATTTCCCTTCGATCTGAAACGTCTTTACTGGTTTGCGGGTGTAAAGCCATTGCACAAAACGACCCGGCTGATCCGGATTGTTGCCCGCAGCAAGATATGTCGTTAACAAAGACAGAACCGCAGGCGAATAATAGTAGATTGCGATCGCTGCCAGAGTTCCTTGCGGCTTCTTGGGCTTTTCTTCAAACCGGGTAATGATTCCCTCTGCATCAACAGTAATGTTACCGTACTTTTTGATCGCTTCCGTGTCGCCGACGTCGTAGACCGCAACCGTTGCGTCTGTTCCCCTCGCGCAGTCCACAAAATTTAGCAGCGATTCCGTAAACAGATTGTCGCCGGCAATGACCAACAGATTGTCTTGGGTCAAGTTCTCGCGCGTGACGACAAAATTGATATCTCCGATCGCGCCCAGCTTATCGTCATCGCTCGTCGAACCGTCGTTGATGATTTTGAATTTGAATTGCGTCCCGCGCTTGCGGGACTGGTAGCGCTCGCTCCATGCTTCGAAGTGAGCGGCAAATTTGTTGTTCGTCACAACGTAAACTGTTTCCAGGTCACCAACACCAGCGAGGTTGTCCACCACCCATTCGATGATCGCTTTGCCTCCAACTGGCAGCAGTGGTTTCGCTTTATCGAGAGTCAATGGATAAAGGCGTGTTGCGTATCCGGCCGCAAGAATCAGAGCGTTCATGAGATGAAAACAATCGGAGTAAGTAAAATCCGCTCGGTTTACTTACTGCGGTTTCGCCGTGCCTCCAGTGAGAATTGCGCTCTTTAGATGCTGCTGAATCGTCCGAATGCGATGGGAATCCGTGATTTTGCCATGGGCAGAGCCGTCCACCACATAGAGCGTATCAATGGCCGCGCCAGCTTGTGTGTTAATGCGCGAAAGCGGAATCAAAATATTTTCGCGATCAAGGCAGCTCAGCACATCGTATAGCAAACCAATCCGGTCCGGGGCCTGAATTTCGACGAGGGTGTACGTCGGATGCGTCTTGTTATCGATGGCGATACGCGTTGGAAATTCAATTCCTGGCGCCAGGCGACGAGTTTGGCGCTTCGCCTTTTCAATGCCCGGCAGAAAATCGAATGTTTCATCTTCGAGCGCGCGTCGCAACGTTTGCTCCACTAGCTCGAAGTCGCGGGGGTTCGTAACAGGTCGCGCGTTGGTATCACACACACGAAAAATGGCGAGCACGAGGTTGTCCCCTCGCGAAAAAACGTCGGCGCTCAAAATATTCAATGGCACAACCGCAAACGATCCTGCGATTTTCGCCAGCAACCGTTCACGCTCCCAGGTACAGAAGGTGACAACACTGTGCCCCTGCTCCGGAACAATCTTCCAGTTGATCGCCGGACTGAGCGGAAACTCGCCACTGCCGGAAACGTTCTCAAGGAATGACCGGAAAAGCTTCAGATGCTCGACAATGTCTGCGAGCCCGCTCGCGCGGAAATAATGATCCGGCATGAATTCAAAGTGCGATTCGATTTCCCCGGCGTAATCGAGCGAAAGATTATCGGCGACCGAACGCTGCAAACTTTCGCGCTCGATTCTTGTTTGTTCGAAGTAAGATTTCTGATCGGCGAGATAGCGCGACGTCTCGTGAAACAATTGCCAAACAAGAGACTCTTTCCAATCGGACCACGCTTCGGCACTTGTGCCCTGGCCATCAGCGAGAGTGAGCAGCATTAGCTTGTTGAGGTTTTTCTGATGCTTCACAATGTGCCCGAATTCCGTCACTGTGGCTGGATCATCCAGATTTCTCTGCTGCGCAATCCTCGAGAGGGTAAGATGATGATCTACCAGCAGGATGAGCGATTTCCTTTGCTCAGACGATAACTGCAAGCGAGCAGCGACGCGCTGCGCGAAGAGCGCGCTGGCTTCAGAATGGGGTCGGGCACCAACGGCCTTGCCGCTATCGTGCAAAAGAAGTGCAAGATACAGCACCAGCGGGTCCTCGAGTTGCTCAAAAATATCACGGTAAGCTATCAGTTCGGGGTCAGTGATGTCGGCGAGCGCGTCGAGTTTGTCGATGCATACCAATGTATGCTCGTCGGCTGTGTAACGGTGCAGAAACTCATGCTGCACGAGGCAGGTAAGCTGACCGAATTCTGGAATGTAACGGCCGAGAAAATCGACCCGGTGCATCATCCGCAGAATGCGCCCGACTCTGCCTTTCTGTGACAGAATCGATCTGAAGATTTCGCGCGGCCCACGTGCATACTGATAAGTGCGTGTGACGTGGCGCAGACTTCTGCTCAGCAAATCCGCCAATTCGGGGCTCAGATCGAGGTTGCGTTCCTGAGCAAGCTGAAACACCCGCATCATCTTCTCAGAATCTCTGCGAAAAACATCGCGCCGCGCTGGATGCAGATGTTTGTTTCGCACGAAGAAATCGTCCCCGATAGGAGTCTTGTCCGCTCGTATCAACGGAAGAAAACTGAAGAGCGAGCGGGTCTTGCTCGTCACGTATCCGCTGACGAATTGCTGCGTAATGCGTTCCGTTACTCGAAAAATATCTCGCGTGTGCTCGTAGTAATCTCGCATCAGTGTCTCACTGCGGAGCTGTCCGTACCGGGGAGAATAATCAAGCCGTTTTGCGATTTGCTCCTGCAGGTTCGTGTGCAGCGTGTCCGTGGACCGCCCCGTGGCATAATGCAGATCGGTGCGCAAGCGCAGGAGAAAATCGTACGCTCTCTCGATACGCCGCTGGTCGCTTTCGCTCAGCCAGTCTTTGCCGACGAGTTGGTTGGTGCTCAGCGAGCCTTCTTTGAAGTAGGTCATCCACAGCAGATTCTGATAATCACGCAGTCCGCCGCATCCGCTTTTTAGATTCGGCTCCTGAAGATAGACGCTGTCGCCGTATTTTTTGTGCCGGCTAACCTGATCCTGCATGCGCATTGCCACATATTCCTGTTCGTGTCCGTCGACGCATTTGGAACGAAATTGCTTCCGGAACTCCTGCGCCAGCTCGCTGTCGCCAGCGAGAAACCGCGACTCCAGCATGGCCGTTTTCGTGCGCATGTCACGGTTGGCTTCGGTAATCGCTTCCTTAATGGACCGTGTGGAGTGTCCAACCTTGAAGCCGCTGTCCCACAGCAGATAGAGCACTTGATTCGCCATCTCCTGCAGGTGCGGCGAAATCTTTGCCACGCCATGGTGATGCAACACCATCACGTCAACGTCACTGAACGGGTTAAGCTCACCCCTGCCATATCCGCCAAGGGCGATTAACGCCACCGGAACCTTCGTCTCGCCATTGCCGCGAACCGTAGCAGCTGCTGCATCAAAAACGTACCGCAACAGAATGTCGACCAACTCAGCGCGTCGCACGCAAATTTCGCGGCCACCCACGCCCGCCTGGTGCTTCAATCGTAAGCGATGCTCTTCAACCTTCAGAAATTTTTTGTAAAGCGGGAGGACTTCCGTCGGTCGCCTGGTCCCGGTCGCGGCAAGGCGGCTTTCGGCGTGGGCCAAAACTTTTTCGAGGTGTCGGGACGTCCTCATCGCAACCTTACGTGATATGCAAGTGTAAGATTGGAAATCTAAAATCCAAATCCCCCGCCCTAACGAGAAAGATGTCACTCTGAGCGGAGCGAAGAATCTCGGATGAGTTTGGGATCGAATTCAGCCTAAGGAGATAGATCAGAGATGTTTTCGCTTCGCTCAACATGACAGCGCCATTTCCATGAGTGCTCTTCGATCACGGCGCGCGTCTCTACCGCCGTGAAAAAATTCAGTATTTCAGAAACGCCGTGACCGGCGTCGGCTGGAGTCGCTTGCGGCCATGAAGGGATTCCAGCTCAATGAGGAACTGCGCTTCAAGGAGATGACCCCCAGCTTTGCGAATAAGAACAGCTGCTGCAGCAGACGTGCCGCCGGTCGCGAGCAAATCGTCCACCAGCACAATTCGCTCACCCGCGCTCATCGCATCAACATGCATTTCCATTTCCGCGTCGCCGTACTCGAGCGAGTACTTTGCAATCTCCGTCCTGTAGGGGAGTTTGCCGCGCTTCCGGATCGGCACAAAACCAACACCAAGTTCATAAGCAACCGCCGAGCCAAAAAGAAAGCCGCGCGCATCGATGCCGACGATCTTATCAATCTTTAGCCCGCGACATCGCTCCAGGAAGAGATCAACCGAGGCACGGAACAAGACCGGATCGCTCAAGACCGGTGTGATGTCTTTGAACACGATGCCTCTCTTGGGAAAATCCGGTACATCGCGAACAGCAGCGCGCAGTTCTTCGACTCTTCCCAAAGCCATCGGCGCGAACGCTAGCGGGCTGCACTAAAACGTCAATCCGGTTCAGTTCAGAAACCGCATCGAGCAAGCGCGAGGGGAGTGCACGCTGATCCGGTGAGCTCTGTGCAGTATTGCCAAGTCGGGACGGCAATTTAAAATAAGCCGTCCCGGTGGAGCGCTATCTTTTAATCGTTTCGACGATCTGTTTTCTCGCGGCCGTCCTGCATACGGCTGTTGAATTGCGTACCGGCGTGTTTCGGCCAATGCGATTCAATTTTTTTGCAGTCGGTTTGGGATTCATCTTCCAGACGGCGTTCTTATCGTTGCGCGGGCATGCGCTCGGTCGCTGTCCCTTGACGAACCTGTTTGAAGTTTTCATTTTTCTAGCGTGGTCGGTGGCGCTGATGTACATGCTGGTCGGCTCCATCTACCGGCTCTCACTGATGGGCGCGTTTACCGCGCCGCTCGTCGTCCTGCTACAAGGCTTCGCGTTACTTGCGCCAATTGACCGTCCTCACCCTTCGAGGTTGCCGGCGAACCCGTGGGTGGAATTTCATGCATCGATTTCGCTGGTCGCCTATGGCGCGTTCGCGCTCGCGTGCATCGCCGGGGTCATGTATCTGGTGCAGGAGCGCCAGCTCAAGACGCATCACTTGCATTCGATCTTCTATCATTTGCCGCCGTTGGCCGATCTTTTTACGGCCATGACCCGGCTGCTTTGGTGGGGCTTTGTGCTTTACACACTGGGCATAGTCAGCGGGTTTTTTACCGGGCACCCGTTACCGCGGGTGCAAGTGGTTGCTGCTATTGGGATCTGGCTGCTTTATGCTGCAATCTTGCAAGGCCGTCACCTTCGATGGCTCGCACCAAAACGCGTAGCCGCGCTATGTATTATCGGGTTTAGCGCCGCATTGGTACTGCTCTGGGGAATTACATTCACTGCAGAATTGAATCCAACCCCATGAATCTTTTCTGCATCGGATTAAGTCATCACACCGCCGACGTCGCCACGCGCGAGCAGTTCACCGGTAGCGCCACGACCGAATCGATTGTGCGCCAAACCGGTTGCGCCGAAGCGTTGTTGCTGACGACTTGTAATCGGGTCGAGGTTTACGCGGTCTCCGATAGACGCGTTTCCACGGACGAAATTGCACGCTGCCTGATACGAAAGGCTAACAGTGACCCTCACCAGTACGCGCCTCCATTTTATCGCTACGAGGCCAATAAATGCGCGCACCACCTTTTCCGCGTTGCCTCCGGACTCGACTCCATGGTTGTCGGCGAGAGCGAAATACTCGGGCAGGCAAAGAAAGCCTACGAGTCAGCTAGACAATCCGGAGCAGTGGGTCCGTATTTGCATCGTTTGTTTCAGCGGGCCTTTCGGGTGGCGAAACAAGTGCGCACGCACACAGAAATTGCGCGCGGCGCAGTATCCGTTGGGTCCGTTGCTGTCGATCTCGCACAAAGAATCTTCGGGAAGTTGACCGATTGCAAGGTGCTGGTGCTCGGCGCGGGTGAAACCAGCGAACTTACAGCGCGTGCACTCGTGTCGCGCGGCGTCAGTGACATTCGCGTCAGCAATCGCTCCGCCGATCGCGCAAATGAATTAGCGCAGGCGGTCGGTGGCTGTGCCGTCGTTCCGTTCGACGAGTGGATGGTCCAATGCCGTGAGATCGATATTCTCATCACTTCGACGGCGTCCGAAATGCCGTTGCTGACGCCGGACAAACTCGCACCGATGCTGCGGGAGCGTGTGGATCGCCCGCTTTTCATCATCGATATCGCAGTGCCTCGCGATGTGGATCCCAGCGCCAATGAAATGGATGGCGTTTATCTTTACGACATCGATTCGATACGATCTGTCGCGGAGCAATCGCTCGCTCTCAGGCGCCAGCATGTCGTGGCGGCAGAGGCCATGATTGCCGAACACGTCAGAGACTTCGTCGACTCAATTTCTCGCGGAATCAATCGCGCCTCACAAATTTCGGAGCATCCCTCGCTCGGCGAAAATCCGCTGCACGCGTCGGAGCTGTAGCGGCGGTCTATGACCGCCGAAAATCAAAAGATTGTCCTCGGCACACGGGGCAGCGAACTGGCGCGCGCGCAAGCTCGTTTGGTGGAAAAAGCAATTCAAAAGGTACGGCCGCAGGCAAAGATCGAGACCAAAACTATTGCGACACAGGGGGACAAAGCCAGCGTTGTTGATCCTCAAGCGGGACGAAAGGGAATGTTCACGGCAGCAATCGAGCGCGTGCTTCTCGCCGGAGAAGTGGATGTTGCGGTTCATAGTGCCAAGGACCTGCCAAGTGAAACGAGCCCGGAAGCAGAAATCGCGGCAGTTCTTTCCCGGGCACCGATGGACGACGTGCTGGTATCCAAACAGCGGGGCGGTCTTGCTTCCCTTCCATACGGAGCAACAGTGGCAACCGGCAGTGTGCGAAGGAAACATCAGCTGCTTTGGAAACGTGCGGACCTCAAGCTGATCGATCTTCGCGGCAACGTGCCAACGCGGTTGCGAAAACTGTCGGAAAGCGAGTGGGACGCCATCGTGTTAGCGCGCGCTGGGCTTGAACGCTTGGGCTTGTCGCCAAGTCGCACCGAAATCAGCTTCGAAGGCATACAATTTTTTCTTGATGTTCTTCCCTGCGAAATCTTTTTGCCCGCAGGTGGTCAGGGAGTAATTGCCCTCCAGGTTCGCGCCAATGATCAAGGCACAAAGGAACTTGTCGGTCTCGTAAACGATCGCGAAACGTTGCTTTGTTTGCAGGCGGAGCGAGAATTTCTGCGTGGGTTGCAAGGTGATTGCAATTGTCCAGTGGGTGTCCTTGCAAAGATCGATAAGGGCAAGATGAAAATGCGCGCGCAAGTTTTCCTGGGTGAATCGGCGGCGCCACGGGAGGCCGAAGTGGAAGGCGCTTGCGACGAAGGCGGAAAGTTGGCCGGCGAATTGTTGCGAAGAATCACGCAAGAGTAAGAGCATGCCCAAGAGTACAAAACAGAACGGAACAGTTTATCTGGTTGGCGGTGGGCCGGGTGATCTCGGATTGGTGACCTTGCGCGCAAAGGAGTGCATCGAGAATGCAGACGTGATCGTATACGATCATCTGGCAAATCCGGAGCTGCTTCGTTGGGCGCGGGATGATGCCGAAATTATTTATGCTGGAAAAGAACCGGGCGAAAGTCGAACCCAACAAGAAATCAACACGCTGCTGATCGATAAAGCGCGCGAAGGAAAACAGGTCGTCCGGTTAAAGGGCGGGGACCCATTTGTTTTCGGCCGCGGCGCCGAAGAAGCGGAGGCGATCGCCGAAGCCGGAATCCCATTTGAAATTGTACCTGGAATCACCTCAGCCACAGCCGGACCGGCTTACGCAGGGATTCCAATGACGCATCGGAAGCATAATTCACACGTGACATTCTTTACAGGCCACGAAGATCCAGCGAAACAAGGAAACGCAGTCGATTACGCGGCGTTGGCGAAACTTGGCGGCACCCAGGTAATGCTGATGGGCGTGGAACGTCTCGGAGCTATCACGAACGAAATGCTGAAGCAAGGAGTGCGCGCCGATTTGCCGGTGGCGCTCGTTCGCTCGGCCACAACCGGCCAACAGGAGACTCTCACGGGCACGCTTTCGGATATCGCCCAAAAAGCTGTCGCCAGCGATTTCAAGGCGCCTGCGGTGGCGGTGTTTGGAGAAGTTGTCGCGTTGCGGCACAATCTCAATTGGTACGAAAAGCGGCCGCTCCTGGGAAAAAGAATTCTTGTTACGCGAATCCGAAAGCAGGCAAGCGTGTTGAGTAACAAACTGCGCGCGCTCGGCGCGCACGTGATCGAACTGCCCACGATCCGCATCGAGCCGCCGAGCGATTTGCGCGAATTCGCAGAGCTGGTGCAGGACGCGCACGTCTATGATTGGATCGTGTTCACGAGTGCGAACGGCGTCGAAGCGTTTTTCGATATTTTCTTCAAGCTTTACTATGACGCTCGCGAGATCGGGGCTGTGCGCATCGCAGCGATCGGGCCGGCTACGGCGCAACGCGTGAAAGACTTTCACCTGCATGTGGATCTTCAGCCGGACGAATTCGTGGCGGAGGCAGTGGTGAAGGAATTTGAAAAGCAGGGAAGTATCGAAAACTTGCGGATTCTCCTCGTCCGCGCGGAAAAGACGCGGGACACGCTTCCCAAGGAACTTTCGGCATTGGGAGCGATCGTCGACAAAGCGTTTGCGTACCGGACCGTGCCGGAAACGCGAGATACGAGTGGCGCGCGGCGGCAACTAGCGCAGGATGGTGCGGATTTGATCACGTTTACCAGTTCTTCAACCGTAGAAAACTTTCTCGCGCTCGGGCTACCGTGGCCGAAGGGGATGCGAATCGCGAGCATCGGCCCAATCACGTCAAAAACCGCGCGCGATCACGGACTCACAGTGGATGTCGAGGCGCGCCGCCATGATATTGACGGGCTGGCGCAGGCGATCAGGGAGTTTTTTGAGAAAAGTTAAATGGTTAAAAAAGGCGGCTTCGCCGAACCAACGGTTTAACCTTTACGTTTGTAACTCTTCTAACTTTGTCGTTTACGGATTGAACCGGAACTTCATTCGGCCGCGCTTGGCATTGGCTTTCGCCTTGCGGCGATGCTTTTGCGAAGGTGTCTCGAAGGCACGCAAACGGCGGACCTCCTCGAGAATACCCTCAGCATCCAGCTTGTTTTTCAGCCGCTTCAATGCGCGATCGACAGGTTCACCTTTGCGAACAATTACTTCTGGCATCGATAATCACTCTCCGAATTTGCGAATAAATTCTTAAACAGGTGACCCGGAGCCTACTCGGACCGGACAACCTCGTCAAATTTCGCAGGGGAAGAGGGACAGGGCTATCCCGGCCAGCGCTCCGGGAGCGCCCTTGAGCCAAGGACCGGACTTCAAAAAGCCTTTAGCGCTGGGCGAGAGGATTTGCTGCGGTCGTAGCTTTTTCCGTGACTTCGCGGCGAAGCGCAGTGGCACCGCGGCCGCGGGCCCGTGACCACCACAGCACAATAGGCGAAGCGATGAAGATCGATGAATACGTGCCGACGACCACGCCGATAATGATGGCGAGCGAAAAATCGCGTAGCACCGCACCGGCAAAGAAAAACAGACACAGAATCGGAATGAGCGTCACTGTGCTTGTAAGAATAGTGCGGCTGAGCGTCTGGTTAATGCTTGAGTTCATTATCTCCTCGATCGTGCCTCGTCGCCCGCTCGCAAGACCCTCGCGAATACGGTCGTACACGACGATGGTGTCGTTAATGGAATAACCGGCAATGGTCAGCACCGCGCCCACCATCGTAAGAGTCAGTTCACGGCCGAGAAGCGCGAACACACCGACCGTCATCAGCACATCGTGCAGCAACGCGACAATCGCGCCTACGGCAAAGGAGAGTTCGAAGCGGAACGTCACGAAAATCAAAATGCCCAGAATGCCAAGGCCGAGCGCGATCAACGAACTTTTTGCCAGCTCACCGCCAACGAGCGCGCCTACGCGTTCCGAACCTTCCACATTAAATCCAGCCTTCGGCATCGCCTGCATGATCTGCTTTTCGACCCTATCGCTAGTGTTCAGCGGCGTGCGGATCGTGATGTAACTCTTGCCGCCTTGCGCGGACTCCTGAATTGACGCGTCAGCAAGTCCAATTTGCTGCAACGCGTGGCGGACCTGGCCGATATCGATCACACCGGGTGCGCTCAATGTAATGAGGTCGCCGCCGCGAAAATCGACGCCGAAATTTTTCTCGCCTCGAAGGTAGAAGGCTGCCGCGCCGGCAAGCAATAGAGCCAGCGAGCACATGCAGGCGATAAAACCTTTGCCAAGGAAGTTGATGTTTTGCGCTGAAATCAGATGTAGCATCGAGATACGCTTCAGCCGTCTTGTGTCGACCAGCCAGCCGAGACAGTTTCGTCCCACGATCAGGGCCGTAAACAAGGACGCCAAAATGCCAAGCGTCAGTGCAATGGCGAAGCCCTTCACCGGCCCGCTCGCCTTCCAAAACAAAATCGCAGCCGTGATCAGGGTTGTAACGTTCGCGTCGAAGATGGAACTGAATGCCTTCTCATAAGCTGTGTTGAGCGCAACCTTGAGCGTCTTTCCAAGCGCCATTTCTTCCCGCAATCGCTCGAAAATCAGCACGTTCGCATCCACGGACAAGCCAATTGTCAAAATGATGCCGGCGATACCCGGCAATGTGAGCACAAAGTGAAACATTGTGAGCGCACCCATGAGAAGAATGAGATTGATCACGAGCGCGAGATCCGCGACCAAGCCAGGGATTTTGTAGTAAATGGCCACACAAACCACCGTGATGGCCAGTCCAACCAAGCCGGCAAGAATACTTGCCCGGATTGAGTCGGCGCCAAGCGTGGGCGAGACACTGCGTTCTTCTTCGATACTTACTGGCGTTTGTAGCGGGTTCTGAAGCACGCTGGCCAGGCTGCGCGCTTCTTCCTCGGTAAATCGTCCAGTGATTTGCGCGTCACCGCCGTAGATTGCGTCCTGGATGACGGGCGCGGATTGTATGCCTCCATCAAGCACAATCGCGAAGCGATGATGAACGTTCGCGGCCGTAATGTTGCCGAACTGCTTCGCGCCCTCGGCGTCGAATCGCAAGTGAACAACCCAGCCGTCTTTTTCGTACGAAGCGCCTGCGTTCGAAACGCGATCACCCGATAGATCAGCTTTCTTTTTTACAAGCAATCGTTCCTCGATCGGTTTCTCGTCCTCACGCTGCATCTTATAACTTTCGATGCGGAATTCAGGCGGAATCACGTCCTTGCCTTCGTCGATCGCTTTTAATTTTTGTCCATTATCCGGATAGACTAGACGGAACTCGAGTTTCGCCACGCGCGAGAGCTGGTCCCGCGCTTCTTGAATCTTCGCCGTGTCCAGCCCGGGAATTTGGACCAGAATCCGATCACCGCCCACGGGGCTGATGATCGGCTCGCCTCCGCCAAAATAATCAACGCGCTTCCGGATCACCTCCACCGCCTGGTCGAGCATTCCTTTCGTGATCGGTTTATCGCCGGACTTGAGCCGGATTAGAAAGGATGTGCCGCCTTGAATATCGAGCCCAAGTGCGATCTTTTTCTGCGGCGGCCACATCGCGGCGATACTGAAGATAACAAGCAACAGCATCAACGTGGTGGCCAGCAGCCGCTTCCGCGGTCCCTGATCGGTGGCGAAGTACCACCCGAAAAGGACGAGCATCGAGAGACCGACAAAAAATGTAAGTGCGGGAGTCATTTCGACTTAACCGGCTGCGGATTCAACCAATTTACTGATTAACTCTCTTTGAGCACATTTGTAATGGCCGATTTCTCCATCTCGATCTTTACGTTGTCGGCAACCTTCACCAGGACGGTGTTCTCTTTCACGTTAGAAATCAGGCCGTGAATACCCCCGTTCGTGACCACTCGATCGCCGGTCTTTAAGCTTGAGATTAAATTCTGTTGCTGTTGCTGCCGTTTTTTCTGCGGTCGAATCATCACGAAGTACATGATGATGAAAATAAAAATGAGCGGCACAAAAAATGAACCGATGCCGCCGCCTGGGACCTGTTGAGGCGCGGCGGTTTGAGCCTGAGCAAGAAACGTTTCGAGCATGAGCAAATTGGAGAGCGCACCTTAAACGCGAAAGCGTTCGCTGCAATCGTTGTTTCGTATCACTCGTATTATCATTCTTACACCAGTACCTTTTCGAGCACGATTTCCGATCCCCGCTCAGCGTTCGTAGAGAAATGCACGCGCGAGAACACCCGGCACACGAGCGCTAGGCCGAGCCCGCCTTCCTCGCGGGAGCGAGCATCCGCTTGCGCGGCGGCCTGTTCCTGCGTGATGCCCGCGCCGTGATGCCGGATGATGAAGCGGACAACGGAAGTCGAAACTTCAGCGCCGCACCAGAGCGGGCCGGGCGGTTTCTCCAAGCCGTATGCATGCTTGATAACGTTCGTCAGGATCTCATCGCAACCGACCAGCAGCGTGAGCAGTGTGTCCTGCGGGATACCCGCGAACCGGCCCCATAGCTCAAAGAAGGCGCGTGCAGCGCGGATGCTCTCAGCGGTGCACAAGGCAGCGAACTCGCGCAGGGGTGGCGTTGTGCGGTCTTCTATAAGCAAAAGGGTGGCGTCGTCGGTTGCACCGCTTGCGAGATTCTTCCGCCAGGTGTCCACGCTCAAGTCGAAAGCGCTTGGGTTCGTCCAATCGTGCGATTCCAGCAGGCTCACCAGTCCGTCACGGGCAAGCTGGCCGCCGTTAGTGGCGACGGCCTCCGTGATGCCATCGGAATGCACGAGCCAGTGCGAGCCCGCGGCCAGCGGGATAGTAATGACGTTGCAAGCGGAGAGGCGGCGCTGCCCAAAGAAGCCCTGGCGCGGACAAGCCACCTCGCGCCACGTCCCTGTGGCATGGTCGCGGCACAGTGGCGGGTGTTGCGCGAACGCCGCCGCATAAACCCGGCGATGCGCGGTATCGAACAGCAGCGCCGTCAGCGCCACTGCATTGTCGTCCGCATGCATGGCCTCGTAGAGCACATTGTTCAATTCGACAAGCCACGTGTTGAATGATTCGGGCGTGCAGCGTGAGGCGGCCAGCTCGATCTGCGTTGTGAGCCTTGCCATGTCCAGCGCGGCGGAGGATCCCTTGCCTGTGACGTCGCCAACTCCAGCAAGGAGGAGGTGCGGTTGCGGCGCGTGGAAGAAGTAACAGTCACCGCCGATCCCGGTGGCCTGTTCGAGAAAAGCCTGCACGTGCAGCGATCCGTGCTCCGCATCCGGCTCCGGCAAGAAGGTGGCCTGCACCTGGCGCGCGAGCTCCAGCTCCGCGCGGCGCTCGGCCTCCTGCACGGCGCGTGCTCTGGATTCCTCCTCCGCCTGCCGACGGCCCAATGTCACGGAAACCAGCGAGCCGAAGGCGATGAAGATGTGCATGTCCTCCGCGCTGAACTGGGCGCGGTCCCGCGGGTTCATAGCCTGCATTACACCGCGGCATGATGCGCCATCCATGAGTGGAATAGTCAAAAGCGCCTGGGCCGACAGCCCGGTTTCCGCTCCAATGCGCTTGTAGTGCTCGGCATGCTGCATGGCATCCGCCGTGTTTACAGGCTCGCGGGTTTCGAAGACCCGGCCCGCGATGCCCTGGCCCTTCGGCAAACGCCACGGCCCTTCTTTGCGCCAGTCGCGCTGGGTGCTGTGGATGAGGAGGTCGCTGGTTGCCGTATCCGGTAGTGAGATCGAACACGCGGCACAACGCATGACGGCGCGTGCGCCGTGGAGGATGTTGGCCAGCAGCGTGTCGAAGTCCGAGGACGCGCTCAGCGAGGCGGCGACGCCGAGGAGCGTTTCTACCAGCAAGCCCCGGTTTTTCGCGCTGGAATCTGGCGGCGCGGTGGTCACTTTCTAACCGGCGTGGCGGATGGCCGCCGGGGTCCCTGCGGCTGATTCATCATGGTCCGCTGCTGGTCGCTCAAGCCCCAGACGAGTGCGCTGGGTTTGACCTTCAACACCTGGATGAAACCGTTCACATTGTCCGACGCACTTCCGAGTTTTTCCGAAGCGCTGCCGAGTTTCTTGATGTGGCTTTCGCTGCGGATGATCGCCTGGCCCGCCTGGTTGAGGGTCGTTTCGCTGCGGATGACCGCTTGGCCCGCTTGGTCGAGGGTCGCCGCCACTTTCTCAAGGTCTTGGCTCGCCTTGGTTAGAGCGGTGTTGCTACTCTCAGCGAGTTCCGCCGTCCGGTGCATAGTCTTCGTGGCGTCGTCGATCGCCCCTTCGCTTTTTGCGTCGAGGCCGGGCTTGATGGCATCCAACCGGCTCAATTCGACGCCGTCGATGCGGTAAAGTCCATCCTTGTCGCCTGCCTGAAGTCGTCGCACTACGTCGGCAAGCAGTTCCTTCGTACCGGTCTGCTGCTCAGTCCGCAGGGCAATGTTCGACTGGCCCATGAGCGACTTCTCCACGTACGGTTTGATGGTGGCGGGCACGTCCACCTGTTTGGTAATCTCAATGCGCACGAGGATTTTGTCCGTGGCTGCGTCATAACGCATCTTCCCGACCGCTCCCACCGGCATGCCCTTGAAGAGCACGCTAGAGCCTTCCTTGATCCCGCCCACCTCATTGAAGGCCGCATCGAAGCTAACCCTTCCCCGCGAGCCCCCCTTCAAGGCGTAATACAGCGCGCCAATGAGCAGCACGGCGGACGCGATAACGAGCAGCACGAGCATCAGCTCGTAAAGGGCGCGGAGTGATTTAAAGAATTTCCGGTTCATGGTGGGCTGGGGTGCAGTGAGTTGATGAGTTGTGCTTGAAGCCTGTTCATATTCTTAATCTTAGTCTTCACCGCATCGAAGGCCGATTGAGATTAAGACTATGAAATAGGCTCAGCTCAGTCACGTTCATACTCTCAACCCTCAACTCTCATCTCTCAATCTTACACGGCGCCTCCTTCCTGCAGATGGAAGAAGCCCCGCACCAGCGGATGTTCGCTCGCAAAAAAATCCTCACGGCTCCCGGCGAGCAGCACCGTTCCGCGTAGCGTTCCGTCCCGCTCCGCGCCCAGCATGATGCCGCGGGTGGCGATGCGCTGGAAGCTCAACAGGTCGTGCGTGACCACCACCACTGTCGTGCCGCTCTTGCGGCTCAGCGTGATAGTTAGCTCGTCAATCTCCTTGGTGCTCACGGGATCAAGGCCGGAGGTGGGCTCGTCGCTGATAAGCAGCCTTGGATCCAGTGCGAGGGCGCGGGCGAGGGCGGCGCGTTTCTTCATGCCGCCGCTGAGCTCGCGCGGATACTTCTGCGCATGGGCGTCGAGCTTCACGGCACGCAGCTTCATGAGCACGGTGTCCTCGAGAAGATCGCGGTCGCGCGCAATCTTGGGATGATGCTGTTGAAAGGGCAGGGCCACGTTTTCCGCAACGGTGAGGCTCTGAAGCAAGGCGCCAGACTGGAAAAGCACGCCCACATCCCGCATGAGCCTCTTGCGTTGGCGCCGGGGGAGGCTGTGGATGTTTTGGCCGAGGACATGCACGGTGCCGGAGGTGGGTTCGTCCACGCCAATGAGTATGTTCAGCAGGGTGCTTTTCCCACAGCCGGACCCTCCGAGGACGGTGAAAACATCGCCGGCGAAGACCTCGAGGTTCACGCCGTTGAGCACGTTGGCGCCGTAGGGGAACGCCTTGGCCAAATTCCGCACTACGAGCAGTGGCTCGGCGGCGGGCGTGGGCGCGGGGGGCGGCGGGGTCATGAGCGGGATGAGAAGCAATTAGTCATCAGTTATCAGGTTGGAGGACTTAGTTAGCAGTTGAACTTGATAACTCATCACCCACTCGTGTTTAACTTGTTCCCACCCGTTATTACTGGCTATTGATTAGTTGCTTCCTTACTCACTTGTTCATCAATCCCGCCGCAATCAAAACATTCTGCAGCCCCGTGATGACAGCGTTGACAAGCGTCACCGCTGCGAGTGAAGACACCACGGCCGCCGTTGCCACACGCCCGACTGCGTCCGACCCGCCGGTGGCGTTCAGCCCCTTGCGGAAGGCAATCATCGCAACGACCACCGCAAAAACCGCGGACTTGCCCACGCCGATGAATGCGTCCTGCATCCGCGGCGGGACCAGTGCTCGCAGAACGAACTGCTTCGCGTCCATAGCCATGACCAGCGAGCACACCCCGTGTGCTCCGAGCAGCCCCACGCCCACGGTGTAAATCTCCATCACCGGCAGCATCACGACAAAGCCTCCTAACAGCGGCAGCAGCAGATAGCGCGAGACATCCACGCCCATGGTCTCCAGCGCCTTGATCTCCTCCCCGATTTTCATGTTCGCCAGTTCTGCCGCCGAGCCGGACACGCTCCGCCCGATGAAGACCACCGCCGCGAGCATGGGCGCGAGCTGCTGATTGAGGATTATCCAGATGAGCCGCGGCACAGTCTCCTCCATGCTCAACTCTTGGAGTTGCTCTATCAGCACGATCGCTACGACGGATCCTACGCAGAACGCCATGAGGAACACCGTGGGCACAGCCCTCACGCCAATGTCGAGTGAGCGGTTGAAGAACGCCTTCCACATGGTAAGCGGCAGCCATGGCCGCTCCAGCGCACCGCGGCACAGCGAAATGGACAAACCCGCGTAGCTGTATTCGCGTCCCGGTTTCATGTCGCCGCCAGCGCTGCTTCCAGATGGTCGTACACGGCGATGCCTCCACCCTCGGCCGACCCAAGACCGACGCCGTTAATGTCGAAGGCCGCCTTCAGCGCCTCGTTCATGCCGCAGAGCGCGAGCCGAGCGTCCGGATGCCCATCGAGCTGGTATCGTTGCATCGCCGCCCAAAACGGCGTGTTCAAGAACGTCACCCCTGACAGGTCCACGATGAGAAACGGGATGTGCTGCGTGAGCAGCCGTTTGAGCAACTGCCGCACCGCCGGCACGGCGAGGAAGTCCGCCTCGCCTGCGAACTTCAGGATTTTGCCCCGAGGGTGCGCTTCTTCTTCACATAGCAAGTGGGGGGACAGATTCATGGCCGCGTTTTCCTCAAGGAACTTCGGGTGGTTCAACGATGATGATTAGTCGCATTGGCGAACGCAAGCGCGAAAACAATCTGGTATTGCTCATGCAGGAATGCTGCAAGCGTGCGTCTGGCAAAATCCCGATCTATGGTTTCAGACTGCGCTGGATGTCCTTGCCCTCGATCTTAATCCGCGCATAATTAAATGCCGTTTGAATACCGATGGAGACATTCTCCGACCTTCTCAAATGTGTCGCTTTTACTCTTTAGCATTCCCATGCGACGAAAAGCGAGCTTCGGTGGAATGTTCGGCCTTGGTTTTCATAGGCAAGCGGGGGTATAGCTCAGCTGGTAGAGCGTCTCGTTCGCAATGAGAAGGCCAGGGGTTCGAATCCCCTTACCTCCAGTTTTCACACGCAGTGATCGAACTCAGCTGGTCAGCTCACACATAGACTGATCACTCATCAGCCGATATAACCGCTGCCGATCTTGGCGCCATTTGCTGAATGAGGCATTCGCAAGAAGCTGTTAACGGTGCCTGACAACGGCAGGTGAGCGTGGATCGATCATCTTTGCCTAGATAGGTAGAACCGATGGCTGGACCCACATCGCATCGGTAAATGCTGCACGACCCAGTTGATCCTTGGCACAAGGATAAATGTCGAAGAGTGCCAGGCCAAGCTCCTCGGTTAACATTGTATGTAGCTCCCATAGGGTGGTCTGGTTTTCATATGTCGGCAGAAGGCAGAGTTCTGTATAAAACGCTGCCACGCGTTGTGCGAAGGTCGTTTTTCCGCCGGTCACCAGGAGCCGCTCGGCACCCTGGACATCCGCTTTGATCAATAGCATCCCATTGGGTTCAAATTCAGCGGCCCAGTCGTCGAGGGTCATGGTCCTGACGTCAATTTGTGCGATATGCTGCTGCACGCCGTCGAAGGGGCTCTTACCGGAAAGGCTGTTTTCCAGAAGCGAATTTGTCTGCTCGCCAAGATTATGGAAGAATTTCGTCGTACCGGTCACATCTGACAAAGCCAGCTCGTGGACCATCACGTTTGGATAGCGTCGCATTCTATTTCTAAGGATGGCAACACTCCGCGGTGTGGGCTCAAATGCGTGCACTTTGGCGTCAGGCATGTAATCCAGGATTTTGATCACAGTTCGACCGACGTGGCTACCGATATCCAGTACGGCTTTTGGTTTAATCTTACGATATAACTGCCCCATCGAGTAGTATGCGTCGGGCACGCTTAGTAGCTCCTTGGCCCAGTGAACGACACTACGCTGCGCACGGCTCGTAAGAGGATTTTGAGACAAAATGTGATGAAGTCGTCTGAGCATGGCAGCACCAAATTTGTTTAGGAGTGACCCTTGCTACGGCGAGCGCTTCTCCAGCATTGAGTTACTGGACCCGGCATCGTGACCGCGACGCGTCACTGGCTCAGCCGACCAGCGAACACGGGGCTAACCCTGGCGGGAACAACAGTTGCTCCTCGCGGCAGTTGGCTGAATCGGTTCGTGGCCCAGAGCTCAGTAAGGCGAACGAAACAGTATGCAAATATGACGGGCCAAAGCACAAGCAGGGTAATGTCGCGGCCGAGGTTGAAGGTAAGACCAACGCCAAGCATGAACAACATCAAGCGCAGCAGCGATTTTCTTTGTTCCCACCAACGGATGAGCAGGCCAGTCCAAAGGGCCATCAGTATGCCGGCCGCCACTGGACCAAGGATTTTGCCAAAGTTCAAAACGCCGCCGCCGATCATTCCGGCGGAAATGGTAGTGGACACACCCAGCTCTCCTTCGTCACTCTCGAACCCGCGCCACTTCGCGTAGTCAATTCCGATCAACGGCTTTGAGGGCCAGATCGCACGCGGAACGAAATTAAGTAACTCATTCAAATATCTTGCGCCATAGGCTGGAGAGGTATCGCCGGAATCGAGGTAGGCATTCACAAAGCAAAGCTCCTGAATCATGTTGAGGCCGGTTGTTCGCACATTTTCATCCACGAGCTCGTACGGATTCTCAGCAGCCAGCACCTCTCTGAAACCGGTGCTGCGAAATACCGTCACAAACCTGAACCCTTGATCCAAGCAGACGAACGCCACCGCCAGAACGGTGAATCTTACAATGAGCGGATGCCGGCCATAAAATAGATATGTGATGATAAAAGGCAGGACTGCCACAAGGAAGTGGCTACGCGTTCCAGCGAAAAAGAAAGACGGGAGTGTAATGGCAAACATTGCGCCGGCGAGCAACCGCCAAGCAGTACCGCGCTGGAAAAATATCAGGGCGCCCAGGAACGCTGTTGCCGCATTAAACAGATAACCTCCGAAGGAGATCAGAAATCCCATTGCCGAACTTGAGACTGCACCACGCCCCCACATCGTCTCGCCGCCACGGCCATCGAGCGGAAGAACAGCGCTTATCACATCACCGTTCATTCGATAAATCCCGACTAGAAAAAGCAGGAGCCAAATCGCACCAGTGGCAACTAAAATCTCCCTGGGAGTGAGGCGCGTATCAAAAATGGCAAAACTCGGACGGCGCACGATCCAACGTGTTATAGCGGGTGTGAAAACGCGGAATCCTATTAAAAACAATAGTACCTGCCCGTAACTTTGACCTAATGAGAAAGGAGGGAGGTAATCATATTCCTCTGGGTTAAGGAAAGGATCGACGAAATACCATGCAAATACCGTTACATACACCATAAGCGTGATACCGAAGGTATTTCGATTCAGCAGCTTGATGCAGCTTTCGACCGTGAGGACCACCAACACCGCGGCAGCAAGATAAAACGTTAACTCATGCGTGACCATGGAGCAGGAAACTGAGGCACACAGTATATTAAAAAGGGGAAAGTTAAAGGCGTCATTACCGTCCTGGATCCACTGCAAGCCACGTGCAGAATAAATGTCATTGGTGCGATGGATTCCACAGCGCTGCACCCACCTTTTGCAGCTGCTCGGCAAGCGCCTCCATTGTGAATTCAGCACGCAAACGTGACGCGGCAGCAAGCTTTCGCAGCCGATCCGCGTCCGCGAGACAATCGCGAACGGCGGCTGCGATGCATGCGGCAGTCGGTTCCTCGAGAACGATTCCGTTACGGCCGTTGTCCACGACCTTGCCACAAAATTCCGAGGCGATAACGGGCAAGCCGTGCGCCTGCGCTTCGAGCTGTGTTATGGCAAATCCATCAGAGAGCGTCGGGAGAATGAATACGTCTGCGTCTCTGTAAAACTCAGTTGCCTGCTTCCGCGTTACAGGGCCAAACCATTTCACGTGTCCGGCATTCCCGATTGCGCTGGCATGTGCGATTTCGACAGGGCCAACCATCCAAAATTCAACCGGCTCATCACGCAAAATTCGAGCGGCCTCCAACAACCTGGCGACGCCCTTGCGGAGATTGATTAAACCAAGAAAAAGAACGCGCATCGGCCGCTCGAACGTGAAGCGATCTGGATATTCCCGCTTCTGTGGTCTCATTGTCTCGTGGTCCGGTAGTCGTATCACTTCGTACGCCAGTGGAATAACTGATGTCTTCTCGTGTGGAACTCTGCGGCGGACCAACGCTTCCCGCGACCATTCGGAGTTAACAACAATCCGGTCGGCAAGCTTGCACTCCTCACGCCATAGAGCCCAATATTCGCTCGGCGCGGGCTGCCAGTCAGCAGCTAGTTCACGCACACGTGCGGCCTCTTGTGCCACAATCGCCTCTTCTTCCGGGCCGGGATCGATTTGGACAAGCAGCGTCTTCCATCCGTGCGCTTTTGCGTACCGAAACGGTTCAAGCGCGGTGTAGCTATAGCTCAAAAGAATGGGCTGATAGTTGATAGTTGAGAGCTGAGAGCGAAGAAAGGAAACGACTTTGCGTTGAAACCACCGGTTGCGGGCAATTATTCTTGTCCATCCCCTGAGGCGACGGGCGCGTGCAAGCACCTCAAATGCAACCAATGACGAATTGAACGCTTTCACTCGCGCGTCTGGGAGCGTGTCGTGAAATCTCTCTGCAAGACTTGACCCGCGGCGGCAGATTTTTGCAAGCAAAGACGAGGGCGGAACCCACGCATCGGTTAGCAGATACGCGAGCATGTCCACGCGAAGTAACGCCCGGGGAATCGCATAGTGTTCCCGCGCGCCCAGCTGACAGCAAAGCCACTTCACTGTTTTATGACAACGAAAGCCAGCGTTTATAAACTGCCCATGAAACAGGCCTGTGCTTTCGAAGACAATACGGAACGCCAGCCAACGCCTGCCACCACCAGGCGGGTTCGCGAATTACCCAGAACCACCCTCGCTTGCACGCATAACGGAACTGGGAGAAAACGCGCCCCGCCACCATTGCAAATGCGAAGGGAAAAGGACATCGCATCAGGGTGCTCCACAATTCGTTGCGGGCGTGACGATGATGTACCCGTATTTCATCGCGTGCCTGCCTGGAATAATGGTGACGGATTGTAAGGATGGGAGAAAAAAGCACGTCATAACCCGCCGCGACACATTGCAGGGCGTAGTCCGGCTCTTCATACATGTGGAAGAACTGCAGCTCAAACCCGGGCAACTGGAGATAAGTGGATCGGCGCAGAACCGCGCCGGAGTTAGCAAACGAGCGCGTCAAATGTTCCCGGCTGAATTGTGTTTGCGAAAGCGTTTCAGGATATTCATCGCTTCGCTGTGGAAAATGTAGAACAGCCAATTTTGGTTTTTTCTCGAAGAAACGACTGATGAGCGCGATGCAATCGATCTGTTCCGGGTAGCTGTCATCATCGAGAGCGAACACAAGATCCGCCTTCGCCTGCCGCATCATAACATTCCGAGAAGCAACCGACCCGCGTGCGTTCTTGTTTATGATCACTGCTGCCTGTGGCAGGTGCCTCCGAATTACGGTCATCGTGTCATCTGCACAGCCGTCAACTGTGATCAATACTTCAACAGGCGGAGGATCGAGCGCGGCAATTATCTCACAGGTACGCCCCAGCGCCTCTGCGCGGTCGCGCGTTGTGATCATGATTGAAATAGTCAATTGTGCGCTTCAACTTTGTTGGATTTTTACCAAAGACTCCTTTAACGCGAAGGTGTCTTGGTCGCTCTCGATCCACCAGTACCCGCTGGCGTTCAACAACTGCCGTGATGCCAGGCGTTCGGCTTTGCTCAGATGCAGCGACTCAAAGTTGAGCACGTCAGGCTCAACATGGGCGTCAAAGAACCACTTCAGTATCTGATAATCCATGCCCTCTGTGTCCACCTGAAGAAGATGAAGGCGTTGACCATGCAACCTCTTCACCAGGGAACCGACCGAGATAGAGGGTACTTCGAACTCACGAACTTCCTTCGCATCGGATCCAAATCGGCGGTGATGCTGAGCGAAAAGGCTAGCCTTCGGCGAGGCAGCCGAACCGGGCACGTAAAGTTTTACCACACCATCGTGCTCTGCCACCGCGGCATTGATTAGGCAAACTCTTGGATTAGTTGCATAACGCGCCATCAAACGCTCGTACGGAATTTTTTGCGGTTCCACTAAGATCGCAGAAACGTTTTCGTTTTGAAGAATATCAGCAACCGGATCATCAACTTGTCCGTCGAACGCTCCGATCTGCACAATTTGGATCAGCCCACGGTGGTAGGCTCGAAGAAGAGCGAAGCCAAGAAGTAATAGATCCCCATGAACTTCTGGCCAGCGGTAGTCGCGCGAAAGCTTGTAACCGAGTTTTTTCAGGAGCTGTCCTGCTCGATATCGGAAGTTAATAACGCCCATTCCTTTCGAGTTTGCTACTGATTATGTTATGCAGCTTTAGAACCACCTTTTGGTTATCGGTATCCGCCAGAATACCAGATTCAAGCCAGGTGTCGTTCGCGCGCCGGAATTCTGACTGATCTTGCGCCAAAGCATATTCGATCGTGTCACGAGGCGAAAAACCGAAGTCTGCCGGATCGACCCACTTTGCGTTGCGCAGGAACTTCTTACGAACTGTGGGATGAGCATGATAAACCGGAATGCAGCCAGCCCTCACTGAGTTTACAAATTTTTCAGTAAAATAATAGGCTTCGGTGGAGTTCTCCAGACATACAGCAACCTTATAGGCCGACAAAAACCGAATGTGTTCATCTTCGTAGTAGCTCGTGCCCGGAGTTGGTTGCCCCATATAGCTTTCCGGCGGCCCATGAATCCAGAGCTTCGGAAAATGGCGGAAGTTCGCCCAGACGTCGGGGTTGCCGAACAGCTCGACGTGCCGGTCTAATATCATCCGATTCCGAGTCCGGAAGTGAGACTTAAGGAACCAAAGGCGTCCACCAAAATTGTTGACGCTGGCAACTGCGGTCTGTCTGAT
>QHNQ01000213.1 GCA_003218135.1 Verrucomicrobiota bacterium
CGCAGAGATCAATGAAATCGCCGTTGCGATAGAGCGAAATCTTTTCGTCGACCGGAATGTTCTCGATAATGTCGAGCTTAAATTTGCTTGGCTCTGAACGTTCGCCTAACGCCGCGAGCCGACCCTTTTTCCCGAGCGCGAGTGCTTCATCGCGCGAAACTTCCATCCGCTCGAACGGATTGTTCGCTTTGATTTCCTTTTTCATCTCCGCCTCGATTTTTTCGAAATCGTCGGGTGAAATGCGGTGCGGAAGATCGACGTCATAATAAAAACCGTTCTCCACCGGCGGCCCGGCGGCGAACTGCGCTTCCGGCCAAATTTTCAAAATCGCCGTCGCAAGTACGTGCGACGCCGAATGACGGAGCCGCTCCAAGTCCGTCATCTGCGCGCGTTGCTCTAAAGTTTTGCGTTCTTCAGACATGGTTGAAAGCGCGGTGAAATTAACCACGAAGCACACGAAGGACACGAAGAATTTACTCGCGCGTGATGCTCGGAGCAGCTGTCACACAATCGTAACTTGTCAGATAGAATACTCTCTCTATGGGCTCCGTCACCGACTCAATTTCATTTATGAATCCTGCGGAACTTTTTCGTAAAGAAAGCGACACGTTGCAGCTCGCGCCCGGCGATTTCCTTTTCCCGGAAGGTGACAAGGGCAACAAGATGTACGTGCTGTTAGAAGGAGAAATCGACATTTCCCTGGACGATTTTGTGCTGGAGGCCGCAGGGCCAGGCGCACTGATCGGTGAGATGGCATTGATCGACGACACTCCGCGCACGGCCAACGCGGTGGCGAAGACAGTTTGCCGACTGGCGCAAATCGATCAACGTCGGTTCCATTTTTCTGGTTCAGCAGACGCCGCATTTTGCGACACATGTGATGAAAACACTCGCTGATCGCTTGCGGCACATGAACGCCGTAGCGGCGGCGCGATAGGAAAGTCTCGACAAAAGCGTAGTGTACGCTGCTTTCACGGCAGCGTCTCTGGAGTTATTCTTCCGGGTGCGAAGGTTTGCGCAGTATCTGATTCTCGCGGGACTTGTGGCAACGGCATGCGGCCAAAAGTCGAACGCCCCGTCGGATTTTGCAGCGCAGCGCCAGCTCATGGTTCAACAACAGTTGGTCGTGCGCGGCATTAATAACGAAGGCGTGCTCGCCGCGATGGGAAAGGTTCCTCGCGAGGAATTCGTCCCCCTGGAATTGCGCACTGAGACTTATGAAGACGGGCCGTTGCCGATTGGACACGGGCAAACGATTTCGCAGCCGTACATCGTGGCGTTCATGACGCAACAACTGCAGCCGAAGCCGAGCGATCGCGTTTTGGAAATTGGGACCGGCTCTGGTTACCAGGCCGCGATTTTAGCTGAGCTCGTGAAAGAAATTTATTCGGTCGAAATTGTTGAGCCGCTGGCGAAAAGCGCTGAAGCGACTCTGGCACGTCTCGGTTACACAAACATTCACATCAAAGCCGGCGACGGTTACAAAGGCTGGCCGGAAGAGGCGCCATTCGACGCTATCATCGTGACGTGCGCGCCGGACAAGGTTCCCCAGCCACTCGTTGATCAACTCAAAGATGGTGGACGCATGGTTATTCCCGTTGGTGAGCGATTTGCCCAGGAGCTTTACCTGCTGGAAAAGAAAAACGGGCAGTTAAAAGAAAGCGTCACCTTGCCGGTGCGCTTCGTGCCAATGATGCGAAGTGGAAGTGAGAAATGACTGGTGAGAAGTGAGAAGTCCGCGCGACTCTACCTCTCACCTTTCACGTCTCGCGCTTGTGCGATCGGCTATTTGATCTCCGCCAATTTTTTCAAATCGACGCGCTTGATCCACTCCTGCAATTCCTTGGGATCCTGGTTCTGCAACTCGATTTGCACGAAATAACGATTGGCAACCATCACCCAAAGCGACGCGTGTTTTTGTGGCTTGTCGTAGTCCTCGCGGCCGGCGTTACCGTCAATCGTTACCGGTTTGCCGTATCCATCTGCGGTTTCACTCGTGTCATTCCATGCAGCGCTGGTGGCACTCACATAATCTGGATTGGCCACGGAATCGAGTATGCTAATCGCCGCGCTCGGTGCTGTGTCTCCTTTGCCCTTGCGGTAGTCGCGATGCACGTTTGTGATTCTGAATCCGCCGACGTCTTCGGTCGAACCCTCCGGCTTATCAGTAGTCCAGCCCTCCGGCGCTTCTGGTAAAAGGGGAAGCAATTTCTGATAATCAACCGCATCCGGAACGAGAATCGGTTCATTTTGTGCGTGCGCAATCTCAACACTGATAAGCAATGCCAACACAAAAATTCCGGCACCTGCCGGAGAACAAAGGCGAGCGGCTGATTTCATGCTAACCCTTTCCTGCGCGATTTAGAGATTACCGTACCCGATTGACTTTACCCTGCCTGTCAAGACGCTTGCAGGATGCTCATGTTTCAGTAGGCGGGAGCTTCAGCGCTTTGGCCTCTCGCTTGCCAAGGGAGAGGGTAGGGTGAGGGTTGCTTTTCGAATTCACGATATGTCGGACACCCCTCACCTCAGTCCTCTCCGCTCGCGCGAGGGGAGAGGCGGATTAATGCGAAGCAGAAGGCTCCGCGAAGCTCCGCCAATGTTCGAGACAGCACCCCGTCGGGACGCGATTGGGAAGGTGGTGGTGGTTATTTGGATTTTGGCCGTAGCGGCCCGGTTGATCTTGATCGATCAACCTTATGTCGATCATTGGAGCTGGCGGCAAAGCGACGTGGCGGCGATTGCACGCAACTTTAGCGAAGGCGGTTTTCGTTTTGCCCATCCGCAGATCGACTGGGCTGGCAATGCGACCGGCTACGTCGGAACGGAATTCCCGATTTTGCCGTTTGTCGCGGCGATCTGTTACCAGTTCGCAGGTATTCATGAGTGGATCGGTCGCAGCCAGGCCATAGTTTTTTTCGCCGTTTCGCTGCCATTTCTTTTTTTGCTGGTGCGGGAAATTTTCGGCAGCACAGCAGCGATTTGGGCCACATTCTTTTTCAGTTTCGCGCCGGTGAATATTTTTGCCGGCCGTTCGTTCATGCCGGACGTGCCATCGCTGAGTCTTGCGATCGTCGGCTTATATTTTTTCCTGCGTTGGATCGAGGATCGTGAATCGGTCTCGTTTCTTCTGGCTGCGATCACGATTTCACTCTCGATCCTGATCAAAGTTACGAGCATCGTAATCGCCGCGCCGCTTTTGTATTTGGCTGTAGCCGGGATCGGTGATCCCGGTCGACTCGAAACAAAACTGATGAGAAGCCGGGATCACCGATGACTCCGATCCTGTCCATCATGGCGCTCATCGGTTTGTTCGTAGCGCCGCGATCGAGGTACTCACGTCTTTTCCATTGGTGGCTGGCTGCGATGATTCTCTTCTTTGTTGTAGTCGGCTATGGCAACCGCCATCGATGGTATCAACTTCCTCTCGTGCCGATCGCCGCTGCATTTGCCGGCGCCGCCTGCGCCTTTATCGGGTCGAAGATCGCATCTTCGCGTATTGCCGTCGTTACTTTGTCGATATTGCTCGCGAGTTCCTTTGCACTTCTTTCTTATTTATGCGTGCGACCACTTTACGAATCGTCCGCTGCTCAACTTCGCGATGCTGGCTTGGAATTAAACAAAATTACCGCGCCGGGTGCGCTAATCGTTGCCGCGGACATGGGCGACCCAACGATATTTTATTATGCACAGCGCAAGGGCTGGCATTTCCTGGAAAAAGACGGCATTTACGCTGGTACCCCGAGCGACAGCCAGGAGGTAATTCTGGACTTGGAACAGCTGCGCCGTCTTGGCGCCACGCACTTTGTTTTCACCTTCAATACTTTCTGGTGGTTGGCTTACTATCCTGAATTCGCACAGCATCTCGCTCAAAACGCAACGCTCATAGCGGCGACACCGGAATTTAGAATTTACAAATTAACAGTGCGTTGAGATGAGAAGACTCGCCGCCTCTCAATCGTCATGTCGAGCGAAAGTCGAGACATCCCGCAAAGCTACCTGAGCGCTAAGCCAGGGGATTCCTCGACTCCGCTCGGAATGACAACTGGCACGAGACCGCGCCGGCGGCTCGGATTGTTCGACGCGACGATGATCGTGATGGGAGGCATCGTCGGGGCGGGAATCTTCGCGAATCCTTCTGAGGTCGCGCACCGCGTCCATACGCCATTCCTGATTCTGAGCGTCTGGGTGCTGGGCGGCTTGATCGCGATGTGTGGCGCGTTTATCTGGGCTGAGTTGGCGACGCGACTGCCCGCAGCGGCGGGCGGCCAGTACGTTTATTTGCGCGAGGCGTATCATCCTGCCGTCGCGTTCATGTACGGATGGGGACTGCTCCTCGTTACGCAGACGGGCGGCATGGCCGCAGTGGCAGTCATTTTTGCCTCTTACTTTCGCGCGCTCACAGGAGCGAATTGCAGTGACAGCGCGATCGCCGCAATCGCGCTGCTTGCGTTGACTGCGATCAACTGTTTTGGCGCGCGAACAGGCAGCAATGTGCAGAGCGCCCTCATGTTGTTAAAAATCGTTGCAATCGCAATGCTCGTAATCATCGGTTTTGCAATTGGCCATCCCGCGACTGCGGGACTTAAATCAGAAGGATTGTTTGGAGAATCAGCGTCATTCGGTCTTTTAAAAAGTATCGGCGCAGCGATGGTTCCAGTCGCCTTTGCCTATGGCGGATGGCAGACCGCGACGTTTGTTGCGGGTGAAATGCGCGATGCGCGCCGCGATTTATCACGCGGTCTGCTAATCGGCGTGGGTGGCGTCGTGGCTCTCTATCTTGCAGTGAATCTCGTGTGCTTGCGTGTGCTCGGCTCGGCCGGGCTCGATGCAACAACGACTCCCGCTTCTGATGTCATGCACATGGCGCTGGGCGAGCGCGGCGCGCAATGGATTGCTCTCGCGATTACAATTTCCACTCTCGGATTTCTCAGCCAAAGCATGCTAACAGCTCCACGGGTTTACTACGCCATGGCGCGCGACGGCCTGTTCTTTGCACGCATCGGCAAGCTCTGGTCGCGTTCGGGAGCGCCGGTACTCGCGATCATGCTCCAAGGCATGGCAGCAATTGTCATCGCATGCGCCGGAACTTATGGCGAAATCTTGAACTTCGAAGTGACCGTTGATTTTATCTTTTTCGCAATGACCGCTGCAGCGCTGTTCATTATACGCCGCCGTCGGACCGAGTCGGACGCGTCGGACGTTTATCGCACTCCGGGGCATCCTTTCACGACAGCCATATTCGTTTTTTCGTGCCTGGGAATTGTGGTGAGCGCCGTCATCGCTTCGCCTCGCAATAGCGCGATTGCTCTGGGCATCATGCTGGCCGCTCTCCCGACTTATTATTTTTGGACCAGATTAA
>QHNQ01000207.1 GCA_003218135.1 Verrucomicrobiota bacterium
GCTGTTGTTGTCGTTATTCTTTCAGCCGGCATCGCGCCAACTATCGCCAAACAAGAACCATCCTCTTCGCTCGAGGTGGCAAAGAATAATTTTGCCAAGGCGCAGGCACTGGCCACGCAGCTCGCGGCTCTTTCACCGAAAGTCGATCCGAAAGAAGCGAAGGCCGTGGCGGGGTGCGCGTACGCCACTGCTCATCGGCTCAGGAGCCAGTATCACATGTTTGGCACGCCGATCTTCAATAATTTCCTCGTGTATCACGGCTTCAGGAAACGCGGCTACTGCTACCAATGGACGGAAGACCTGCTTCTTGCGCTCGATGCACTAAAACTCAAAACACTCGAACTTCACTGGGGTGAATCATATGCCGGCACGTGGCGCGAGAACAACTGTCTGGTGATCACAGCGAAAGGCCAGCCGTTTGAGCGTGGTATGATTCTGGAGGCCTGGCGCCATTTCGGCTATCTCCGCTGGAACCTGCTACTCTCCGACGAGGATCGATATTTCGAAAACACGAAGTGGGCGGCGCGCGTGCGCAGTCGAGCGGCCGCTGCCAAAACTTCGGAGCCCCGTCATGGTGTCGCCTTTCAGCGGAGAGTCACAGCAACTGAAAAAAGCAGCGAGTGATGGAGCGCATTAAGGCCAGGGAGCGCACGCGCCTCGCGTACTGCGATTGGCGCCCTAGCCGGTCGCCGGGTAAATGCAATGCGCTGAGTGCCCCATCCTTCTGGGAAAGTTTGCCACAAACGGCACGCGAGGACGCGTGCACTCCCAGAAATTGCTTGCGCGGCGTGCTCCGCTGTCGCAAGCTCGGGCCGCGATGAACAGCTTGGCGCGTTTCCACACTTGCGGTCGTGCTCTTGTCGCGGCTTTTATCTCCGCGGCCTTTCTCCGGTCGCTCGCGCTGAGCGTTTCTCCGCAGTTGCACACGCGCATTCACGGCGACGCGAATCGCGCGGAGCACAGTTGTGCGGTCACATTGATTGCCACTGGCGGCTATGAACATGCGGCGCAGCCCTCGCTCGTTACCGGGCCTCAATTCGCATCCTGCTTTTCTCAAGTTGCAGCGCTGACCTCTACCTGGGTCCAGCCGCTCTTTCTTCGGGCGCACATCTTCGCGCACGCTCCGCCTCCGATCGCCTGAATTGTAGGGCGTCTGTATCAGACGGCGCCTAACGAATCGGCGTTTCATCCCGCCTCAGAGGCGGAACCCCTACAAATCGTCGCGCATCGGCGTTCGCTTCGCTTCACGCAACTCGTGAACGCCGCGAAACCTATCTTTGGAAACTTTTGCTTGGAAAAAATCTATGAAAAAATTTTTGATCGCAGCCGGCGCATTGATTTGGCTCGCGCACGTATCAACGGCCCAGGAGGCAACGTCAGCCGCAGCAAGTCCCGCTGCGTCGCCAGCGCCGTCCGCTACCGGCACTCCGGGAACGGAAACGACTGAACAGGTCGTCGTCACATCGCAGGAACTCGACATTTCACGCGAGGCAATTGTACCGAGTCTCGGTGCCACCCGTTACACCGTTGGACCGGACCGCCTCGATTCACAGGCACAAGGCGAGAACGCTCCGTTTAACCAAACGCTCCTGCGATTTCCGGGCGTAGCGCAAGATTCATTCAGTCAGCTTCACGTCCGGGGCGAACACGCGAACCTGCAATACCGCATTGACGATGTGCTCCTGCCGGAAAGCATTCCCGGATTCGGACAGGAGCTCGAGACGCGTTTTGCAGATAGCGTTTCGCTCATCACCGGCGCGCTTCCGGCGCAATTCGGCTTTCGCAACACCGGGGTAGTCGACATTCATACCAAAAATGGCGCGCTATTTCAGCAGGGCGAAGCCTCTCTGTATGTCGGCAGTTTCGACACCATCAAGGAGAGCCTTGAATATGGAGGCGTGCTGGAAAGACTCAGCTTATTCGTCACAGAAAGTTATTTGCACGATGGCATCGGCATTGAAAATCCGACACGCAGCAGCGATCCCATTCACGACGACACCGATCAGTACAAGGTATTCGGTTATCTCTCATACATTTTCGATCCGACGAGCCGGTTAACCCTCCTCTTCAGCGGCAATCACAGCGATTTCCAGATTCCAAATACTCCAGGGCTGACTCCAGCCTTCACACTGGGGACGAAATCGACGTTCGATTCGGCAAAGCTGGACGAAAACCAAACGGAAGACTCAGCCTACGAGATCTTGACTTACCAGAAACACGTAGGCGATTTTGGTTTTCAGGCATCAGTGTTCAATCGGTACAGCGCCGTGCTTTTTCGGCCAGATGACGTTGGTGATCTTATTTTCAACGGCGTCGCGTCGCGAGTTGATCGCAGCATTCTTTCAAACGGCATCGAGTTCGATTCGAGCTACAAGCTCAACGACCAGCATACAATTCGCGGAGGTTTCATTTTTACCGAGCAATACGCCAACGTCGATACCGTCACACTCGTGTTTCCAGTCGATGAAGGATCAACATAGTTTATCAGCCGTGGAAATGGACAACGTTGCACGCCGGTTATGCGCGCTATTTCACGCCACCGCCGCTGGAAGCAGTACCGCAAAGCACTATCGGCAAATTCGCTGGGACGACCAACGAATCCGAAGTTACGAAGGATACCCCGGTGAAATCGGAGCGCGCGCACTATTTCGATGCAGGCATGACGCAGAAAATCGCCGAGGGCTTTACCGTAGGCATCGATGGTTTCTACAAAAGCTCGCATTCGGTGCTGGATGAAGGCCAGTTCGGAGAAGCGCTTATTCTCTCGTCATTCAATTACAAGCGCGGCGAAATTTACGGCGGGGAATTTACCGCAAACTATGATCAGGGTCCGTTCGCCGCATATCTGAATGCCGCCTATGGATGGGCACGCGGGACAAACGTCAGTTCCGCACAATTTCTTTTCGGCAGGGATGAGCTCGATTACATACGACATCACTGGGTCTTCCTCGATCACGATCAGCGTTTCACCGGCTCTGCCGGCGTGTCATATACTTGGAATGATTGGAGACTTGCCATTGACGGACTGTATGGAAATGGATTGCGCCGCGGTTTTGCCAATACGCAAAAGAACCATCCCTACGAGACATTCAACGTCGGTCTGTCGCGCCGGATACAGCTCACGCAAAAGACGGCGCTCAAAATCCGTTTCGATGTCGTCAACATTCTCGACAAGATCTACGAACTGCGCGACGGCAGTGGCATCGGTGTCGGCGCGCCGCAATTCGGTCAGCGCCGTGGCTTTTACGGTACTGTCGCCTTCGATTTTTGAGGACGGGATTTCTGACCCGAAATAATTCTATCATGTTGAGCGGAGTGAAACATCTCTGATTTGTGCTCGATTCAGAAATGATCAGAGATTCTTCGCTTCGCTCAGAATGACATTATAAGTTGGCTGGTAATGCATCGGACTGATCATTCCCGGTTTCGCAAGAGGCACGATTTCGTTCCGGATTTTTCGCATGCGGAGCGGCGGACCCGCATCGTGATCGGAGTTACGGCCGCGATGATGGTACTCGAGATCGCGGTCGGCTTGATGTCGCACTCGATGGCTTTGCTGGCCGATGGCTGGCACATGAGCACACACGTAATCGCATTTTTGATCACGGCGGTGGCGTACTATTTTGCGCGAACGCAAGCTGGCAACGCGCGATTCAGTTTCGGCACGGGAAAAGTGGGTGTGCTCGGGGGGTTCACCAGCGCCGTGGTGTTATCGATTGTCGCGTTTTTAATGGCGGGCGAATCGGTACACCGCCTTTTTGTTCCGTTGGAAATTCATTTTAACGAGGCGATCGGCATCGCCTGTCTCGGATTGCTCGTGAACCTCGGTTGCGCAGTCCTACTCGCCGATCGTCACCACGACCACGGCGGCGGCAGCTCACATCGTGAAGATTTGAATTTGCGCGCGGCGTATCTGCACGTGCTGGCCGATGCATTTACTTCAGTGCTGGCAATCACCGCTTTGACGGGCGGCAAATTCTTTGGCTGGGCGTGGCTCGATCCAGTAGTCGGAATTGTCGGAAGCGGCGTGGTTTTTTCGTGGGCTTACACGCTGTTACGCGATACGAGCGGCATCTTGCTGGATCGCACGCCGGCATCGTCCGATTTGCCTGAGGAAATTCGCCGCGCAGTGGAAAGTGATGGTGATTCGCTCGTGAGCGATCTACATGTTTGGCAGGTCGGCATCGGAAAATTTGCGGCCATGATCTCTGTTGTGGCGCACGAGCCAAAGAGCTGCGATGCCTATCGGGCGTTGCTCCGCGCGCACGACGAACTAGTTCACGTCACCATCGAGACGCATCTTTGCCGCGAAGATCACCAATCGATGGCAAGCCCCTGAATGGCCACTGCGTTCTGGCAAGTCGTTGCGGCTTATGCTTTCGCCGTTGCCGGGGGATGGATCAGCACGTCGCTACAACTCGCGCACAAACAGCTTTGCGCGCTGATTAGTTTCGCCGCTGGAACGCTTCTGGGCGTGACAATCTTTGCGATTTTGCCCGAAAGTTTCGGCGCATGTTCTTGGTGGGCGGTGTTCCTGGCGCTCGCCAGTGGATATGCGCTTTTCTTTTTCATCAGTAAACATGTGCATCATGTTTGCCCTGCTTGCGCGGCCAGTCACTTCGATGCCGATGCGACCCGCCATTTCAGCGAAATCGCTACTGCGCTAATTGTCGCGTTGGCGATTCACAGCACGACCGATGGTTTGGTTTTGGGAATTCAGGGAGAAACTCCCGCGATGGATGTGACAAAATGGTCGCTGTTCTCGGCTCTGTGCATTCACAAAGTTCCCGAAGGCCTCGCGTTGGGCAGCCTTTTGATCGGCGCCGGATTGCATCGCAGCGCTGCGCTGGGGTGGGTTGCTGCAGTTGAAGCAACAACGCTCTTCGGCGGCGTGATCGGCTATTTTTTTCTGACGAACATTTCGATTTTTTGGCTGGGACTAATCATGGCCCACGTGGGCGGCGGGTTTTTCTATCTGGCGACGCATGCTGTTCTTGGAGAGATGTTGAAGCACGGAAAGAAAATTGTTCTGACAAGTTTTGCGGCGGGAATCGCATTGATCGCGGCTCTCAATATTGGTTTAAGGCTGCTGGGGTAGTGCACTTTGAAGTTGTAGAGGCGCTGGTGCCAAGCGCCTGATATTTTAGCTTCGGCGGTCGCCGCGGCGACCGCCGCTACAACATGCATCTTTTTCGTTACCGTGACGGAGAGCTCTACTGTGACGGCGTCGATCTGGCGCGCGTGGCGGAGAGCTTCGGCACTCCGGTTTATGTTTACAGTG
This sequence comes from Verrucomicrobiota bacterium, assembly GCA_003218135.1. Classification (GTDB taxonomy): domain Bacteria; phylum Verrucomicrobiota; class Verrucomicrobiia; order Chthoniobacterales; family UBA10450; genus Udaeobacter. Next base: position 5,282 of record QHNQ01000207.1, read on the forward strand.
CAGGCACAATTTTGGATCA
>QHNQ01000208.1 GCA_003218135.1 Verrucomicrobiota bacterium
TTCATCTGCTGGACCATCGCCCTCGTAACTGTCGTAAGCCTTTTCTATAACCAACTTCCAAGTTGATGAGCTTGTTGTTAACAGGGGCTTCCTAGCCCCGATCCTCCCCCCTGTTGAACCACAATAAAAATGTCCCCTTGCGACCACATTAGAAATGTCCCCATTTAGGGCAATAATTTACTTGACTCGACCACGATTTTAGGCTATAGTCTTGGGCATGGAGCCTCAGTGATCACTTCAAAAGCGGCCAACGGTTATCACTTCAAAACCGGCCAACGGAAGTAGCCTTCCGGGACTGAGATTGTTCTACCCTGCCGCCTCCTGTGGTGGCAAGTCGGTTTTGGTGCGCCAGCTCCGCGGGCCGCACTTGAGCACATGGCCGTGGTGCAGCAAGCGGTCGAGCATGGCGCTCACGGCAGCCGCATCGCCCAGCAGTTTGCCCCAGTCTTCGACCGGGCGGTTGGAGGTCAGCATGGTGCTGGCCCGCTCGTAGCGTCGCATGATGATCTCCAGCAGTTCCTCGGCGGCGGTAAGCGGCAGCTTACGCATGCCCAGATCGTCGAGGATCAGCAAGGGCACGGTCACCAGGAACTCCATGTGCTCTTTGCGGGTGCCGTCGAGCGTGGCGTCGGCTAGTTCATCGAGCACGGTGTGGGTTTCGCGGTAGAGCACGCGGTATCCCTGCTGGATGGCGGCCTGGCCGATGGCTTGTGCCAAGTGGCTCTTGCCGGTACCGGGTGGACCTAAAAACAAGGCATCTTCGTGACGGGCGATGAAGGCGCCGGCGGCGAGGTCGAAAACCAGGCTGCGATTCATCTTCTTGTTGAAGTTGAAGTCGAAGTTGTCGAGGGTCTTCTGGGAATCGCGGAACTGGGCTTGTTTTTTCCGCCGCTCCAGCAGTCGCTCGCCGCGTCGGGCCAGTTCGTCGGAGACCAGGCAGGAGATCAGGTCGATGGGGGCGAGCGGTTCGCTTTGCGCCTGGCGCAGACGAGTCTCCAGCGTGGCGGCCATCCCGCCCAGGCGAAGTTGTTTGAGAGCACGATTGAGTTCGATGAGATTCATTCTTCCAGCTCCTTGGTTCGGTGATTGATGAAGTCGCGATACTGCACCAGCTCGCGGATCAGGGGATCGACTTGCTGCAAACTGAGTGGGGCTTGCGGACAGCGTTCCAGATAGCGGCGGACGAAGCGGTATTCCTGGACGCCCATATCGAGCGCGGTGGCGCAAGCTTCATCGACTGCGGCCGCGCCGTACTTCTTGGCTAAGGAGAGGACGCCGAGGATGCGGCGCACCCCGACTTCTCCCTGCTGGCGATGAATGGCCTCGCAGAGCGTGCCGATGTGCGTGCCGGCGCGCCCCGCACGCCACAGCAGTTGGGAAGTGCGGAGCGGGGTTCGCTTGGAGTGGTCCTCGGGCTTGATGCGATACCAGCCGCGCTTTTGGCGCACGTGTTCGCGCAGCAGTTGGCCGGTCTTGGGATCGAGCAGGCGGACAAACAGCTCATCCCATTGCACACGGACCATGCGCCCGATCCAGCCCGGCTGCGCGCCGTAGTAGGCGGCTTCGACTTCGACGCAGCCGTCCAGATGCACGATGCGTTCGCCGTACTGGTAATAGCGGAAAGGTTCGACTGGGAGCGGCAGCAAGCAGGGTTTCTCTTCGGCAAACATCGCCGCAACCTGGCGTTTGGTGGTGCCGTGGATGCGGGTATCGGCCCAGCGCTCTTCCCAGCGATCCAGGTAGGCTTGAGCTTCTTCCAGACTCTCGAAGCGCAAACCTTTCAACGGCGTCTTCTGCGCATGGCCGACGCCGGACTCGACTTTGCCTTTGCGATCTGGATCCTGGATGCGACAGGGCATGGCCACCGCGCCGTAGTGCGCGAGCACATCGCGATAGAGAGGATTGAGAGCAGGATCGTAAACGTCGGGAACGAGCACGCCTTCGCGCAGATTGTCGAGAACGACGATGTGGGTGACCCCGCCGAATCGGCGAAAGGCGCGTTCGTGCAGCTCCGCCCAGATGCGGGCGCTGGAGCGGAACGTCAGCAGACGAACCGACTTGCGACTGCAGCCCAGCGTCATCACAAACAGCCGGGTGCGCCGATACTTGCGGGTCTCGGGATCGCGTACCATCGGGCCCGTGCCGTAATCGACTTGCGCCTCCTGGCCGGGAGCGGTGATGATCACCACGCGGGCTTCGGGCGTTTGCGCACCGCGCAGCTTGCGCACGAAACGCTGCACGCTCTGATAGCTGCTGGCGAAACTGTACTCAGAAACCAGATCCTGGTAGATCGCCATGGCGTTGCGGCCTCGGCTGAGTCCCAGTTCGATGGCCTCGCGGTAGGATTCGCAGGCACTGGCGCTGGGACTGCGCTGGGGAGAGGCAACTTGTTCCGAGGAAAAAGCGCCCACTTCGTGTGGTTGAGATGGGTTGAGGTCGGTGATCACCTCAGAGTCGGTGATCACCCGGTTGGCCGGTTTTGAAGTTGCTTTTCCCTTAGCAGCAGGGTTTTCGGGGTTGGTTTTGGGGTTGCAGTTGGGGTCGGTAATCACCGCGATGGCCGGTTTTGCCGCGCCAAAGTCGGTGATCACTTGGTTGGCCGGTTTTGCCGCTCGCCGCCCCCAACCACCGGGCAGACGCACGGCAATCCCAGCCGCTTTCAGGTACTGGCTGGCGGTTTCGCGACGGATCCGGGTCTCTTGCTGGATGCGCCGCAGCGGCCATCCCAGCCGTCCCAGAGCTAAGACTTGCTGTTTCTTCTCTTCGTTCAAGACATTGGCCATGCCCGCGGAGGCTACAAGCCCCCGCGGGCGTCAATGTCCCGGACGCTATTCTCGTTGGCCGGTTTTCAGGTGATACTCATTGGCCGGTTTTGGGTGATCGCTGAGGCCCGGCTTGCAGCTGTGCAGCGGAGAAGGGTAGCAAATATTGCGGCCCATACTGCCAAGGTGCCAGAGACAAGATTGAGCTTTCCTGCAATTGCGGGCACGCTGCCTGCATGGCCATGTAGCATCAGCAATCAGAGCGATCCGAGACAAACTTTTCAGTCTCCATGATCAGTAAAACTGACCCTGGGGGTGCCTGGGGTGGGTCGCTTGGGTCACGGCCCGGGGCCCGTGTGCTCCAGATGGCGGAAGCGTACGGGGGCTCTCTCCGGGACCCCGGGCGTTTGGATGCGGCGTTCAACAATGCCGGTGTGCAGAGCCCCGCCGTTGAAACTGCTGATGCCACTAGTGAAGAATTCGACCGAGTGAATGCGATCAATCTCCGCAGTGTCTTTCTCTGCATGAAACACGAGCTCCTCCAGATGCGAAAACTAGGTAGTGGGGCCATCGTGAACAATTCTTCTATCGGCGGTCTCATCGGCATTCCGGGCCGGGCCATCTATCACGCAACCAAACACGGCGTGATCGGGCTGACGAAGAGCGCAGCCCTTGAATATGCCTCCAGAGGTATTTGCATCAATGCTGTATGCCCTGGGGCAATCGAAACACCTATGGTTGCCGACATGATCGCCAAGGAACCCGAAACGATGAAAGACATTATCAAGGAGCAACCGATCGGTCGACTCGGTCGGCCTGAGGAAGTTGCGTCTGCCGTTCTCTGGCTTTGCGGCCCTGGTGCAAGCTTCGTGATCGGTCACGCACTCGCGGTGGATGGCGGCTACACCGCACACTGAAGAGTCGAAGAGGAGATAAATCATGCGAGGAGCTGTCCTGTACGGGCCGCGCGATGTGCGCTTCGAGGAACGCGAGGTTCCGAAAATCATCAACCCGACCGACGCCGTCATCAGAATCTCGTCGGCATGCGTCTGTGGGTCTGACTTGTGGCCGTATCGCGGCATTCAACCGATTGCTCAACCGACGCCGATGGGGCACGAGTACTGCGGAATTGTTGAGGAAGTCGGAAGCGCGGTCCAATCTGTTAAGCGCGGACAGTTCGTTATCGGTTCATTTTTCGCCTCCGACAATGTATGTCCAACCTGTCGGATCGGTTACCAGTCATCCTGCCAGCACCGCGAACTCGTCGGCGGTGCACAGGCCCCCGTCCTGCGTGTTCCGCTCGCGGATGGCACCTTGGTCGCGACACCTGACCTTCCTTCGGAGGACTTGATACCGAGCTTGTTAACGCTCTCCGACGTCATGGGTACCGGTTGGTTCGCAGCTGATGCCGCAAACGTGAAGCCGGGCTCGACAGTGGCAGTTGTCGGTGATGGCGCGGTCGGTCTCTTAGGTATTCTCTCCGCCAAGCAGATGGGGGCCGCACGAATCATCGCGATGAGCCGTCACGCGTCTCGCCAGAAGCTCGCACGCGAATTTGGTGCGACCGACATTGTCACTGAGCGAGGTGATGAAGGTGTTGCGCGAATCAAGGAGCTGACCAACGGAATCGGCGCTGACTCGGTGCTGGAATACGTCGGCACCCAAGAGTCGATGATGCAAGCCATTACTTCTACACGCCCTGGTGGTCACGTAGGTTCAGAACTCCTGACATGCCCCCTCTAAACCTGCCCAAAATCATCTGAATGATGGGTTCGGTGCGGACCAAAACCTGTCCGCTTTTCTGCCGGTCGTCTGAAATGCTGCTCGCGTCTCTCGCGGCTATCACAAGAAATGGCTGTGCGCGATCGGCATTCCAGCCGCGTCTGGCCGGGGTGTTCGCTTTCTGGGTGCGGACCAAAACCTGTCCGCTTTTTCTGCCGGTCGTCTGAAATGCTGCTCGCGTCTCTCGCGGCTATCACAAGAAATTCTCTCGCGGCTATCACAAGAAATGGCTGTGCGCGATCGGCATTCCAGCCGCATCTGGCCGGGGTGTTCGCTTTCTGGGTGCGGACCAAAACCTGTCCGCTTTTTTCTGCCGGTCGTCTGAAATGCTGCTCGCGTCTCTCGTGGCTATCACAAGAAATGGCTGTGCGCGATCGGCATTCCAGCCGCATCTGGCCGGGGTGTTCGCTTTCTGGGTGCGGACCAAAACCTGTCCGCTTTTTGCCAAGCGGAGGCATTCTATCGGTCCATGAACTCATCCCCAGATCAGAGTGATCTGTTCCCCGGCTTTGTTCCCGCCCCGCAGATGGTGTTTGTGAATGACCGTGTTTCCTTCCAGACCGAAGCAAAACAGCGCGTGATTCTCGTCCATGGCGTCGCCTACTCCCACTACTCTCTCGAGGATCGCATCGCCGAAGCCTATGCCCTGGTCAAGCTGTACGAATCCGGATACGCCGATCAGAACGATCTGGCCCGCGCGTTCGGTTACTCCACGCGAACTCTACGCCGTTTTCAGCAGCGCCTGCACAGGGGAGGACTGAATGCCTTGATCCGGCCGCAGGGGCGACCCGCAGAGGATTCGATATCCCACATCGCCCCGCGCGACCGAATCATTTTGCGCCTCAAAGCCCAGGGCCTCAGCAATCGCGGGATCGCTGGACGGATCGGTCTCGACGAGAAAATGATCCGGAAAACTCTCCGTCGATTGGGCTGGCGGCCGGCTCCGGAAGCCACGCTTCCTCTTTTGCCCAGGGCCGATCCGCCCGCTCCATCTGCCGCGGTTTCTGAAAGCCCTGCAGATCCCATTCCGCCCCCAGAGACACCACAGGCAGTTCTTCAGGAACCGCCCGAGGCCAAACCAGCAACTCCGAGCTTCGATCCGAACCCTCTGGACCGTTCCCTGGATCGTCTGTTGGCCGCCCTGGGACGACTCGACGACGCGCAACCTCTGTTTGCTCCTGCACAGAACCTGCCGCGGGCTGGAGTTTTGTTGGCCATTCCTGCGCTGGTGGCCAGTGGACTGCTGCCCGCCGCCGAGAAGATTTACGAAAGCCTGCGTCCCTCTTTCTACGGCCTGCGCACCACGCTGGTGGCCTACGTCCTGTTGGCTCTTCTCCGTATCCGACGCCCGGAGGCGCTCAAGGAATATTCCCCGGGGGAACTGGGCCGTATCGTGGGACTGGATCGCATGCCGGAAGTGAAAACCTTGCGCCGGAAACTGTCCCAGCTGGCGAAACGCAAGGGCAGCTACAAACTCGGCCAGGAAATCGCCCGGCGCCGCATCCGAGAACGCGGCCGCGTCGTGGGCTTTCTCTACGTGGATGGTCATGTGCGGGCGTATCACGGCAAACATACGATTCCCAAAGGGTATGTAACCAGCCGGCGATTGGCCGCCCCGGCCACGACCGACTACTGGATGAACGACCGGCGCGGCGATCCTTTGTTTCTGGTGACCGCCGACGCCAATGCCGCCATGACGCGCATGCTGCCCAGCTTGCTCGGCGAGGCGCGCAAGCTTTTAGGACCGAAGCGGAAGGCCACCGTCGTATTTGATCGCGGGGGCTGGAGCCCCAAACTGTTTGGCGAGATGTTGGCTTTGGGCTTTGACCTGTTGACCTATCGTAAGGGGCGTACGCGCCAGATTGCGGAAGAGAGGTTCACGAAACACCAAGCGAGACTGGACGGAAGGAAGGTGGAATACCTACTCCACGACCAAGCGGTTCGCTTCTTGAAGAGGAAGCTGCGCCTCCGTCAGATCACCCGGCTCAGCCCGAACGGGCATCAGACGCCTGCCCTCACCAGCCGCTGGGATTTGCCCGCCGTCCACGTGGCCTATCGCATGTTCGAGCGCTGGCGACAAGAAAATTTCTTCAAATACGCACGGCAAGAGTACGCCATCGATGTGCTGGTCGATTACAAGGTGGAACCCGACGATCCCCATCGTTCCGTGCCGAATCCGGCGCGCAAGGCGGTGCAGAAGGAGCTGCGCCGTACGCGCGCCCACCTCGCCAAACTGCGGGAAGAATACGCGACGGTTCCGCGAGATCTATCCCGCTTGGCCCGTAAGCGGGCGAAAAAGGAACTCCGCGCGGAGATCCAGCAGACCACGGACACGATCAAAAAGCTCCGCGCCCGCCACCACTCCCTTCCCCGTCGCGTGCCCGTGGCCCAGACACAGAAGGAAGAAGTGGTGAAACTCTCCACCGAGCGCAAGCACCTCACCGACGTTCTGAAGATGGTCGCCTACCATCTGGAGAGTGATCTGGTGGAACTGATTCGTCCTCACTACCAACGCGTGGAGGACGAAGGACGTACGTTGATTCAGGCGGCCCTACAAGATGCCGCTGATCTCGAACCCACGAAAGAGCAACTTCGTATCACCCTGGCCCCACTCAGTTCGCCGCATCGATCGCGAGTCCTCGAAACGCTTTGCGCGGACTTGAACGAGACTCACACCAAGTTCCCCGGCACGGAATTGGAGATGCATTACGCGGTCGCAACCGCGCGCGAAAGCCCAAAAAGCGGACAGGTTTCCTGCCCCCCATGTCAGGAGTTCTGAAGTTCGTCACGAGGAGAGCTAAAAGCGGAGCAACTCCTTCAGAATCAGTTCACGCAACCGCCGAGTCTACACTACATTGGCGGTTGAAACTGAGGCGGTCGGGAAGGCTGCTGCCCAGCAGGTCGAGAAGAGATTTCTGCTCAGCTGTGGGCTCAGTCACCCGGCGCAGTCGGATCTCACGGCCGTCTGTCGTGGGCAGAACGATGTCGCCGCTGTGCAGTTTGGATAAAAGTGCCAGGGCTTGCATGGGTGTAAGCGGCTGAGTGTT
>QHNQ01000099.1 GCA_003218135.1 Verrucomicrobiota bacterium
AACTGCGCCAGTGTATCAATCAGGATTTGCCGCACCTCCTCCAATTCAGACGGATCGGTGGCCGCGCGAGCGTCGAAACTGTGTTCATCGAGCAGCTCCAGCCCGGGCAACACATAATTTTCCCAAGTCGAAGTCGCGCTTTCTACGCTTGAATCCGCCTTCGGTCGGTCCTCTCGCGCGCGCAATTCCGCAAGGGACGGTTTTTTGCCAACCGGTGTCACGTGCTCACTCGGTAATGCAGTTGTATCAACCACCTTCGGCGTCGGCAGGTTCGCAAGTTCCTCTAGCGAAATACTCGTGCCCACCGGTTCAGGCACAGGCATGCCCTTTTTCTTAAGCTGCTTTTCAAGCGCTCGCCGTTGTTTGGCGAGCTGCCTCCCACTAATTTCCAGTTTTTCCTTGAGATCCAGTTTCCGAAGCTTCCGCTGCAATTGCCATTCGCGCAGCCTTGTAGCGGCCCGCTGTGTGGCGCCGACTGTCTCGCGAACAAGATGGATCGGGCGCAGCCCTGTAACCAAAATCAGCGTGGTGGCATAGATTCCCAGCACGAGCAGTACGGAGCCGACGGGCCCGAGAGCGGCGCGAAGCAACCCGCGGTGTTCATCAGCCAGGCGATAGCCGATCAGGCCGCCTGACCCTTGGATGTCCACCGGTACCTTTAGCCCAAGCAAATGGCTGATGTCCCACAATTGATCGAGACATGCACCAGAGACGATAAACAAAACAATCCACGGGATTCGCGGCGTCACACGCAAGCGAGGATAAAACAATTTCGCCGCACCGAACCCGAGTAGAACTGCTGCGAGCAACAGCGACGCGAAAACGCCGATGCATTGATAGCAGATTCCCGCCACAATCGCGCCCACCGGCCCAATGAAATTTTGCGCCGGATGATTCGACGGCGAGATGTGGCTAAACCAGATCCATGACGGCACATCCTTTGGCGTGTAGGAAATCAGCGCAAAAAACAGCAACGTGCCGACAAAAAGGAGAATGAGAGCGAAGACTTCGCTCCAAGCGCTCTGTTTATCTGTGCGGGCCACCGCGTGTGATAGTAATCCCGCGACGGCGTCTTTCAATCACAAGTAGCTTTCATCCTTGCACGCGGCACCAGAGACTGATAACTGTGCCAGCGCATCATGGCTTCTTTCGTCCGCCAAGGCGTCATTGCTGTTTCCCTCGGGATGCTCCTGTTTTGCATATCCTGCGAAAAACATCCGCTCGGCCAGATGCCGGAGGTACAAAGGGAACAAAGTGATCCGGCAAAGCGAGTCTGGTCCGAAAAAAGCGAAACGGATTCTGACAAATCGGTAGCCTCACCGACTCCAGCGGAGGCTGGTCAGCACAAAGCTCGTTAGGCAAAGGAGATTACATGGCCAAACACAACTATCTCACCTCGCCTCCAAACCTCACGGGCATGCCGCCAGGCGTACCGTACATCATCGGTAACGAAGCGGCCGAGCGCTTCTCTTATTACGGCATGAAATCGGTCCTGACCGTATTCATGGCACACTACATTTTGAATCAGTCGGGTGTGCTCGCGCCGATGAATGAGAATCAGGCGTACATGTATTCGCATTATTTCGTGATGGGCGTTTACGCTCTCCCGGTCCTTGGCGCGATCCTCGCCGACGGTTTGCTCGGCAAGTATCGGACCATTCTGTCGCTCTCCATCGTCTACTGCCTGGGCAATCTCACTCTTGCTTGCATGGCGACTTCGTGGGGGATCGGAATCGGACAACGGACGATGCTCGTCATAGGATTGAGTTTAATTTGTCTCGGTGCCGGTGGCATCAAGCCGTGCGTGTCGGCCAACGTCGGCGATCAGTTTGGCGAATCGAACAAGCATCTGCTCTCGAAAATGTTTGGCTGGTTCTATTTTTCGATCAACGCCGGCTCTTTTATTTCCTCGATTCTGTGTCCATGGCTGCTCGCGAATCCGAAGTACGGAGCCGGCTGGGCGTTTGGAATTCCCGGAATCGCGATGATGATCGCCACTCTCTTCTTCTGGGGCGGGCGCAACAAGATGGTCCACGTGCCGCCAGCCGGCCTCGGTTACTTAAAAGAAACTTTCAGCAAGGAAGGTCTTCTCACGCTCGGTCGCATTGCAATGGTGTATGTTTTCATTTTAGTTTTTTGGGCGCTCTGGGGAATGAGCAACGGAGTCGAGTGGACATTGCAGGCCGAGAAAATGGATCTGCATTGGATGGGCATGAATCTGATCGCCGCCCAAGTTCAGACAGCAAATCCGATCCTGATTTTACTTTTCATTCCGTTGGTTAATTACGTGATCTATCCAGCCATCGACAAAGTTTTTCCGCTTACGCCGCTCCGTAAAATCGGAATAGGCCTTTTTATCACCGCTCTATCTTTTGTTGTGATCGTTTGGATCCAGGGTCAGATCGACGCCGGCTTAAAACCGAGCATCAACTGGCAACTCCTTGCCTACGTCATTCTCACGCTCGGAGAAGCAATGGTCTCGATCACAGGTCTGGAATTTTCTTACACGCAGTCGCCAAATTCGATGAAGAGCTCAGTCATGGCTCTGTGGCTCCTTACGGTCGCCTCGGGCGAAGGCTTCGTCGGCCTCGTCAATAAATGGATCTTAGGCGCAGGCGGCGCTCACAAAGTCAGCGCCTATCAGTACTTTACCTTTTTCACCTGGTTAATGTTTGGGGCTGCGGTCGTCTTCGTAATCGTGGCCTCCTTTTACAAGGGTCGCACTTACCTGCAAACGCAGGAGCTTACTCCGGACGAAATCGCCACCGAGCCGATTCTTCACGGCGGCACGCCGAGTTGAGTTCGGATGAGAGTCGTCATCGCAGCCGGGCTCGTATTGTCGTTGGCGATGCTGAACGCAGCGGCGACTACGCAGGATGACGCATTTCAGAAAATTGCGCACGATTACGTCGAGCAATATTTGCGGGCCAATCCTGAAGATGCGACCGAGCTCGGTGATCATCGGTTTGATGGCCGGTTGACCGATTATTCGCCTGAAGCGCGGGCAAAAGATCTCTCAACCCAAAAAGAATTTCGCGACAAGCTCAACACCATCGACGCACCGCAGCTCACCGGTGCGAACAACATCGATTTTCGAATTCTAAAGGAGAACATCGATTACGAAATCTTCCGGGCGGAAGAGTTGAAAGAACCAGAGTGGAATCCGCTCGTTTACATGCAGAGTTCGGCCAACAGCCTTTACCTCTTGGTCGCGCGCAATTTTGCGCCGGCGGAAAAACGCGTTCCAAACTTGCGGCAGCGCATGGAGAAAATTCCGGGCGTGATCGCTCAGGCTAAGGCGAACCTGCAGCACCCGCCGCGCGTGCATACCGAAACAGCGATTGAGCAAACGCAAGGCGCAATCAGTTTGGTGCGAGACGGACTCGCGGCGCTGCTCGACCAGGCACCGCAGATGAAAAACGAATTGGCGCCGTTGCAGGAAAAAACGGCAGCTGCGCTAGCCGATTACAAAAAATGGCTCCAGAACGATCTGCTGCCGCGCTCTGACGGTAATTTTCGCCTCGGCGCAGAGAAGTTTCGCAAGAAACTGCGCTTCGCGCTCGCGTCGGACATGCCGATGGAAGAAATCATGAAGCGCGCTCAAACGGATTTGCAACAAACGCAAACTGCGATTTATGAGACCGCGTTACCCCTTTACAAAAAATATCTTCCCAATGCAGACGCCGCAACGCTTGCAGATAAACATAAGGTCACGGCGGCAGTACTCGACAAACTTGCGGAGCAACATCCCGACGACGCCACTGTGGTGGGTTACGCCCAAAAAGTTCTCGCGGAAGCCACTGATTTCGTAAAACAGCACAATTTAGTCACCGTGCCAACGGTTCCGCTCGACGTGATTGCGATGCCCGAATTCAAGCGCGGCGTCGCTATCGCGTATTGTGATTCGCTCGGCCCGCTCGACAAAAACGGCAAAACATTTTTCGCCGTCGCGCCGACACCGAAGGACTGGTCAAAAGAGCGAAAGGAATCGTTCTTCCGCGAATATAACAATTACATGATTCGCGATTTGACCGTGCACGAGGCGATGCCGGGCCATTACCTGCAGCTCGCGCACGCTAACGAATTCCATGCGCCGACGTTGGTCCGCGCGATCTTTCGAAGCGGCACATTCATCGAGGGCTGGGCGGTTTATTGCGAGCAAATGATGGCGGAACAGGGTTATGGCGGTCCGGAGGTCAAGATGCAGCAGTTGAAAATGCGATTGCGCGCCATCGCTAACGCCATTCTCGATCAAAGTATTCACGCCGGGAATATGACCCAGCAGCAGGCAATGGACTTGATGACGAAAGAAGCTTTCCAACAGGAAGGCGAAGCAGTGGCCAAATGGAAACGCGCGCGGCTTACGTCCGCGCAGCTTTCCACTTATTTTGTTGGCGCGACTGAGCATCTCGATCTTCGCGCCGCCGACCAGAACAAGCTAGGCAAGGATTTCGATCTAAAGAAATACAACGACCGGGTGATTTCCTACGGCAGCCCAGCAGTAAAATACGTCCGCGAGCTGATGGGATTGTAGGGGGCTTCTGTGAACCCCGAATACTTTCGCGGCTGACACAGGCGCCCTGCAATGGAACTGGATTCAGCGAGAGAATCGGCAAGTTCATCCTCCTTACTGTGATTCGGTCCACACGCCTTTGTGTCGAGACCGAACCGCAATGGGCACTAGTGTCGAAGGGCATTCGACATTGTGGAAGTTTTCGGGCTAGAATTTAGCCTGGCATGCGAAAGTTTGTCTTCAGCAAGCCGCAGTCGGCGGATGTGGCCAAACCGGCGTCCGGCGATTTTAGCCATACGTCGCCATTCCGGCGTCAAGCAGAGAAGGTTGACTCTGTTCGTAATGGAATTTTTATTGGTCTGGCAATTGTGCTGGTCGTCTTTCTCATAAGCATGATCGCGGTGCTGATGATGCATGCGCCAAGCCTTTGAGCTGTTGCGGAGTAGAGAGATCTCAAAGGCTAATGACGAAGCACGAATGTCAAATGCCGAAACAAACCCGAATGACGAAACTTGAAATGGTGAGCATTTGGTAACGAAAATTTTGGTCATTTGACCTTCGTCATTCTTTCGTCATTCGTCATTCGGATTTCGTCATTGCTTCGATATGACAAAGACACAAAAGCGTCTTCTTCTTTTCGATATTGATGGCACTTTGATTCATTCCGGAGGCGCGGGTGTGCAAGCACTCATACGTGCGTTCAAAGAGCGTTTCGGCATCGACGATGATGTTAGCGACATCGAAATCGCCGGTATGACCGATTCCGGTATCGTCGTGAGCATTCTAAACAAGCACAAGATACCCCCAACTCACGAAAACGTGAGCGCGTTCCTGGACAGCTATGTGCATTTTCTCTCGCTGGAGCTGCCGCGGCGGAAAGGCAAACTGCTCCCGGGCGTGCTCCAGTTGCTCGAAAAACTGAAGTCGCGGCCGCATCTGGTGCTCGCGCTTTTGACTGGGAACGTTTCGCGCGGAGCGCGTTTAAAGCTTGAGCATTACGGCGTCTGGCACTTTTTTGAATTTGGCGCGTTTGCCGACGATCATCGGGACCGCAACCAGCTTGGGCGATTCGCTCGTGCCCGCGCAAAAGAAAAACACGGCCGCGAGTTTGCCGCATCCGAGATCGACGTCATTGGCGATACGCCGCGCGATATTGCTTGCGGCAGGGCGCTCGGTGCGCGCACAATTGCGGTGGCCACGGGTAGATGGAGCCGTGATGAGCTTGCGAAACATCAGCCCGATTTTCTGATTGATGATCTCTCAGATGTGAAAACCATTATTGATACGCTCGGATGGTGAGCCATTGACGAATGAACGGTTGAATGAAGAAAAAACCTTCCTCGTCTAGTGCAAAGCCGGTTCAAGACCGCTCGAATGTGTTGCCGCTCAAGGGCGAAATCGATCTCCACGTCTCACCGTCTGTCACGGCGTCGCTCAATGAGATGATCGACAAAAAGCCGAAACGTTTGGTGGTTGATCTTTCCGGCGTGACTTACATCGATAGCGCTGGTTTGGCGGCGTTAATTCAAGCAATGCAAAAGGTCGAAGCGTACGGCGGAAAATTTCTCCTGGCTGGATTGCAGGAAACCGTGCGCTCGATTTTCGAAATCTCGCGGCTCGATCAGGTGTTTCAAATCTTTCCAGCCACGGATGCCGCGCTGAGGGAGTGATTCGATCCAGATTCCGCTGAGGACATCCTCCTTCGCCAAGGCTCCGGCGGACAAGTCGGATACTACAGCGCAAAGCGCGTTAAGATATCGAGCGTTTGCTCGACATTCTTCGAAATGTCGAAATGCGACGCGTGTTCGACGTTCGCCGCGCGCGCTGCAATGCGCCGCGACGTGTCAGACCAGAACCGAATCGCGTCGCGCAAACCAACTAGATTGCCGGCATGGTCGATAATTGATCCGTGGACGCCGTCCTCGATAATTTCACTGAAGCCGTTGGAACGCGTCGTGATTACAGGTAATCCGCAAGCGAGCGCTTCGAGGCAGGCATTGGAAAATGGATCGTAAATCGTTGGCAGAATGAAGATGTCCGCAGCCGCGTAGACGCAGGCAAGATCCGTGACTTCGCCGAGAAACCGGACCTGTTCGTCGCGCCAAAATCGCAGACGTCTCGTCTTGTAGAATTTTTCATTTCCGCGACCGGCAACCAGCAGACGCAGTTTTCGATTTTTGCACAGTGCCATCGCTTGGATTGCGAAAATTAAGCCTTTGCGCTCCCAGCCAGAGCCCGCAAACAGCAGCGCAATTTGATCCGGCTTCAAATTCAAATCCTCGCGTGCTTGTTTGCGCCGTTCGGGCTCAAATCGAAATTTATCGAGCGGAAGGCCGTTGCGAACGACGTCGATCTTGTCTGCGGGATATCGATAAAGATCGCCTATCTCGTCCTTGACCATTTGTGAACCAACGATCACTCGCGCGGCTTTGTGACTGGCCAACAGGGATTCCTCCAGCTGCAACAGATCGCGATGCTTGCGATTGATAGCCCGGACAAATTGCTTCAGCGGGAGTTCAAACTTTCGCCTGCGCAACAACCAGGCGCGATGGACACCGTCACCGGCACGATACACATCGCAGCTCCAAACACGCTCAAGGCTGAATAAAACATCGCAGGACAGCTGCGCCCGGATTTGCTTCAGCTCATTCGCAAATCCAATGGCCGACCCTGCGCGCATGCGCGTGATCGATCCAAAAGGCCATTCGTGGTCTGGCCAATCATCCGTGGCGATAAGTTGGGCATCGTGCCCTGCGGCGGTGACTCCATGCGCGAGTCGCTTCAAGTACGCTTCGGCACCGCCAGTCGGAGAATAGCCGCGCCTAACAAAAGCGATGCTGAGATTTTTCGCCATGCTTCTTAAACCCACCTTGTCACTTCGAGCTGAGTAAATCGCAACTCCGACTCCAAATGACGAATGACCAATGACGAAGGACGAAAGAAACCCGAATGACAAAGTCCCAAACAGCGTTGATGCCGTGGCGCGGCTTTCGTGATTCTTGCTTCGTCATTGGCTAACGCTTCTGTTCGTGAAAAATGAGAGTTACCTCCAGTGGCTCGCCGCGAAACAAGGCGCCCCTTTACTTGCTGCACGTTCGCCAGAATACTTGTAACCCGATGCCGGGTGAAACCTTAAACGCTCCTGCACCGGTGCGTCCTGTCGCGCCCCTGACGCGTAATTTGCCGAGGAGCCTGCTTTACTCGATTTTTGCCCGCATCGGCGGCTCCGGCTTGGACACCGACGCATTTGAAACCCTGCGCGCGTCGTATCGCGGAGGATTCCTCGGAAAAGCCATCGCCTACGATAACCGGCAAAAGGAAATTCCCGCTTCACTGATCCATTCCCTGCGATGGCATCCGGTGCGTCTTATCTCGTTTTTGGATCGGCCCTATTACTACGGAGCGAAAAAAAAATATCTCGACTGGATAACGTCCCGGCATTTGGCGACGGGCCGCTACGATTTGTTTCATAGTTGGTCTGGCGATTGTTTACGCACCCTACAAATAGCAAGACGAAACCACATCCCTTCCGTCTTGGAGATCCCGACGTGGCATCGCGACGGCGGCAAAGAAAAAATTGTGCAGTCAAGAGTCGGCGCGTCGCCAGGCGAGACTGCCGCTTTTCCGAAGTGGAAGGCGAGGTTGTTGCTCCACCGAAAGCGTTTCATAAAAGAGTACGAACTCGCTGATCTCCTGCTCGTATTATCGGAGAAGGCGGCCAAAACTTTCCGAGTACGCGGTTTCCCGGGTGAAAAACTCTTTTACCTGCCTCGAGGTGTGGATATCGAAAGGTTCAAACCCGGAAAACGGCCAGAGAAATTTCGTGCTGTTTTCGCCGGCGCTTTGATCAAGCGAAAGGGTATTCAACATCTGCTCGACGCATGGCATCGCCTCAATCTGCGGGATGCCGAGCTGTGGCTAGTTGGCTTCGTGCATGAGGAGGCTAAACCGTATCTGAAGCAATTCTGGCGTGATAACATTCGCGTCGTAGGATTTGTGCCGGACCCGGAGAATTATCTCAGCCAGGGCACAGTGCATGTTTTTCCCTCGCAATGGGAGGGCAGCGCCAAGGTCACATACGAAGCGGCGGCCTGCGCGTTGCCTCAAATCACCACGCGCGAAGCGGGCGATGTTGTCCGCGATGGCATCGAAGGCATCATCGTGAAGCCGGCAGATATCAGCGCCATCGAAGCGGCGCTCGAGCATTTGTACCAACATCCTGAAATCGCTCAGGAAATGGGCGCTGCAGCGAGACGTCGCGTAGTCGAGAATTTTACATGGGACCATTTTCGAACACGATTGCTCGACGCGTACGAAACTGCGATGCGAATGGCGCAATGATTGTCCAACGACCGGCGATCTTCAGGTCGCCCTGTGGCGGCTGGAAAGCGTCAGCCTTTACGAGCCCGTGAAAATTCTCCTCCTGCAACTCAAGCGAATTGGCGATCTGATTTTGACTACACCTGCCATCGCAGCTTTACGTCAAGGTTTTCCACAAGCCCAACTCACGCTTGTTGTTTCGCAGGAATCTGCCAACTTGCTGCCGGCGATATCCAACATCGAGCGCATTCTGATCGCCCGACGCAATCTGCGCGACCTTGCGCTCTTTTCTTCCGTCGC
>QHNQ01000100.1 GCA_003218135.1 Verrucomicrobiota bacterium
CCGCGCCGCATCTGGATCTGCCGCAGATCGCATATGAAAAAGCCGACGCGCTTCGCCGCAGTTGGAAGGTCGTGAGGCCGTACATAATTTTGCATCCCGGCTCGGCGCGTCAGGAGAAACTTTGGGAGCCAGGGCGATGGGCAGAGGTGATTGACTACTTTGACCAAAACAATGGCTGTGATTTTGTTCTGACAAGTGGGCCATCCCGTGACGAGCAAACGCATATCGCGGCAATTAAGAACAAGGCGCAACAAAGCATCACCGATCTCTCTGGAAAAACAGATCTCCTTACGCTCGCAGCGTTGATTAGCGGTGCGCGACTTCTTGTGACAGTCGATTCCGCATCGGTGCATCTCGCTGCT
>QHNQ01000101.1 GCA_003218135.1 Verrucomicrobiota bacterium
ACTTCTTCCAAAGGACCGATTAACTTTTTCGTTTTTGCGTCCATCAATTGCACGCCAAAATTGCCGCTCTTGTCTTCGCCGGAAACAATCGCGAATTGTTTGTCCGGCGACTTGCCGCCATCGATCACGAGAAATTGCCCGGGCTTGTAATCATACATCGCCGTGGCGCTAATCTTCGCGACAATCGCGAACCCGATTAAACCCAAAATCGCCCCGCCCATCGCGACGCTCCTAACTTTCAACCAACCGTTGTTCATCTGTCGGACGCTGGGCGCGTCTTACTTCTTTCCTTTTTTGATATTCTTGATCGACGCCTTGCCGCTGGCATCAAACGAGATGGTGATTGTTCGTTCGCACTCGCTCGTTTTGTCAGGATCGTCCTCATTGCTCCATGCCTCGCGCGCCAAGACAACGAGGGTAGTCGCGTTCAACCACCTTCTCGGCTCCAGACTCGCTTCGAATTCCTTTCCCACATTTTTCTTCTCGCAATCGGGAAAATCTGGCAGTGCTACCTTGTCAAACCCGGCGTCTCTCTTTTGTCGATAAATCGTGGTCGAACCGCCGCGGCGATCGGCCGAAAAGTGAGCGAAGTATTTCGAGTCGGGCGACCAGAGCAATTTCGAGTCCTTTGCCCAGAACCCGCTGACTTCCTCCAGTTCTAACACGGGTTTCCCCGATTTGATATCGACGATTTCGCTGACGTCTCCGGCTAAACGCATGCCGAACATTCCGTCTGGAGAACGGTATTTAATCGGATCTCCAGCTAATGCCACGCAGATGAAAGCGCCAAAATACAATATGCAAAAGAGATAAGTGTTCTTCTTTGATTGCTTCGGGTGCTGACCGGCAATGTATAGGATGCGGAATCTTGAAATGGGCACGGCTTGGGATTTTGGGTTGAGGTTTGAGGAATGCGCGATATTGCCGTTGTAATGAAATTGCCGGCCTCGATCAATCATGATCGCGACTATGTTCTTGGCACACATGACGAGGAATTAGCCAGACTCGGACTGCAACATCGTGTCTGGCTTCCAGTCGTTTTAGATTGCTGGCAAAGAGCTGGCGTTACAGTCGGCAAACGCGTACTCGACGTGGGCGCCGGTCCTGGTTACGCGACTGTCGATCTCGCTGAGATTGTCGGATCGACAGGCGAAGTGATTGCCCTCGAACGATCGCAGAACTTTGTCCGTGCAATGGAAGCAGCCTGCCGTGCGCGCTCGGTCAACAATGTGAAAATTCACGAGATCGATTTGATGACGGACGATCTGCCCGCAGTCGATTACGATTTCGCCTGGTGCCGATGGGTGGTCTCCTTCGTCAGTGATCCTGCGTTGCTGATTCGCAAGCTGGCGCGCGTGATGCCAAAGGGAAGTTTGTCCATCTTTCACGAGTACGGTCATTACGAGACCTGGCGATTCCTTCCACGCCTCCCGATGCAAGAGCGTTTCCGCGAGCATGTGATCGCGACCTGGCGTGAATCGGGCGGCGAACCTGATGGCGCCGCTAGATTATCGGAGCTGCTTGCAGACAATGGGTTTGCAATTCGGTCGGCCCGGCCACACGTCTTTTGCCTCCGACCGCGCGACTACATGTGGCAATGGCCTGCGACTTTCATTGAAATTTATCTTCCCCGTCTCATTCAAATGGGGCGCATTGATCAGAGCTTCGACGACCAGGTGCGCGCTGCTCTGGCGAACGCAGAGAAGAATCCCAACGCGTTGATGATTACGCCGCTTGTGTTGGAAATTATCGCCGAAAAACTGTAGGCGCGTCGCTGTGGCGACGGCCACAGGTTTAAGATTTCAACTCGCGGTTCCCGCCAGGCCCAGCCGGTCTGCGTCCGCTTTGAGCGCAGCAATCACTTCCGCGATGACGTCGTCTAGCGGCATACCGAGTTGTTCTGCGCCGCGCACGATCTCTTCGCGGTTCACGGCGCGAGCGAATGCTTTGTCTTTCATTTTCTTTTTCACTGCCCGCACGTCGACATCATGGATGCTTTTTGTCGGGCGAACGAGTGCAACTGCAACGATGAAGCTGCTTAATTCATCGACAGCACAGAGCGTTTTCTCCAGCGGCGTCTCGCGCGAGACGTTTGCGTAGGCCGCGTGCGAAAGAATCGCGCGGCAGACTTCTTCGCTCCAGCGGTTCTCGCGTAGCCAGGCAACGCCGATGAATGGATGGCCTTCGGTCGGGCTCTGTTCGACATTCGGATGGCGTTCGTAATCCATATCGTGCAACAGCCCTACGGCTTCCCAAAGATCGGCGTCTTCGCCGCGAAGTTGTGCAAAATGTTTCATTGAATCAGCGACTGCGTAGCAGTGTTTTCGCAGGCTTTCGGATCTCACCCACTCCTGGAGAATCTGTAGCGCGCGAGCGCCAAGCGGTTCATTCATTATTCAATTTTAATGAATAGAGACGCTGTCGCCCGGTTTTATTTTCGTTGCGAGACGGACGACGTCCCAATTCGCCAAACGAATGCAGCCATGGCTTGCAGCGTGGCCAATTGAACTGGGATCGTTTGTGCCGTGGATGCCGATGCCTTTTTTGTTGAGGGCAATCCACATCACCCCTACAGGATTTCGCGGTCCGGGCGGCAGCAGGTAAAAATTGCCGCTGCGCTGACCGTGCTTGAGCATCTCCTTGTCGTAACGAAAGGTGGGCATCTTTGTGATCCGCCGCACCTTCCACTCGCCGATAGGCGACGCGGTCTGCGCAGAGCCCACCGTTACCGGATAGGCTGCGATAAGCTTTTCTCCTTCGTGTACCTCGAGCATGTTGGCCTTCGTGTCGATCTTGATAGTCACACTTGCAGCTGCGGCTTTGTTTTCACCTTGATTGCCACTTTGCGCCTCGGCTTGATCTTCAACCTCATTAGCAGCCTGCGAGCTAACTTCACTCCCGGGCTTGATGTCTTTTACCGAGGCAAGTTCAAATGGCTCGACATTTGGCACTATTAGCTGGTCGCCAGCCTTGACTGCTTTCAACTTACCGGGATTGAGTTGTTCAAGGAAATGAATGTCGCTGTGAAATTTTTCAGCGAGCGCGTCAGCAGGGTCGTGATACGGCAGGAATTTTAATTTTGCCTGCTGAGGCGGCTCCTTGGGCGACGGTCCTACGCTTTGGAGGTCCGCTTCGGTAACGGTGTAGGGGACGAACACCGGATCCACGCTGGCCAGATCAAGGCCATTGACGTCAGGCGCAGGATTCGATCTTGCCTTGGAGTGTTTTGCGTGAGCTTGTGCGGGCGAAGTTTGTGGTTGTTCCCCGCGCGACGTGCGGTATAGCGCGACCGCCTTCCAGGTAAGATCGTTGTGGCGTCCGTCGATCTTACCCGGACTAAAATTCGCGCGGTCCAGAAAAACCTGCAGACGAGTGGTTGCTTCAACGTCGGCCTTGCTCGGAGTTCGTTCCCGGGTCCCCTTTCTCTTCGCAGAGGCTGGAGCAATACTGCTTGCGACGAATGCCGCGATTAGTGCTAAGCGAAGAATCGCGTTCACTCAAATGGATCGGACTAACGGGGAACGACGGCTGTCTTGACAGGCGACGTCGGCCACTCGGCAGACCCGACGCGAGCCACCAGACTTATAGCCGCTACTGCTGTACACAAGACGCGCCTTCTGTTCGCCCGGAGGCAGAACAGAAAGGCGCGTTGGAGACGAACGATACTAAAGATTAGTCTTCGTCCAGGATCACGCGATCAACCAGCATGCTGTCGCCAGTCCCGGCGTAATGGACTCGGACGGGAACACCCACTTTAATCCTTGTTCTCACCATTTCTTCATCCAAGACCTTACCGCTGCGCGTCACGTAAGTAACCGTTTTGCCGAAGCGATAATGCACGGGCCCATTACTCTCTTTAAGCACGATTGTGCTCCCCGGACTGAACTCAGTGATCGTCCCGTTGGCATCGGTTGTGGTCGTCGTCGTGGTGGTCTGCGAAACTTGCCCCCACGCAAACGGTGCAACGCATGCCAACGCAATACTCAACAGTAATTTTTTCATTTTCCCCCCTTTTTATTGAGATGCGGCAATTCTTAAATGTCCTTTGCTCCCGGTACATTCGGAACAGCAGAGAACTTGCCGCTATAGTGAATTCGAATACAGGCTACGCGGCGGATGCATCATAATGTCTCATCTTGGTTACAGGCTATTTTTGGTAGGCGGAGTTTTGCCTGAGCAGTTGATATGAACCTCTGGATTGGAACCTCTGGATTTCAGTACGCAGAGTGGAAGGGAAATTTTTATCCGGAAGATCTGCCCGCGGCGAAGATGCTGCCGTTTTACGCTGAGCGATTCTCTACGACAGAGATCAATTACACGTTTCACCGCATTCCGGCGCCGAAAACAATCGACAACTGGAAAGCGCAAACGCCGGAGAAATTCCGGTTTGCACTGAAAGCTCCGCAGAAAATCACGCATTGGTCGAAGCTCCGCGATTGCGCCGACACGCTGGAATATTTCTGCAAAGTCATAACAGCTCTGGGCGAACGACTCGGCCCAGTGCTGTTTCAATTGCCGCCGACGTTCAAGAAAGATGCCGATGTGTTGAGCTCATTTCTTCGCGAATTTCCTTCGATGCGCGCCGCCTTCGAATTTCGTCACGAGTCTTGGTTCGATGACGAAATTTTTGACCTGCTTCGTTCGCGTGATATCGCGCTCTGTATTGCGGATACGGACACAATTGCGACTCCGAAGAACATTACTGCCGATTACGGGTATCTCCGACTCCGCCGCGAAGATTACACCGAAGAAGACGTGAAACGCTGGTCCGAATTCGTTCGCGAACAGAACACAAACTGGACTGACGCTTTCGTCTATTTCAAACACGAAGAAAGCGGCATTGGCCCGAAGCTCGCCAGGCAGATGATTGAATTGCTCGGTGAATCTTGAACGCCTAACGGCCGATCAGGATGAAGATTCCTGCCACCAGTGCCAGCAGACCAGTGATGATGCCGATACCGAGTCCGGTTAACGTGAGGATTCCCACGGCGATCAGATAAATCGCGAGCAGAAGCATTCCGATATTTTTCGTAATCATGCTGCGAGTATCGGCAATTGAAGGTTGCTTTGACAACCCTGAAGACACTTGACAGACCGATCTTCTCCGTGGCGAAATCTTTTATCGCCAACATCGATCCCAATGTGAGTTGTAGGATCTGCTATCTGCCGGTGACGCGAACTACTACCGCCGAAATGTCTTTCGCATCGACGAATGCGTCGAAATATTCCGCGCCGGTCAGATTCGAAAGATGGACGGTGTTCTCATTCACTTGCGAGACCTTGCCGCCCATTTTTTCTCCAGATCTCAAGTGCAGCTCGACCGTTTTGCCGGCGCTGCCTTGAAGGACGCTGAGCACGGACACGTTAGGTTGCAGCGCGACTTTCTCCTGGGCGAGCAAACTGGAACAGGTCAGCGTTGCAATGACGATTATGAGAAGAGGTAAGTAGCGTTTCATGCATCGGTTCTGCGTGATTGCTGCGCGATTTACGAGCAAATAATGCTTGATTTTGAATTGGCAGGCGCAGCGCACGACCTCCAAACTGCAACTCATGCCCGATTACATGCCGATTTCGCGAAGACCAATTGCCTCGGGATTTCAGCGGACTGCGGAGGGTACAACCCGATTTTGTGTGCGGCATGGAATTCATCCCGATGCGATCTCGTATCTGTCGATCCTGGCTGCTCTAGCGGCCGCAATTTGTTTTTGGAAATCGGGACACACTCCCTGGCTCCTCATCGTTGCGCCGTTGTTTTGTTATCTTCGGCTCTGGTTCAACATGCTTGACGGCATGGTGGCAGTCGCGGCAAACAAAGCGAGCCGGCGCGGCGAAATTCTGAACGATCTGCCCGATCGCATTTCCGACGTGATCATTTTCGCCGGCGTCGCACACAGCGGATTAATGAATCCGATTTTCGGATATTGGGCCGCGATCCTGGCAGTGCTTACTGCGTATGTCGGTTTGTTTGGACAAGCGCTCGGCGTTCGACGTGAGTTTGGCGGAGTCATGTCGAAGCCGTGGCGAATGGTCGTGCTCCACATCGGAGCGTGGCTCACGTTTTTTCTCCGCGGGCAATCATTCACGAGTTTCACGATTCTCGACTGGACGTGTTTGGTCGTGATCGCCGGCTGTGTGCAAACGATCTTTGTTCGCTTGAAACGAATCACCGCAGCGCTGCAAAATAAGGGGTGATATCGCCGCAGATCGCACTGCACGATCCAATTTTCCGCGCGTACTTCTGGATCGTTCTAATTTCCCTCGCGATCGGCGGAGCGACGCTCGGATTCCTGCGAGTGGTCTTAAAAAAAGACACCGCGTCGATGTTCAGAACCTATTGGTCATGGATCTTCATGGCGGGGATTGGTTTGATTGTCGTTTTTCTGGGACGCATTCCAACCATCGTCGGCGTCACCTTACTCGCGATCTACGCTTTCAAGGAGTTCGCGCGCGCTTCCGGATTGTATCGCGACTGGTGGATGACCGGCGCAGTTTACGCCGGCATCGTCACTGTCGGAATTTCTTCAGTAATTTCGCATCCGCGCGGCGAAGAACCAGGCACCGGTTGGTACGGTTTTTTTGTCGCGGTGCCGGTCTTCGAGATCGCGTTGATCTTGTTCATTCCGATTTTGCGCAATCGCGCTCGTGGCGAACTGCAGCGGATGTCGCTCGCCATCGTCGGATTCATTTACATCGGCTGGATGTTCGGTCACCTCGGATTTCTCGCCAACGCGAGCAACGCCTACGGCTTTATTTGTTACATTATTTTCGCGACGGCGCTGAGCGACGTCGCGGCCTTCACTTTCGGAAAAATCTTCGGTCGCCATCCGTTGCGGAGCGAAATCAGTCCCAATAAAACCTGGGAAGGCGCACTTGGCGCGTTCGCAGTTGCCATGATTCTGCCCTGGATTCTTCGATTCTCGTTTCCATTCTTCGGCATATGGCAGTTGATTCTGACTGGCTTGATTGTTGGAATCGGCGGACAACTGGGTGATCTTTCCATCAGCGTGATTAAACGCGACATCGGAACCAAAGACATGGCCGCAACTATTCCTGGTCACGGCGGGATTCTGGATCGGATCGACAGTTTGATCTACGCTGCGCCGTTGTTCATGCACATGGCCGGGTATTATTATCCGCTCCGATGAAGAAGTGGCGCTACGATTCCTCGCGCGATCTCGAACGCACACCGCTCGACCGTCTCCGCCAGTTCCCGCGCGAGCCCGACATACTCGTGTATGGATTGCGCTCGATCGTCGCGTTAATCATTCGGGGACTCCTGCGCATTTACAATCGTTTCGAAATTATTGGGCACGAAAATCTGCGTACCAACCGCTCGCTTGTTATCGTGGCGAACCATTGCAGTCATCTCGATACACTTTGTCTGCTCGCGGCGTTGCCGCTGCGCAAATTACATCGCGCGTTTCCGGCGGCGGCGTCCGATTATTTTTTCCAAAGTGTGCCGCGTCTTTGGATCGCCGCCGTGATCGTGAACGCGTTGCCATTTGCACGGCAAATGCGGGTCCGGCAAAGTTTGTCACTTTGCGAACAACTGCTCATAAGCCCGGGAACAATCTTGATTATCTTTCCAGAAGGAACACGATCAACGACAGGCGAACTTCGTGAATTCAAATCGGGAATCGGCGCGCTAGTGGCCGGCCGGGACGTCCCGGTGGTGCCGTGTTTCATCGACGGTTCTTTTCTAGCGTGGCCCAAAGGCAAGCGATTGCCGCGGCCGCGAAAACTTCGGTTGATTGTGGGTGCGCCGCTGAATTACCGGGCGTGCGGCAGAGACAAGATGGAGATCTGCGCGATTGCTGCCGAATTGCGTGAAGCGGTAAACGAACTACGCCAAAGAAATGGAAGCAACTGAACAAACGTTCATCAGTTGGGACGGGGCCGAGTTGTTTTATCGCAGCTGGCTCCCCAGTAACCCGACCGACAAAGCGCTGCTTCTTTTTCATCGCGGTCACGAGCATTCCGGTCGCTGGCAGGAAATGGTTGACTCGTTAGACTTGGATGACGTTGCGATTTTCGCCTGGGATGCGCGCGGCCACGGACGATCTCCTGGTGAGCGCGGCACGGCAAACAGTCTTCATGACGTAATCAAGGACGTGGACGCGTTCGCGCGGCAGGTTTCGAAAGGGCACGGAATTCCGATCGAGAACATGATCGTGCTCGCTCATAGCCTCGCGGCGGTGACAGTGACGGCATGGGTACACGATTATGCGCCACCGATCCGCGCAATGATTCTGGCGACGGCCGCATTTCACGTGAAGCTCTATATCCCGTTCGCGATTCCGTTTCTGCGAGTGCTGCGGCCGCGTTTCGTGAAGAGCTACGTGAAATCGAAAATGCTGACACACGATCGCGAGCAAGCGGCGCGTTACGATTGCGATCCGTTTATCTTCCGGCAAATCGCAGTCAACGTGCTGCTCGATCTACACGATACCGCGAAACGATTGGTTGCCGACGCCGGCGCGATTCGAATGCCCACTCTGATGATCGGCGCCGGCAAGGATTGGGTTGTCAGTCTCAAAGCGCAGCGAGAATTCTTCGATCGACTATCATCGCAGGAAAAGCGCTTCGAGGTCTTCCCGGGCGCATATCACGCGATCTTTCACGAAACGAACCGACGTGAAGTTGTCGAGGTAGTCCGCGATTTCATTCGAGCGCAATTCGCCAACGCCGCGATTCCGCAGTCGCTACTGAACGCTGATCAAAATGGCTACACACACGACGAGTTCATGCGTTTACAAAGAAATGGCAGCCTGGGGTTCGCGATTGCGCGCGCCGGTTTGAAGATCGCCAGTCGCTTTAGTAAGGGGATTGAAATCGGCTCCCAAACCGGCTTCGACTCGGGAATCTCTCTCGATTACGTCTATGAAAATCTTCCGCAGGGATTATCGCCTGTCGGACGGCTGATCGATGCAGCATATCTCAATGCCATTGGCTGGCGCGGTATTCGCCAGCGCAAGGCGAACTTGAAAGCGGCACTGCAGCGTATGATCAAGCGCGCTGCGGCGACGGGCCGCAACGTGCACATCATCGACATCGCGGCCGGTACGGGACGTTATGTCATCGAAACGATGCAAGAGCTGCCGAACGTTTCGATTAGCGCCTTGCTTCGCGACAATTCCCCGGCGAATGCCGAAATCATTCGAAAAGACACCAAAGAGTTCGGGCTCAAAATGGTTAGCGCGGAAGTTGCCGACGCTTTCGATCGCGAAGCCGTCGCTCGGATTCAGCCGCGTGCGACGATCGGAATCGTTTCTGGTCTCTACGAGTTGTTTCCGTCAAATGATTTGGTTTTGAATTCGTTGCGTGGGCTCGCGGAAGCGATCGAGCCCGGCGGTTATTTGATTTACACGAATCAGCCGTGGCATCCGCAGCTCGAGTTCATTGCGCACGTTTTGCGCAATCGCGAAGGCGAACGCTGGATCATGCGCCGCCGGACGACCGCCGAGATGGACGAGCTCGTACAGACCGCCGGCTTTGAGAAGATCGACATGGAAATCGATCAATGGGGAATGTTCACCGTGTCAGTTGCACGACGTGGGCGTTAAACGGAGCAAAGCGCTCGTCGTCTCGGCCGGACTGTCGATCCTTTTCCTGATCGTTTACGGCAGTTGCAACTGGATCAGTGCGCGACGCGCGAACGTCGGCACATTCTATTTTGAATGGGAGCGCCAGATCCCCTTCGTCTCGTTTTTCATTCTCCCCTACATGTCCATCGATCTGTTCTTCATTGTCGCGCCATTTCTTTGTCGGACAGATCGCGAGTTGTCGGTCTTGGCGAAACGAATCGCGGTGGCAATAATCGTCGCTGGAATTTGCTT
The DNA here is from genome assembly GCA_003218135.1 of Verrucomicrobiota bacterium. GTDB lineage: Bacteria > Verrucomicrobiota > Verrucomicrobiia > Chthoniobacterales > UBA10450 > Udaeobacter. The sequence continues at coordinate 9,837 of QHNQ01000101.1, forward strand.
CCTGCTTCTTCCGCTGCGGTTCGCGTTTCCGCGACCGCATACTGATGGATGGCTCGGCGCGCTTTTCGATTGGTTCCGCGGCATGGACGCGCCCTACAATCTGCTTCCATCGCTGCACGCGGCACTCATGCTAATTTTGCTGGATGTTTATTTTCGTCACACGCGCGGTTTTGTTCGGGTTGCGATCATGATGTGGTTTGTTCTGATCGCGTTGTCGCCGCTTCTCACATATCAACATCATGTGATCGACATCGTTGGCGGTTTCGTTCTGGCTGGATATTGCTTCTACCTCGTTCGCGAGCCTTCGCTCGCGCTGCCAGTTGTCGTGAATCGCCGCATCGGCTCGTACTACGCAGCGGGCGCGGC
>QHNQ01000102.1 GCA_003218135.1 Verrucomicrobiota bacterium
CTCCAGATCGTGAACGCCTCGATTTCGGGAGCGACAACAATTACGAATACAAGCTCTATGGCATTTTCAGCGGCGACAAGGTATACGAGCCTGCAAGCAACGGAATTTATCCGGAATTTGTTTTGAAGGGCTACGAATTAATTTCCACCAACCCGCCGCCAATTTTCAAAAGCCAGTTCCGAGGAAACGCCAGTCCTACGGATTTGCGTTACGTGGTAGAAAAACCGGAATGAAATAGAATGACAAAGGCGAGTGGCGCTTCGGTGAATCGAGATCCTCTTGTCGAGGAATTCCTGCGTTATCTGGCGGACGAACGAAACGCTTCGCCGCGCACGCTTAAGGCATATCGGCAGGCGCTGACCGGTTTCCGCGCGGAGAACAAAACCTCGTGGAAAAAATGCACAGCCGACGATTTTCGCGATTATCTCTTTGCGCTTATGAAGCGGGAGCAAGCCCGTTCGTACGTGCGCCTGCAATTCTCAGCATTCCGCACGTTTTATCAATTTCTCACCGCTCGAAAACGGCTGGCACGGAATCCGGTTCGCGAAGTGCAGTTGCCGAAAATTGAGAAAAAACTGCCGCTCGTTCTCACGCGTCAGCAGGTTGAGGAACTGATCGCAGCGCCGCTCAAGCTTGACAAGAACCGCGCGGCGCCTGTTTGGATGCCGCTGCGTGACGTTGCGATAATGGAATTGTTCTACAGCAGCGGTTTGCGTTTGAGCGAGCTGGCGGCGCTCGATGTGGCCGATCTCGATCCTTACACAGAATCGGCGCGCGTATTCGGCAAAGGCCGCAAAGAACGCGTCTGCCCGGTGGGCCTGCCCGCGCTGGAAGCGATCTCGCGGTATCGCGCCGCGGCCAACGTGCATGCGGGTCCCCTCTTCATCAACAAGGCGCGAAAACGAATGTCTGTACGCTCGATCTGGCTGGTGTTAAAACGTTATGTGCGCCACACATCAATTCCGATTTCGATCAGTCCACACAAGTTGCGGCACAGTTTCGCAACGCACATGCTCGATCGCGGCGCCGATCTGCGCAGTGTCCAGGCGTTACTCGGGCACGCCAGCCTTTCCACGACGCAAATCTACACACACGTCACAGTCGAACGGCTCAAGAAAGCCTACGCGGACGCTCATCCGCGGGCATGATTGTAGAGCACCTTAGCTCGCCGGCGCAGGGGCGCTGCTCTGGGGTTGCGATTCGGGAACCCGGAATGACAGCTTCCCATCGACGGCCGCAACCTCGACTTTGTCGCCGGCTTTGACGTTGCCGCGGAGCAACTCTTCCGCCAACGGATCTTCGAGAAAACGTTCCACCGCGCGGCGCATTGGCCGTGCGCCGTACTGCGGATCGTATCCTTTTTCGATCAGAAATTCCTTCGCGCTTTGCTGCAACTCGATGTGAACGTCTTTGGCTTTGATGCGGGTGAGCACTTTGTTGGCTTCAAGATCGACAATGCACAGTAGATCCGATTTGGTGAGCGCATGAAACACGATGATTTCATCCAATCGATTGAGGAACTCGGGCTTAAAGACGCGCTTGGTTTCATCGAGGATTTTGTCACGCATCGAATCGTAATCGTGCCCCTCAACCGGCGCGCCGAAGCCCATCACTGTTTGTTTTTTCAACAACTCGGCTCCGACGTTGGAGGTCATGATGATGATGGTGTTGCGGAAATCGATCTTGCGTCCTAACGAATCGGTGATTTTGCCGTCCTCGAGAATCTGCAAAAGCAAATGCATCACGTCGGGATGCGCTTTTTCGATCTCGTCAAAAAGCACAACCGAGTATGGCCGGCGCCGGACCGCCTCGGAAAGTTGGCCGCCTTCTTCGTATCCGACGTAGCCTGGCGGCGAGCCGATCAACCGCGACGCGGTGAATTTTTCCATGTACTCCGACATGTCGATCTGGATCAATGCGTCGGCGTCACCGAACATGAACTCCGCCAGAGTGCGCGCCAGAAAGGTTTTGCCTACTCCGGTCGGGCCGAGAAAGACAAACGAACCGATCGGGCGCCGGGGATCTTTCAAATCCGCGCGCGACCGGCGCAACGCCTTGCTGATGGCGGTAACCGCTTCGTCCTGGCCGATGACGCGCTGCTTCATGTCGGCTTCCATCATGAGGAGCTTTTGCGTTTCCTCCTGCTCCATGCGCTGGAGCGGAACGCCGGTGACTTTCGAGATGATGTGCATCATGTCGTCGGCCGTCACAACGACTTCTTTTTCTTCGCGTTCCTCGCGCCATTTGTTGAGAATGGCATCGAGTTTTTCTTTCGTATGCTTCTCGTTGTCGCGAAGCGCTGCGGCTTTTTCGAAATCCTGCGCCTTGATTGCGCCTTCCTTTTCCAAACGAATCTCTTCGATTTCTTTTTCAATATCCTTCACGTCCGGCGGCCGCGTCATGGCGTTGATGCGGGCACGCGCGCCGGCCTCGTCCATTACATCGATCGCCTTATCGGGAAGAAACCGTCCGGTGATGTAACGATCGGAAAATCTGACAGCCGTCTCCAGCGCATCGTCGGTGAGTTTTGCTTTGTGGTGCGCCTCATATTTCGGACGCAGGCCTTTCAAGATTTGAATGGCTTCATCAACGGTTGGCGCATCCACCTTTATCGTCTGGAACCGCCGTTCCAGCGCTGCGTCTTTTTCGATGTACTTGCGGTATTCGTTCATCGTGGTCGCGCCGACGCATTGAAGTTCGCCGCGACTCAGCGCGGGCTTGATAATGTTCGAAGCGTCCATCGCGCCTTCGGCTGAACCTGCCCCGACAATCGTGTGCAGCTCGTCGATGAAAAGAATCACGGTCTTGGAACGACGGATTTCGTCCATCACCGCTTTGATGCGTTCTTCGAATTGGCCGCGGTATTTTGTCCCGGCTACCATCAATGCGAGATCGAGCGTGATCACTCGCCGGTCACGCAACAATTCAGGCACATTGCCGTTTGCAATCTCCTGCGCCAGTCCTTCGGCGATGGCAGTTTTGCCCACGCCTGCTTCACCTATCAAGACCGGATTGTTCTTTGTCCTCCGGCAAAGCACTTGAATCACCCGCTCGATCTCATTGTGCCTGCCAATTACGGGATCGAGTTCTCCTTTCCTCGCCAACTCCGTCAGGTCACGGCCAAATGCGCGAAGCGCCGGAGTTTTGACGTCTTTCTTAGCTCCCGATGTTTCGGTACCTTCCTGCTCTGATTCAGACGGCGTGAAGTTTGGATCTAGCTCTTTAAGAATTTCGTTGCGGGTGCGTTCGATATCGAGTTCGAGACTTTTCAGCACTCTGGCAGCAACCCCCTCGCCTTCGCGCAAAAGTCCAAGCAAAATGTGTTCCGTGCCGACATAAGAATGATTCAGCGCCTTGGCTTCTTTGCCCGCCAGTGCCAATACTTTTTTGACCCGCGGCGTGTAGGGAACGTTGCCGACGATCTTCGTCTCCGGGCCAGAGCCGACCTGTTTTTCCACTTCCATGCGAACGGTCTCAAGATCGAGACCCATCTTCTGCAAGACGTTCACCGCCACGCCCTGCCCAAGCTTGATAAGGCCCAGGAGCAGATGCTCGGTGCCGACGTAATTGTGGTTAAACCGGTCGGCTTCCTTGCGAGCAAGCGCCAAAACCTGTTGAGCCCGGGGTGTGAAATTATTCATTGTTCGATGGCTTCGTCGTCGAGCCGTTGCCCGACTCTGTTGCCATCTTACTAATATCAGGTTTGGGGAAAAGTTTCAAACGGTCGCGGATGATCTGAGCGCGCAAATGATCGCGTTCCTCCGCGTTTAGCTTTTGTTGCGAGCTTTTTTGCAAATGTGCTGGCTGCGTGTCGATGAACAATTCATCAATCTGCAGGCGCTGGTCTTCTGGGAATGCGCCGAGGTCCATGCCAAGCTTGATGATCGAGAGCAGGTTGAGCGCTTCCTTCGACGGCATCGCGTGCGCGTAGGTTAAAACTCCGTAAGCGCGACCAATCTGGTCGCACAGCGTGTTCGGCTTTTTCTGGAGCAAAATTTGACGCGCGTCATGTTCCTTTTCGATGATGGTTTCGATCACTTTGCTCAGCCGATTGATGATCTCGTCTTCCTTTTCACCAAGGGTGGTTTGATTTGAAATCTGAAAAAGATTGCCCATGGCTTCGGTGCCTTCGCCATAAAGCCCACGCACGGCGAGACCGATTTTGCTCACGGCTTGAACTACCTGATTAATCAGCTCGCTCAGGACAAGCCCTGGCAAGTGAAGCATCGCGGAGGCGCGCATGCCGGTGCCGACGTTCGTAGGACACGCCGTCAAATATCCCAGCCGCGGATCGAAAGCGAAGTCCAGTTTGCTTTCGAGTGCGCTGTCAATCTTGTCGATCAGCTTGAAGGCCTGTTTGAGCTGGAGCCCGGACCGAATCGATTGCATCCGCAGATGATCTTCTTCGTTGATCATGATGCTGACCGTTTGGCGCCGATTCACCACCACTGCGCTGCCGCCGCCCTTGGCGGCATGCTCGCGACTGATTAGATGACGTTCCACCAGAACCTGCCTGTCCAACGCCGAAAGATCCTGCAAGCTTTCGGAGAATGATTCCTGCATTTCTGGAAGCGCTTCCACGTGTGCCCTGATCAATTCCAGGATCGAAGTGCGCTCCGCTTTCTTTGCCCAGCCAGGAAAAGGGCGGTAGCGCAGATTGCGCGCAAGGCGCACCCGGCTGCTGATTACAATTTCGTGATGCGGCCCTTCACCGCGCAGCCATTCTCCTGCAGTAGCGAGCATGTTTGAAAATTTCATGGCGAATTGGAGAGCTCGCTTTCGAGCTGTTTAATCTGATCGCGCAACGAGGCCGCCGTCTCATAGTTCTCGTCGGCCACGGCTTTCTGTAAATTTTCTGTCAGTGTACGCATCCGGTGATTGAGTGCGACGGCGCGTTGCGCGCGTTCTGGTAATTTGCCAACGTGCTCGGTGCCTTTGTGCATTGCTTTCAAAAGTGAGTTCAAGCCCTCTCCAAATGTGACGTAGCATTCGCTGCATCCCAGGCGACCAGTCTTTTTGAAATCGGCCTGGCTGAAACCGCACACCGGGCATTTTTGTGCGGGCGCTCCCTTTTCGATTTCCTCTGCCGCTCCGATGCCAAGCAGCAGATCGGCGAGAGCGAAGCTCGTGGGATCCTGCACACCTTTTTCTTTCGAGCAAGCTTCGCACAAATTCACCTTGTGCATCTTGCCCTCCAGAATCTGTGTCAGGAAGACTGTCGCATCATTGCATTTGCAAACGTCGCACAACATTTCTCTTAATTAGACCCTGATAGTTTGGAAACATTCAACCCGAATATTCCCGCGACACTCTCCGCCAGGAGCGGCTTTGCTCAACGCTATCCGTAAATCGGTGTGCCGGTGTCGCGTGTCATTTCCCGGAAGCGCGCAATGATGCGCGTCGTGATCGGTCCGGGTTTTCCATTGCCGATCATGCGCCCATCGGCCTTGACCACAGGAATAATCTCCGCAGCCGTTCCTGTGAGGAAACATTCGTCGGCAGCATAAATATCGTGGCGCGTAATGTCTGCCTTTAGCGTTTTGAACCCGAGTTCCTCGGCGATCTCAAACGCCACCGAACGCGTAATGCCTCGAAGCGCGCCAGCAGTAACTGGCGGCGTAACAATTTGACCGCGCTTGATGACGAAAACGTTGTCCGCAGTGCATTCGGCAACATTGCCCTGATCGTTCAACATGAGCGCTTCGTCGGCGTCAGCCAGATTGGCCTCCAGCCGGGCCATCACATTGTTCAAATAATTCAGCGACTTGACGGCTGGATTAAGCGCGCCGGGATTGCACCGGCGCGTTGCGCACGTCACGATCGTCAGTCCCTTTCGATAAAGATTGTCATGATAGAGCGTAATCGCTGCCACGATAATAATTACGCTCGGCCATTTACATTGTGTCGGGTTTAAACCCAGATTGCCGATCCCACGGGTTACCACCAGGCGGACGTACCCATCGCGCATATGATTTTGCCGGATTGTCTCGAGGAGCGCTTCCGTCATGGCGTCCTTTGTCATTGGAATTTCGAGTGCAATCGAGCGAGCCGAGTCCCATAAACGATCGAGATGTTCTCCAAGCCGGAAAACGCGCCCATTGTAAAAACGAATCCCCTCGAAAATTCCGTCGCCGTACAGCAGACCGTGATCGAAGACAGAGACTTTAGCGTCCGCCTCGGAGTAAAATTTTCCGTCAATGTAAACCTTCGCGTCCTTGATTCCGACTGCCGTAGGCTGTGGGCGACCTTCAATGGCGGGTTCAACTACTGCATCTGCAGTAGGCTCATGAATTTTGGGTTCGTCTAACACCGCTGCATCAGTGGTTTTCATAATCGCAAAAAAATCTTCGACGTTTACTTGCGTAATTCAAGCAGCAAATGGAAATCGTTAAAGAGTTAAAGCGTTGAAGCGAGCGTTCCGCTTCAATCGTTCAACCCTTCAACGCTTCAACATTTCACTGCAATACTCCATCCTTGATGTGCAACTGGCGGTCACCGCGCGCTGCGAGACGAGTGTCGTGTGTCACCACAAGAAGCGTCTTGTTCCGATTGCGTGCGAGATTCAAGAGGAGATCCATAATCGCGTCGCCTGTTTTCGAATCAAGATTTCCAGTTGGTTCGTCGGCAAAAACGATATCGGGATCGTTCGTCAGCGCTCGCGCTATGGCGACGCGCTGCTGTTCTCCGCCGGAAAGTTCCGCCGGCAGATGATTCATGCGATCAGCAAGACCGACGGCGACGAGGCTCTCTTCTGCTTCGGTCTTTGTTGCGCGGCGGCCAATCATTCCCGGCAACAGAACGTTTTCTAATGCGGTAAGTTCGGGTAACAGAAAATAACCCTGGAAAACAAAGCCCATCTTCTTGTTGCGCAAACGAGCTTCCGCGGACGAGCCGCCGCGATACAATCGCCGGCCTTCGAATTCGACGGTTCCCGACTCGGGACGCTCCAGGCCGGCCAATGTGTAAAGAAGCGTCGTTTTACCCGCGCCGGAAGCGCCGGAAAGAAACACTGCTTCGTTACGCTGGATTTCCATCGAGATGCCGCGCAACACTTCGATCCGGCGCGAACCCATCCGAAACGACTGACAAATATCCCGGGCGACTAACTGGGCCTGCTCCATGAGCAACTATCTCTCACCGGGATCGACATCGCACAAGATCAGCCAAAATTGTAGGGGAAGCTGTCAGCTTCCCCTACAGATTACAGACTACGGTATGCAAATTGTCGCTACGACATTCCCAATGATTCCAGCGTCGGCTCATCGATTGCTGCTGTCTCGTAAAGTCCGTGGTCGCGTTGGTAATCTGCGATCGCAGCACGTGTCAGCGGCCCAATCGAACCATCCACTTCGCCATGATAATAACCCTGCTCTTGCAAAGCTGCCTGCACATTAGCAATTACCTGGTCGGGCGGGAGATGATTATAAGCATAGATGGGCCCATCCCACGCGTAATAAGCATTGGGATAGTAGCCCCAGGCGGGGTACCAGTAACCGGCGTTGAAAAAATACGGCGCCCCGAACACGAACACGATGTTGTTGTGGTAGCGATTCTGCCACCAACCCTGGTCATGCCATTCTGCGTGGTAGTTGCGAAAGGCGGTATATTGGTGGCCCTGCCAGTTCTGGCTGCCTTCAATGTGTCTGCCCTGCTGGAACCGCACAGGCGGCGCTTTCGCGATGTTTGGCTGTTTCGAAACGTTGAAGTGCTGCGACTTAAAGGGCTTACCTGCCGCGACACCAGCTTTCCCTGGTTTGCCAGCAACATATTCTGCGGGCCTATTAGCATTCGCAACTTGACCTTTGCCCTTTGCCTTGCCGTATTCGGTGGGTTTGTTCGCTTGGTAAGCGCCACCCTTTGCTTTGCCGTATTCAGCAGGCTTATTAGCGTTGACACCTTGCCCTTTGCCCTTTGCCTTGCCGTATTCGGCGGGCTTGTTCGCTTGGTAAGCGCCACCCTTTGCCTTGCCATATTGGGCTGTTTTCGGTGGTGGTCCCGCGAGCTTGTTGGCTTGAGGTTTACTCACTGTCTTTGCGCCTTGCGGCGCACCCTGCTGGGTAGAAGCAGCCTTTTTCTTCCCCTTGGCACCTTGCGGACCTTGCGGCTCTTGAGCGCTACTGAGGTGCAGGAGCGCAAGCGACAAACTGCAAATCAAAATTACAAGTGTTTTCATAAGATTTTTGCTTTGGGTTGTTAGACCTTTTGAGGCTCTCATCTATTCAACGTCGCAGCATTATTTTGTGGATGCCTCGCCGCCTTACCTGCGCTGGTCGACTTCCCTGTTGCTGCAGCTTTGCCGGTTTCAGCCGGCTTACCCGCTCCAGTGGGTTTGCCGAAGAGTCCATGATATATATTCTTTATCGCGTTCTCAACATGGCTGGTTTCTTGGGTTATTGTGCGCGGCTTACGTTTTTCACTGACCTGTCCTGACTTAGCGACACCTGTCTGATTGCCTGCTCCTGTGGGTTTTCCACCCGGTTGCGAAACCTGCCCAGCCTGTGTCCCCTTCTTTGGTTGTTCGTTCTTTTTCTCTTCTTGCGCGCCAAGCGCGAGCGACGCGAGCGCAAGACTGCAAATTAAAACAACAAATATTCTCACAAGATCTTTCCTTCTGAGTTGGTTGACCTTTGGAGGCTCTCATTTATTCAACGTGAGCGCGATGTTTGCCGGATGCCTTCGCTGCCACAAAATGCTGATCGTTGCCTTCAGTCCGCTACCACTGCTTAGCGTTGTTGGCGCACAGCCTCAAACAACACAATCGCGACAGCTGTAGCCAGGTTAAGGCTTCGCGTCCCGTGCATTGGGATGGTGATGCAAGCATGAGCGTTGGCGGCGAGCAGATCCTCAGGCAGCCCTTTCGTTTCCCGACCAAAAACCAGGAAGTCCTTTCTCTGAAACTGCACCTGGTAATAAGGACGTTGGCTTTTTGTCGTCAGAAAAAAATAGCGCGCGTCCGGCGGCTGCCCTTGCCGCAACGCTTCAAACGAATCCCATAATTGCGGATGCACTTCCTCCCAGTAATCCAGACCTGCTCGGCGCAATTCTCGATCGCCGAGCGAAAAGCCAAGCGGTTTCACCAGGTGCAAGCTTGACCCCGTTGCCAGACAAAGCCTCCCGATGTTGCCGGTGTTCGGCGGAATTTCCGGCTCAACGAGAACAACATTGAACACGATTTTCAACCACGGCGAGCGCGTTGTCCGTTGTCATTCTGAGCGAAGCGAAGAATCTCTGATCATTTTCCTCACCCTCACCAAAGCAACAACTAGAGATGTTTCGCTTCGCTCAACATGACAGGAGAAATGGGTTGATTCCTATCCGCTTAAATCCCGCGTTATCGGCGGTTCAGATCTTCGAGGCGACAAATTTCTCCAGCTTAATCACATCGGCGGCGAACTTGCGGATTCCTTCGCCGGTTTTTTCATAAGCCATCGCATTTTCGTTTAGCAACCAACGGAATTTCTTCTCGTCCAACTCAAGCTTATCGATATTGGCCGATTTCGCTTTTTCAGGATCAAGTTTGCGTTCGAGCGGCTCGGTCGATTCGGAAAGTTCCTTCATCAGCTCGGGACTGATCGTCAGGCAATCGCAACCGGCCAGCTCGCGGATTTGACCGATATTGCGGAAGCTCGCACCCATGACTTCAGTCGAGATATTGAACTTCTTATAATACGTATAAATTTCAGTAACCGACTGAACACCCGGATCTTCTGCGCCGACGTAATCGCGTTTCATCTCCTTTTTATACCAATCGTAGATCCGCCCGACAAACGGCGAGATGAGCTGCACTTTCGCCTCTGCCGCGCGCACCGCTTGTGGCAACGAAAACAGCAGCGTCAGGTTGCAGCGGATCCCTTCCTTTTGAAGTTGCTCGGCGGCAAGCAATCCCTCCCAAGTGGACGCGATTTTGATCAACACACGTTCGCGCGGAATTTTGCGCTCCCCGTAAAGCTCGATCAGTCGCCGCGCCTTATTGATCGAACCTTCCACGTCGTACGACAATCGCGCATCTGTCTCTGTGGAAACACGTCCGGGCACGATTTCAAGAATGTCCGTGCCGAATTGGACGAGCAGATGATCACAAATGTCTTCGATCTGATCATGACTACTTAGGCCAGATTTCTTGCGATCTTTTAAAACTTCATCGAGCAGATGCGAGTACTGCTCTTTTTGGGTTGCAGCATACACCAGACTCGGATTCGTCGTCGCATCCTGCGGCTTAAACTCCTTCATCGACTCAAAGTCCGCCGTATCGGCAACGACTTTGGTGAACTTCTTGATTTGCTCGAGCTGAT
>QHNQ01000103.1 GCA_003218135.1 Verrucomicrobiota bacterium
TGATAAAGGCCAGAACGAATTGCTGGTCTCTTCGGCGAGAGCTGACGAAGCAAAGAAAAGCGACGCGCAACCAACCAGAACGAGCGATCGTGGCACGAACGTCTTCACATGCTCATCGACCTCCGCTGCTGTCCCGGCGAAACAGGGTAACCGCCTTGGTGATGTTTTTCATCATCACTGACTCCGAGCCAAGCCGTTCTACTCCGTGTAGTGAACCCAGCGAGGCGGCGGAAATCATGTCGCCACGCCACACGAGCGTCGAAGGTTTTCCTTCCACGGTGACAGGCCACAGCTGGTACAACGTCAGCGCCACGTAATAACCGCCACTCGCGTAGTACAGAACGTCCGCTGCCTGATAGGTGCTCCCGGCCCCACCGCGATTGTACGACGCGCCCAGAGTCACGACTCCCTGGTCGTCTACGTCGAGAAGTTCCCAATAAAGTTCTGGGCGAAGCGAACCAGCGCCGTGACCAATTGCCGTGGCTCCAAGAAAGCCGGAAAACTGCCGGCGAATCTTTTCTTGCTCGCGCAATAAACCATTTACTTCATCACTCGCGCGAATGGACGGACCGGCGTGATCGTACGGCGGTTGTGCGGCCATGCCGCCAGACACGAAGCTTTTCGCGCGCGACGTAAGAACATCAGCCCAGAATGTCGCTACGGGCGCGGGCATCGTTCCCCCGCCTCCGCCGCCGGCAGAAAACTTCCTGGCCTCATCCTTGCTGACTTGGAGATCAGGGCTGAGCTTTTGCGTCGCAGCAACGAATGATCGCACGGGCGAGTTGTCCGGCGCGTTTTTCAGTTTCTCAAAATTCGCTGGTGACGGGCTCGACGGCAAATCAGTATGCAGGAACACCTTCAATTCACGATGCCTTGTGGGGTCCCATCTGCGCAATGCTTCCATCTGCTGTGCGGGCGCACCCGGCGCGACGTAGCAGCTTTGCACGGCCAGGAATCGCGACGTTCTCATCGGCGGCCCATGCGCAGTTTTGACATCGCTTTTCGCCAGCTGCGCCAGATCGACCTTGTCGAAAATGGAAAATGAAGCCAGCTCGGAGACGGCGTCGGCGCGCGCGATTGTCAGTCCAACGAACAAGAGCGACACTAGAACTAACCAACCGCAGGCGTATCTGGGAAATTGCCGTGGGAGATTCAACGCGCTGGATTTCATGAGCAATAGGGATGTCTGATGTTTGCAAATTTTCGTGTTCATCGCAATAAAGTTTCACCATGACCGAACCGGTGATTGTGCTCGACCACTTGAGCAAGAGTTTCGGGAACGTGCATGCCGTTCAAGATCTTTCCTTTCAAATCGAGGCCGGAACGATCTTCGGTTTCCTCGGACCAAACGGAGCCGGGAAGACCACCACCATGCGAATGTTGTGCGGCCTGACTCATCCCACCGGTGGCCGAGCGACCATCGACGGCGCAGATATCTGGAAAGACCGGCAACGGGTACGCACCAAGTTCGGTTACGTTCCGCAGCGCTTCAGCCTTTACCTCGATCTTACTGTGGCGGAAAATTTCCGGTTCTTCGGTGGCGCGTATGGCGTGCCGGGCGCTGAGCTTGAATCGCGAATCGAGCACCTGCTTCGCGTGATTGATTTGGAGGAAAAAAAGAACACTGCAGCCCAAAGCCTTTCCGGAGGGATGCGGCAACTCCTGGCGATCGGTTGCGCGTTGGTGCACGATCCCTCGCTGCTGTTTTTTGACGAGCCGACTGTCGGTCTTGATCCGGTTCACCGTCAACAGATCTGGAATTTGCTTTATGACCTCAGCCACGAAGGGAAAACGATCTTCGTCACGACGCATTACATGGACGAAGTAGAACGTTGCACGGAAGTCGGTTTTATCGAGGAGGGGCGGCTGCTGGCAAAAGCTCCGCCACGCGCTTTGAAATCGAGCTTTCGGACACGATTACTCGAAATCGACATTGAACCGCTCATGCCGGCGCTCGTTCGGCTGCGCTCCCTTCCGGAGTTGCTTGGCGTTTCGTTGCGCAGCGGTGGCTTGCGTCTGTACGTGTCGGACCCGGAAAAATTGCTGGCGAGCTGGCGCGAAAACTGGCCCTTTCCGGATTTGCGCTTGTTGGGCGAACGCTGGGTCGAACCTGACATGGAAGATGTTTTCACCGCTTACTCCCAAGGTTACCACGGCGTTTTGAGAAAACTGGCTTCATGAAATGGCTTTCCCTGGAGGCGGTTGCGAGCGTTGCTTACAAAGAATTCCTGCACATCTATCGCGATCGGCGGGTGTTGTTACTGGTGCTCACGTTGCCACCACTCTTTACTCTGCTTTTTGGCCACGCGTTTGAAACCGGCGAATTAACAGGCGTGCCCAGCCTGTTGATTGACCAGGACAACACGCCGCGCGCGCAGGAGTTCATCGACATCATCTCAAAGAACAAGACGTTTCAATGGCGTCACGGATCGCCTGAGACGAAAGACGAATCGAATTTGCTCGGCCACGGCGTGCGGGCAGCGCTGGTTATTCCAGCTGGGTGGAATGAAAGTCTGGAAAACGGGGATCCGAAACCGTTGTTGTTATATGTCGACGCAAGCGACATCAACACAGCCGATGCCGTCGAAGGAAGCGTTCGACAAAGCCTCGGAGATTTCCAGCTGAAACAACGCGACCGGATGATTGAGACGTTGCCCGAAGAAGTTTTTGAGCTTGGCAAGCAGTTACCGGTGCAAATACGCAAGCGTTTTGTTTCGATGATGGAAATGTGGTCGGTCGACCGCAAGCTGCTTTACAATCCGAAATCGCGCGTGATCGACTATGTTGTCCCGGGCATTATCGGCCTGATCCTGCAGTTGCTGACGGTGACACTGATGGCATGCACAATCGCGCGGGAGCGAGAGTCAGGAACTCTCTACCAGCTAATGGTGACCTCGTTGCGTCGCCGCGAGATCGTGATCGGGAAGATGTTGCCTTACCTGGTCGTATCCGTGTTTTTGGTGCTTGTAATCATGCTAGTCAGCGGCTGGCATTTTGGGGTTGCGTTTCATCAACTGCCGGCGCTGGCACTCGTGTGCTTGCTCTTTCTTCTTTGCTCGCTCGGACTCGGACTGCTGATCTCCGCGTTTTCGCGCACGCAAACGCAGGCCATTCAATTCTCGGTCTTCTTTCTATTGCCTGTGTTTGTACTTTCAGGCGCGTTCGCCCCGCTCGAACAGTTGCCCACAGCGGTTCGTTACGTTTCCGAGCTGTTTCCACTTACGCATTTTTGCCGCGCCTTTCGGCTCGTGAATATGTATGACGCTGGCCTGCAATTTTATACTGGTGATCTTGTGATTCTGCTCGCAGGCGCATTGATTACATTTATCGGCGCAGTTTTTCTATTACGGCGGATTGAGCAATGAGCGCCGCTGGTAGACACATTTGCATTCTCACGGTCACCGTGTGCGTCGGTGCGGCCGTCGCCGTAGCCGACAACGTTGATTCGACGCCGCAGCAAGTGTTCGATTCCATGCGCGGCGGTTTTCAACCGGCAAAAGCAAAAGGTGTGCACGCTCGGTACCAATGGGACTTGGGCGGACCGAAGGGCGGTCAATGGTGGATCGAGGTAAACGACGGGACCTACAAGATGGGCAAGGGAAAAATCCCCGATCCAAATGTCACTTTTATAGCTACGGACAAGGATTGGGTCGCCATTTGCCATGACCAACTCAGCGGGACTTGGGCCTATCTTACTGGCCGACTAAAGGTTCGCGGCGATCAGGGAATAGCCAGAAAGCTCGGCGAAATGTTCCCTTAAAATTTCGCTTCTGCGACAACCCTGATGTACGGAGCGGGATCCGTTCTCTTGGACTGATTCGCGCGGAAGAAATCAAAATCTCGTTCGACGGTGACGCCTGCGCCCGCGATTAATTTGAAGGGTTTTAGGCCGGAATAAGCTATCTGCACGCCGGCTCGATCCTCACTGTACTGGACGACTGCGTTGTGTAACTGCAATTTCCGCTCAGTTGTCAGCACGTCGTCAGTGCGAAAACTCGTATAGTTAAGCTCACCGGTGATCCGGAATTCCCAATCGTCGTTCGGCTGATAGATCAGCGCTGGTCTCGGGAACACCCCCTGAAGGCGCAGCTTGTCGCTAAATATCCAGATAATGCCTCCACCCGGAGCGACAGGCGGGTCTTGATAGATGCTCCCGCCCAAAGCGACAACGGCAAAGATTTTGTCTTTCTTTAACGGGAATGTCACGTACGCTTTCGCCGGTATATCGAAAGCATCCCAAGTCACGTTGTCTTGAAAGTAAACGCCGGGATCAAGCTCGATGCTTATGCCAGCGAAATCTTTTACGACGTACTCAAGGGCGAGATGAGCGGATGCGGTCTGCAAATGATCCGGTAATCCGTTGTCGGCGCCGCCGAAATCATAGCGATCGTATTCGACGCCGACGCGAAAGTACCATTTCCCGGTGATCAAAAAGCGATGGTCATAGCTGAAATCGTTATACAGCGAATCCCCATGACCGAGTTTCGATTCCTTAAAATCGCTGCCGAACGTATACGTCGTTTCGTACGAGAAAATGTCGTGTGAATTTTCGTCCGCCGGGGCAGGTGAAGGCTGAAGAATAACGTTCGCTGGCCCCGCTGCGGCCGACGCAGCTCCGAAAGCAAACAGCATAGCGAGGTTTCGAAATATCTTCACAGGCTAAAGCTATCCGGACATCGACATATCGGATGAAGAACTTGAAAGCGATGTATCGAAGGGGGACTATTTTAGCAAGGACTAATTCGATTGAGCTGATTTTGCAGAGGTCGTCCTCTGAAATTGCCGCAGCCAATCGCGACCCATTTTCTGACTGATGTGCTCGCGGCAATTTTTTTTCGGAATTATTTGGCTAATGTTGTGCGCGGTTCTTGGAAAGTCCGTTCGACGAAGGGCCGTTGCGTCAGCGGTGCCCGCCACTCGTGGGCGGAATTACAGCGCTGAGCTTGCCGGGGTGGTGGGCCTGCGTAGGCATTAAGTTGGCAACCAAAGCGGTTGCCCTACAATTCCCAATTCGTCGCTGAACCAGCGTCACCTCGCGGGGGCGAACTATCGTATGAAAAGTGGAAAAAGAATCAGGATGGTGTTTTATTTGCTCGTCGCCGCGGGCGCGGCGCTATTCACGTTCCTGCTTATTCACCAGGGCGCGCCGCAGGTTATGACGGCGTTCGCCTCTGCCGGGTGGTGGATTGCTGCGGTCGTAATTTATCACCTCGCAGTCCCAGTGTTGCTGGACGCGCTTGCATGGTGGTCACTCTTTCCGAGAACGGAGCGTCTTTCGCTGTGGGAACTGTTTTGGATGCGCTGGATTGGCGAATCGGTCAGCACGCTCGTGCCTTCCGCTGCTGTTGGCGGTGACGTCGTTCGGGCGCGGCTTGCTGCGCTACACGGCGCGTCGATTCCGGCGGCCGCAGCGAGCGTTCTCGTGGACGTTACTCTGGGAGTCTTCGTTCAGATTGTTTTTACACTTTTGGGATTGGCGTTGATTATTACAGCAACGGGACACCAGAGCTTTGTCCGCCCCACACTGATCGGAGCAGTGATCGGAGTTCTCGCGATCGTCGGATTCTATGTCGTCCAACGACTGGGAATGTTTCGCTTCATTGGCAAGATGATTTCGCGGCTGGCGAATGCAGAGGATTGGCATTCGCTAGTGCACAGCGGCCACACTCTCGATGAGGCGATTCGAACACAGTACGCGCGGCGATCCGGTGTGGTTGGATGCTGCGCCTGGACGGCCACGTCACTGATACTCGGCTCCGGCGAAATCTGGATCGCTCTTTATGCGCTCGGATTACACGCGACGCTCGTCAATGCAGTCATCCTTCAAAGCATGGTTCTGACGATCCGCTCGCTAGTTTTTCCTGTGCCGGGCGCACTTGGAGTGCAGGAGGGCGGTTACGTCGTCGTTGGTAATTTGCTCGGTATTCCTGGTGACGCTGCTTTCGCACTCTCTTTGATTGCCCGGGTGCGCGAATTGATTCTCGGAATCCCGGGCCTGGTTGCGTGGCAGGTGATTGAAGCACGCCGCGTCTTCCGAGCCCGCTCGGTTTTGAACGCGCGGTAATCTTCCAGATCAGTCACTGCGTCTCAACGTTTGCAGCCGTGAGTTCGGGCTTCGGAACGACAAACTACGCCTTTCCATGAAAGCCGTTGCTGATAATTTCACGAACGTGTACTTCCGAATCTTCCTTTTGCTTCTTGGGTTTCCGCTGGTCGCGCAGGCGGGAGATGTCGATTTTTCGAATTACGATGTGCCGCTCTACACTCAGATCGTAGATACGATCAAAGCCAAAATCGCTCCTCGCCTTGGCGAGGGCACTCTTACGCGCGAACGCTATTTTATAATTCCGTTCGCGTACCAAGATCGCGAAAATCACCCGGAATTCTCGCATTCGTTCATTACTGTCATTCGAGTATTCGCGGACAACAAACAACCAAATCTGACCCGTGGGCTGGCAATGCGAAAATACAAGAATCGGGAATTCGAAGCCTTTACCATCAGTTGGCTCCCTCGCGATTTCCTCACCAATCCTCACCTGTGCGTCTTTGATGGGCCAGGTGCCCGGTTGTTTCCGAAGCAGAATAAATGTCCGATATCGCCTGGCCGAAACTTTACTCTCGCAGAAACGATCAAGCTCGCGGTGGACGCGAAGAATGCCGTGGCGATGTGGGGCCCGTACGAAATCCGTAAGGAAGCTTTTAATCGAGCCGTCGCGCGCAAACGCTTACTCGACCAAGGAAAGATCAAATACCGGGCCGATGACCGTCTGTATCGACAAGACAAGGTCGCCATCAGTTGTTTTCACGCTATGGCCGGCTTGGACGAGCTTTTCCCGAATGGGGGGCTGTTCGGCACCGGATTCATGATGTGGGGGTTCAACGGAACCGCCCGAGTCCTGATCGAATACACCGAGAAGGCGAGTAACAAAGGCTTACTTCTTGACCCGGTAGACGTAAAAAAGGACCGGTCTGTCTCCGTTTATGCTCCCACCGCGGGCGGCCCAGTACCATACGACCCGGCCAAATCCGCGGCCGCCTATCACCGATAAGGCCGCAACTGGCGGCCGTTATTAGCTACCGAACCGATTCCTTTGGTTGGCGCGCTAGGCGCCGCGTTACTTAGTGCACATCATGTCCGGATTATTCAGCCCCTGTTTTCGGATCGCGACGTTCAAGTCCGCGGTTATCCGAACGATTGTACCCGCGATCTTCTTCGTGACTTGGCTCAGCGGCTGCGCAATTCCGAATGCGCGGCCGGAAAGTTCGACACGCGACAAGGCCTTCATCGAATATTGGCCACCTTCAAACGACAGCAAGAAATTGCGGCTGGCGGTGAAGGATTTGATCGATATGAAAGGCGTGGTAACCACGGCCGGTTCCGAATTCCTCGCCAAGCACGCATCGCCTGCAAAACGCGATGCAAAATGTTTGGCAATTGCGCGCCAAAGCGGAGTGCAATTTGTGGGAAAGACGAATTTGTCGGAGCTGGCGGTGGCGGTTTCGGGCATGAATGCGTACTACGGCACGCCGCGAAATCCATTAGATCGAGGGCGCATTCCAGGTGGTTCTTCGAGCGGATCGGCGGTGGCGGTAGCAAACGATGAGGCCGATGTTTCGTTCGGCACAGACACAGCGGGTTCGATTCGCGTGCCGGCCGCCTGCTGCGGAGTGGTTGGTTTGAAGACAACCTTTGGCTTGGTCCCGATCGACGGCGTGTATCCGATTGCTCCGAACCGGCTCGACACAATTGGACCACTGGCCAAAGACATCGCCGGCACAGTTCGAGGCATGGACTTGCTGCAGGTGGGATTCTCAGGGCGCTATCGACAAGCGGTAGCAGCCAAACCTTCAGCCGACGGGATTCGAATCGGGCGCGTCTATGTAGAAGGAACGAATCCCAACGTGGATCGCGCAGTGGATGACGCCCTGGCAGCGACTGGATTCAAGGTCGTGAACCTAAGCCGCGAATTTACCGACAAGTGGATCCAAGCTCAAAAGGACGCAGCGACAGTGGCTGCGGTGGGTGCTTGGCTTTATGACCAAAAATTCACAAACGAATCTCAAGTGACTATTCGGACAAAGGCAGTCCTCGCCCTCGGTGGGCTTCAATATAAGACCGCTTATCCCGAAGCGCTGCGGAAACAGGCTGCGTGGAAATCAGAATTGGGCCGCGCCTTTGAACATGTGGATTTCATCGCGCTGCCGACGCTGAAAAATCTACCGCCTCATGTTCCGTTATTTGGTGGCACCGTTGCGTTTGAGGCGCGAGCGCTGGCTTTGCAGAATACGCAGGCCGTGAATTTCGGGGGTGTTCCCGCTCTTGCCGTACCAATCCCTATCAAACACCAATCCATCCCGCTCACCAGTTTGCAACTGGTCGGTCCGCGGTTCGCCGAACCCGATCTGCTGAATGCGGGAAGATTGGTTGAGGCCGCCGTGAAAAACCATTAAACCGGACCGCAAGCGATTTGCTTGCGCTGCGGCCTCGGGAATCCCGGAGACATCGCGGCTAATCGTGGTCGTCGAGTGTGTCCTTGGCCTTTTCCAGCACGTGCTTTTGATGTTCGATCGCTTTTTTCTCGGCTCTCCCAGGATGTTCTCGTTCCTCTTTGAGCGCGTGCTTTTCCTCGCGCGTGAGAGGACGGGTTGTTGTCGTGGTGGTATTGGTTTGTTGTCCGGTTACGGCCGGCACGGTCGTGACCGTTGTAGTCGCCGGTGCCGCCCGCTGCACAACAACTCGAGACGCTACAAGCCGGTCGCCTGAGCCCGTGTACTGGATTGAGAGCTGGCTACCGGG
Organism: Verrucomicrobiota bacterium; assembly: GCA_003218135.1. Lineage (GTDB taxonomy): Bacteria > Verrucomicrobiota > Verrucomicrobiia > Chthoniobacterales > UBA10450 > Udaeobacter. Next base: position 8,798 of record QHNQ01000103.1, read on the forward strand.
CGAAATGCGGTCGATTGCAACTGGGGCGCCAGTCTCGTCAACAATTGTCGTCTGTTTGGTTACGGAATACCTCAACGGGCTGGTGCCAGTTTCGCTTCTGACGACCATTGTTTCGGAGCCGGGAACGTATTCAGTGAATGCGCCGTTTGTCGTGGTTACGGTCGTACTGGTCTGTGCCAAAGCCTGGCTCGACCAGAAGCAGCCAACGGCGAGCAAAGCTGCGCCAAGTGTTGTTATTTTTGTGTTCATAATAATGGATTCGTGGCTGAGAGCAGCCGCGGTCTCGCCTTGGGACGCACCAGCCGAGAGTTCGGGCAAGAAAGCTTCTTAAGGGCGGCGCCAAGGCCGCGGGAATGCGTTCAACCGATCTTAGCATAGGGTCCCTCCACAACGTTCTGATGAAATCCCTAATCTACCGGCTCTTTGCAACAGCAGCGTTGCTGTTGGTTGACGTCGGTTTCGCCGCTGAATCAGTCGACACCCTTGTCGAAAAAGGAAAAGCCTTTGAGCGAAAATTTCAGGCTAAGGATGCGTTACCGCTCTATCTGTCGGCGGAGAAAGTGGAGCCGAAGAATCCTGAATTGCTTGTCAGGATTGCTCGGCAGTATCGCTACCTCATGAGCGACGCATCGGACACGCGAGAAAAACTGCGACTGGGCCACATCGCACTGGACTATTCCACGCGCGCCGCAGCGTGTGGACCAAAGGACTGCGACGCTCAGCTCGCGCCGGCCATCACTCTTGGAAAAATGCTGCCGTACTTGCCTACGAAAGAGCAGGTCTCCGCTTCCCCACGGATCAAGGAATCAGTGGACAAAGCACTTGCTATCAATCCGCACAACGATACCGCCTGGCATGTCCTTGGCCGATGGAATCGTGTATTGGCAGAGGTAAGTTCGGCGAAACGATTTGTGGCCGGGCTGATTTATGGCCAGCTGCCGAAGGGATCGTTTGAGGAGGCCGAACAGGACATGAAGAAGGCGATCGCGATCAATCCACATCGTCTCATGCACTACATTGAGCTCGGGCGGATTTACGCGCAGATGGGGAGGAAAGAAGAAGCGCGCCAATTCATCAACAAGGGTCTGGCGATGCCCGACACCGAAAAAGACGACCCGGAAACAAAACAACGCGGGCGGGAGACGCTGGCGAAACTTCACTAGCTTTTCGTGACCGGGATCGCCGTCGATCCGGCGCCGGCTTCAACCGCCGCGGGCGTTGGCACCGCTGACCACTGAGGCAAATCCGCCAGCCCGCCGCCCATGAAAAGATGATGCCACAGTTGTGTCCCCGCGACGGCCATTAGACCCATTTCGACCGACAGCCGCGGCAGCGAAC
>QHNQ01000205.1 GCA_003218135.1 Verrucomicrobiota bacterium
GGCGTACCGACGCATGCAGCGGCTTGGGCAGCCGCTCGATCACGTTGCGGGCTTTATGAATCTGGCAGCGCTGGATCGGCGTGTGGGCGCCAAAGGTGCGACGGATGACTTTGCTCAGCGCTTTGGCGCCGTCGATGATGAACAGCCGGCAGACCTTGGGATCAAGCCCGCGCTCGATCAGGTTGTCGATGAGTGCCTGCACGACAGCGGCGTTCTCGGTTGCTCCTTCGATCAGGGCGAGCGGATGTTTGTGGCCTTTTCCATCAATGCCGAGGGCAGCGACCAGCACCAGGTCGTTGCCGATGTGCAGCCCGTCGATCTGGATGACCAGGAGGTCCAGCTTGGACAGGTCAGACGCCATCCACTCGGCCAGCCGTTCTGCCGACAGTGCCACGAACCGGCGCGAGGCCGCTGACTTCGAGGTGCCATCCCCGGCAATGACTGGCAGATCGCCCTCGGGCAGCCGCACGGCACGCCGGAGCTTGCGCGTCGACACGTTGATCAGCATCAGGTTCATGGCCCAGCGGCTAAGCCAGTCCTCGGCCTGTGCCGCCGTCCAGGTCGGCAGCGCAACTTCATGGCCGTCGTAACTGCGCACCCGGGGGCGATGCACGGCAACCTTGCCACCATGGAAACCGATTTTTCCCTTGGTCCTGCCCCAGCGGTGGCCGACGCGGCTTCCGCCACGATTATGTGGCGTGCCGGCGAGCTGCTGCGCGTCCTCGCAAAGCATTTGCTCGATGGCTCCGATCCCGGCCGTCAGACAGAAGCGCTCGAAGGAACTGTCCACATCTTGCCAAGCCGTCTCGAGGCTGGGCACGAGCGCGAGCGATGAAGGCGTGGTAATAGTCGTCATGGCGTTGCTCTCCTTTGCGGATTCGACACCCCGAGCCTAACGGCTCAAGGTGGGCAACGCCTCCTTCCCTAATTCAACAGTGGCCGGGGCAATCCCTGGCTAGTTGTTACTTGCCATAATCATTCTTGCGATCGACCGATATTGATTGATCCTGTTGGCCCTGAAATGCGTGACGATGAAGGCGATCTAATCTTTCCCGCTGATACCGTGCTGGTGATTTGTCCCCATTGCGAACTCGAATCACTCTACCAGTCAGACGAAATTCGATGTGAGCAGGGGCAGCAAAGGCATTGATTTTAATAAGATCATTGGTACTCATGCGAAGGGTGCGTAACATGCAGTTTTCCGATGATTGTCGGAGTCACGCCCTAGTACTTATGGAGATAGCCAACGAATCCCCGAAATTTAAAGAACAGGCCCTTGCCCTCGCGGAAACGTGGCTGACGCTTGCCAACATACATAACCGGTTCTGTTCTAACCCGTCTTACTCAGGGAACATGCCGACGAGGTTGTGAAATCGCCTCAAGCGCATTTCGTGTGAGAAGCGCCGGGAGCGATTCACCGAAGGTCGTCGACCTTATGCTTGTGTAGGAAGCGGGCGAGCTGTCCCCGTAGCGTCGCTGTTTGCAATAGGCCGCCCATGGAACCGGCGTCATCGAAGAGCTGCTGAATCTTTGTTGGGATCGCAGTCGACTGCATTGCGACGTCGGCCCCATGGCATCCGAGCGTATCCTTCCCTTGCTGGGCGAGGATGGCGTCGCCATACCAATTTTCGTCTGCACCCGGACGGTTTATTTTTTCGAGATTGTCTGCCATCCATTCTTCGTTTTCGGCCAGCGTGAGGTAGCTTCGTTCGAGCCCCCGAAATTCGCGGATTTCGGCAGGCAAACTAGCCGCTTTCAGCAGTTCGGTGTATTCGGCCGCTTTCGCACGATATTGCTTTGCTGTGAACATGAGGCGAGCCCCTTTCCCGCCAGGAGGGAGCTCTACCGGTCTCTCAGTCACCGGCGCTGGTTCTGATCGTAAGTCGGTGATGAACGGATATAGGGACGAGGAGGTCGATTAGCGAGGGTGGGCGCCTGAATTTGAACCCACTTATCCTCGTTCAAGGCGAACAAACGCTCGGGATGCAACAATTGTGCTCGTGATCGGCGTCCAGCGTTCGGACAGAGCCCTCTGTTTCACTTGGGGACCTGCAGGCTAGTGAGCCGCTGATAAGCTTGCGGAAGCGATCGCGCAAACAACGCCGCCCACATCCGCTGACCCGCTTCGGCCGTGATGAGGTCTTGGCGAATTTCGAGTGCCACATGGTGCAAGTCCCGCTGCTCGCCATGGACGGGGATCGTATAATCCGACGCGTCGGTGACGCTATACGGTTCGTTGTCGCCGACGACGAGACCTTCCTCACGATGCAGGAGCTCCATCAAGATCTGGGCGAAACGCGGGTCGCGGTTATAGAGCACGCCGACATGCCAGAGCCGCGCCACGGTCTTGAAGACGGCTGTGAAGCTGTGCACGGAAATCAAGGCTGTCGGTCGGGCAGCTTCTCGTCGCCGATCGAGCTCGGTCGCGATGCGATCGTGATAGGGCCGGAATATCTCCCGAACGCGCGCGAGCTTGTGACGTTCGCTTAGGCCGATGTTTCCCGGCACACGCGTCAACTCGCTCAGGTCGAGGATTGACGTCCCCGACCCCGGCGTTCGGTTGCAGTCGATAACCAATCGGGAATAGTTCTGCCGAATGACGACGGCATTGAGCGCTTTTCCGATCAGGCAGCAAACCGCGCCGACGCCGATGTCCCAGGCAATGTGACGCTCGCATTCGGCATTGGAAAGGCCGAGCTGTCCAAGCCGCCGCGGCAAATACTTGCCCGCGTGATCAGCAACAATTAGGAACGGCGATGTGCCGGTCTCATTGTCCACCGTGAAAGGCGGCGGTTCCCCATCATTCAAAAGACTATCCGGCGTCTCATTCATCTGCGGCCAGCCCGTTGACAGGGTCGTCATTGATGCTGGCCTTATTCTTGGCGCGAAAAATGCATGCTATCCATAAACGAATCATGGGTTGGCAATGACGATTCTCACCGTCAGACATATCACTACCTATCAGTACCCCCGGCCGACATTGTTGACATGGATATCGAGGATTTTGCCCGCGCCTATCCATTCACCTACGATGCGGGGGACCGGCCGGATCTCGTCCATTTCATCGAACGGCAGTCCTTGGACCCGCATCACCAACTCGACCAGTGGGTCCATAGTTTCTTGCGCAAGGGTGGTTCGACCAACACGCGTGCGCTTCTTGTGAATCTGACCCGGACCGTCAAGCAGACGTTCACCTATGTGGCCCGGCATGAGAAGGGAATTCAGCACCCGCTCCTTACTCTCAAGCTTGGAAGCGGGAGCTGTCGCGACCTAGCTATGCTCATGATCGAGGCCGTGCGCTCGCTTGGGATGGCCGCACGCTTTGTCTCCGGATATTTACATGTCCCGGACCACAACGACGACGGCAATGCCGGCGGTGGAAACACGCACGCCTGGGTCCAGGTCTATCTGCCCGGCCCCGGCTGGGTCGATTTCGATCCGGCAAGCGGGATCGTCGGCAACCGCGGCCTCGTGCGTGTCGCGGTGGTGCGCGATCCACGCCAGGCGATACCGCTGCACGGCACTTGGACCGGTTTCCCCTCGGACAATTTGGGAATGACCGTTGAGGTCAACGTCACCGCCAGACGCGCCGGGTCTGACGGGTCCTGAGCAGATATGGAACGGCGCGGGACCAAACGGTCTTTCCCTGCTTAGCTCTCTATCGGCAAGGTGCCGGCGCGACGAGAATTGCATGCAGGGGTGCTCCACGGGTGGTGGCGACTGAGCCCCCAAGGTCCAAAGGAGGCCTATGGTGGAGATCAGGGTAGGCTACGAGTTGATCTACGACTGTCCTCAGCCGACGCCGATGATGTTGGTGCTGAATATTCACTATACGCGTGCAGCCGATATTCTCGTTCCGGATCAGTTAAAGACGGACCCGCCTGTCCCCATAGCCGCGTATCGCGACAGCTTCGGCAACTGGTGCAGCCGTATCGTAGCCCCCAAAGGGCAGATCAGGATAGCGAGCACCGCGGTCGTCAAGGACTCGGGTGAGCCGGACGTCGTTGCAACTTCTGCGCAGCAGCATTCGATAGAAGATTTGCCTGAAGAAACCCTCATTTTTCTCTTGGGGAGCCGATACTGCGATACAGAAAAGTTTTCCCAGACCGCTTGGAGCTTGTTCGGTCAAACGCCGCCGGGCTGGGGTCGGGTCCAGGCGATCTGCGATTTCGTGCACAACCACATCTCATTCGGCTATGAGCATGCCCGCGCCACAAGAACAGCCTGGGAAACGTTCAACGAGCGGCGCGGGGTCTGCCGCGATTACGCACATCTTGCTATTGCCTTCTGCCGATGCATGAACATTCCGGCGCGGTACTGCACCGGCTATCTCGGCGACATGGGCGCACCGCCGCCCTACGGTCCGATGGACTTCGCCGCTTGGTTCGAGGCGTATCTCGGAGGACGCTGGTATACCTTCGACCCACGGAACAACGTGCCGCGGATCGGGCGAGTGTTGGTGGCAAGGGGCCGCGATGCGATCGACGTCGCCATAACCACGACGTTCGGGCCCAATACGCTCGGCCGCTTCAAGGTCTGGACTGATGAGGTAACGTCGGCGTGACCTGGACGCCGATTTTCGCGAAGAAAAAGAAGCGATAAT
>QHNQ01000121.1 GCA_003218135.1 Verrucomicrobiota bacterium
CATTCCGGGCGATTTACTGAAGCGATCGCTGAGTGCCAAGAAGCTCTGAAAATCAAACCGGATTTTGCAGCAGCCCACAACAACCTCGGCGTTGCCTTACTGCGAAACAAACAGAGCGGTGACGGTGCTCTCGGACACGACGGAGCCGTTGACGAAGCGATTGAACACTACCGAAAGGCCTTGCAAATCAACCCCGACTTCACGCAGGCCCACAAAAATCTTGGGATTGTTTTTTTCCGAAAGGGGCAGATGGACGAGGCGATAGCACAGTTTCAAAAGACTTTGGAACTGGAACCTAACGATGCACAAGCAGAGTTCTCCCTCGGAAGCGCTTTTCTGCAAAGACGAGAAGTCGATGAGGCGATCGCGCACTACCAAAAAGCTGTGGAGATTCGCCCGGACTATGCGGAGGCCCGAAATTACCTGGGCAACGCCTTTGTCGCCGAGGGCAAATACAGCGAGGCGATAGCGAACTACGAGGCCGCGCTGAGCATACGTCCCGATTACTCAGAGGCCCATCATAATATGGCCTGCGTCCTGGCCACGATTGGAAAGAATGACGAGGCGCTCGAGCAGTTTAACGAAGCGCTGCGACTCAATGGAAACGACGCGCAAACCCATTTCGCTCTAGGCTCTCTGCTGGCACGCATGGGCCATCGAGAGGAAGCAGTGTCGCATCTTGCCGAGGCATTGCGGCTCAAGCCGGACTACGAATCTGCGAAGCAGCAACTGCGCGAACTCGGTGTGCCAGTGCCGCAATAATCACAGCCCTGAGCCTACCATGCGAACTTCTGCACACAGCGTTGGACACCACTGGAATTTGGATCGTTGTTATCCGATGTCGTTATGCTTTCGCCGTCACATGCTCGCTCCACGATGGCTTTGTGACAAGACCAAGCTCCAGCCATTCCACACGATACCGGATTCACTTCCGGCGTTAAGTTTTGTTTGACTAGTCGTTGACCTTCCGTTTCCTTCGTCCGCGAATTATGCAAAATCGTTACCAATTTACTACTGATATGAAAAAGATTTTGGTCCTGTCGATGCTCGTCTCTTCCGTGATGATTTGCTCCTGTCAAAGACAGGAGTCAGCCGCTCAACAACAACTTGCTCAAAGGAAAGTGGAGCTGGATGCACGCGAGGAAGCGTTGGCTGAAAGAAAGACTGTGTTGGATGGAAGAGAAAAAGCGCTAGATGAAAGACAAAACGCGCTAGATCAAAGAGAGAAAGCGTTGGCCCAAAAAGAACAAGCCGCAATGAACACCCGGACGAATCCTACCGATACTCAAGACCAGATTCCCAACCCTGCACAGATGCAAGCTGAAAGAGACAGGATAACACAGCAGCTTTCCGTCAGGGCTCCCGAACCCTCACAGTTGCGTGCTGAAAAGGAGAGCGAAATACAACAGCAAGGTCAGCGTCAGCTGGAAGAATTCAAGGCCGAAAGAGAGCGCGTAAGACAGCTTAAGTTGACGGGAGCGTTCATGGCTGGCGGTTCCGCAAATCCTGCGGCGTCGGCTACTTCGCCAACTCCGCCTCCTGCAGAAGAGGCTACTTCGCCGAGTCCATCGCAGACGCCGGAGTAAGGCCGGGCCGCTTCGCCGGTCCCAGCGGAGTCGCATTGCTAATGCGCGGTTCGTCTCCGCTTGCGCCCGAATCGTTCCTTGGGGATGATGCAGATGCATGTCCGTGACTCTTGAGCAAACCGGGACAAATCCCGCAGTCGCGGCATCGCGTTCCGCCTTCATTCTGCGGTTTATAAGCACGGTCGCGCTTTGGACGATCGCGCTGCTCATCGTGTTCTCGGGATACGAGATCTTGTTTTGGGTGCTGATTAGCGTGTTTGGAATGATTGGGCTTTGGGAATTTTACCGGATGCTCGATCACAAGGGACTCCCCAATTTCAAGATCACGGGAATGATTTGCGGCGCGGTGATGCTCGTCGGCAGTTTTTATTATTTTTCAAAAATCGGACCCGCTGGCTCCTACGACTTCGAGGTCGCCGTCCTGCTCTTTTTTCTGCTGACGGTTTTCGGACGACAAATGTTTGCGCGGCTGCGTCACGACGAACCGTTGCAAACCATGGCTTACACCTTATTCGGTCTGCTTTATGTTCTTTGGCTCTATAATTTCATCACGAAGATTGTTTATCTGACTCCGCGATCCAGCAACGGCCATCTCACCGGACAGTTTTACGTCCTGTACTTGATTGCGGTCACGAAATTTGCCGACATGGGTGCGTATTTGACCGGCAGCGCGATCGGCCGGCATCTGATGGTGCCGCACATCAGCGGCAAAAAAACGTGGGAAGGTTTCTTTGGTGCGATTGGGTTTGCGCTGCTGTGTAGCCTTGCACTGTTCAAATTAATGCCCGGTCATTTGCCGGCGCTGACCTGGACCCACGCGACAGTTCTTGGAGTGCTTCTTGGACTTGCCGCAGTACTTGGCGATCTGGCTGAATCCATCATCAAGCGCAGCACGGACGTAAAGGACTCGGGGAATTTGCTCCCGGGAATCGGCGGCGCGCTCGATCTCTTGGACAGTCTGCTTTTCACCGCGCCGCTGTTGTTCTTCTACCTGCGATTGGTGATTCGCGTGTCGTAACCACGAATGAATTCGTGTCGATTCGTGTCCATTCGCGGTTAAATCAATGAGAATGGAAAATTCCCCGGCACGTAAGCGCATCGTCGTCCTGGGTGCGACGGGCTCGATCGGCGAGAGTGCGCTTAAAGTGGCTCGCGATATTCCGGAGCGGATGGAAATCGTCGGAGTAGCCGCAAACAGCAATGCGGAAAAACTCGCGGCGGCTGCGAACGAGACGCGCGCGCCGTTTCTTTGTCTTGTGGATGAAACGAAAATCGAGATTCTCCGCCACGCCCTCGCATACAAGCCGCGGATTTTTTCAGGGGAGGCTGGTCTGCGCGAGATCGCCTGCCTGGCCGATGTGGACATGGTGCTGGTGGCGATCGTTGGCACAGGCGGTTTGCGCCCGGCACTCGCGGCAATCAAAGCGGGGAAAGATCTCGCCGTCGCGAGTAAGGAGATTCTCGTAATGGCGGGTGAGATTGTGATGAGGGAGGCAGGCGATAAAAACGTGAACGTTTTGCCGGTGGACTCCGAGCACAATGCCATTTTTCAATGCCTGGAAAGTGGGAGGGGCCTCGGTGCCCCGAAAGATCGCGGCACTGAGGCCGCTCCCACATTTCAATCTTCTGAGGTCAGACGCATCATCCTCACGGCTTCCGGCGGACCATTTCGGGAAAAGCCGCGAAAAGATTTCGATTCCATCACACCAGAACAGGCATTAAAACATCCCACGTGGAACATGGGCCCGAAGATCACGATCGATTCCGCAACCCTGTTCAATAAGGGCTTGGAAACAATCGAAGCACATTGGCTTTTTGGCGTTGAGATGGACCGCGTCGAAGTCGTCATCCATCCGCAGAGCATCGTTCATTCAATGGTGGAATTCGCAGACGGTTCCACGCTGGCGCAATTGAGCTATTCGAATATGTGCTTCCCGATCCAATACGCGGTGACATGGCCGGATCGCGTCCCAAACACTTTGCCACCGCTCGATTTTTCCAAGTTGTCGAAGCTGGAATTTTTTCCTCCGCGGTACAGTGATTTTCCAGCATTGAATATCGCGCGCCGGGCCGGCGCGATCGGCGGCACATTGCCAGCTGTGATGAATGCCGCGAACGAAATCGCTGTCGCCGCATTTTTAGATAGACGGGTGCGTTTCCCGGACATCTGGCAGATTGTCGAAGAAGTGATGAATCGGCACACACCCGTTGCGCACCCCGATCTCGATGCAATATTGGAAGCCGACCAGTGGGCGCGAGCCGAGGCGAGGAAATGCGTTAAAGCGTTAAAGCGTTGAACGGCGCGTCGCTTGCGCACGTCTCAGTTTCCATCTTTCACCTATTACAATGATTTTGCACATCGTCCGCGTCATCGTCGTTCTCCTCGAAGTTCTCCTCCTCTTTAATCTGCTGATCGTGGTGCATGAATTGGGGCATTTTCTGGCCGCGCGCTGGCGAGGGCTTTACATAGAAAAATTCGGTGTCTGGTTCGGCAAACCGCTCTGGAAAAAGACGATCAACGGCGTCCAATACTCTCTCGGGTCCCTGCCGTTTGGAGGTTTCGTCGCGCTGCCGCAACTTGCGCCGATGGACATCATCGAGGGCAAGGCCGATTTAGATCGGGCCAGGTTGCCGAAAATCTCAGCGCTCGATAAAATTATCGTAGCCGTTGCCGGCCCGCTGTTTAGTCTGCTCCTGGCGTTGTGTTTTGCGGTAATTGTCTGGGCGGTCGGTCACCCGGTCAGTGAAGCGGATTCAACGACTGTCATCGGTTATGTCACGCCCGATTCGCCGGCGCAGAAGGTTGGTTTGCAACCGGGCGATAGAATATTGTCGATAGACGGCAAGCCAGTCAGGCGTTTCATGGGTATGAACGACAGCGTCAGTTGGGATGTGGTGCGCAGCGAAGGCAAAAAAATCGCAGTGAAATTCCAGCGAGATGGCAAGGTGCAAACCGTTTGGGCGGAGCCTTACAAAGCAGAGACCCGCGGGTGGCGCAGGAAAAGTGTGCGCCAGTTACTCGTTTATCCGGCGGAGACACCCATCATCGCCAAAGTAGAGGCCAATACACCGGCTGCCGCGGCCGGGCTGCGTTCAGGTGACATCGTTCATGGTTTCAATCAAACACCGATCTACCATCCCATCGCCCTGTTGGAGTACATCAGCAAACATCCAAACGAAGAGCTTGTTCTTCAGGTGGAGCGAGGGGGCTCGAGATTGGACGTTCGAGTGAAGCCTACGCTTCTGCCCACTGCTGGTGAAATGAAACCACGAATCGGAATTCAATGGGACAGCACCGGGATTGTGTCGATCCAACACCCGAACCCGATTGAACAGGTTTATAACAGCGTGACCAGCACACTCAAGACAATTGGTGCGGTCGCCTCGCCCAAATCTGATGTAAAGTTGCAGCACCTGAGCGGCCCGGTCGGGATTTGGAATATTTATGTAAGGCTTTTTGAAGCCGAAGGAGGTTGGAAGCTGGCGCTGTGGTTCAGCGTCATCCTTAATGTGAACCTCGCGATTCTAAATATGCTGCCGATTCCGGTGCTCGATGGCGGACACATCGTGCTGGCGCTCATCGAATCGGTGCGGCGCAAACCGGTGAACATGCGCGTGCTGGAAGTGGTTCAGACTAGCTGCGCGGTAGTGATCATCGGTTACATGCTCTACATCACGTTCTTCGATGTGCAGGATTTGCCGTTTGTCAGAAAACGGCTCGACCAACTCGAAGCGCAATCGCCGGTAAAGAACAGCCAGACGCCGTAGCGCCCGTTGCGGGGCTCATCTCAGCCACGTACAATAGGGACGTGCACATCGAGAATTTTGATCTTATATCTCTGGCCGCAGATCGAACTACCATCACTGTTTACAAACTTCCAGCTCAAGCTGAGGTAGTGGATATTAGCTTGATTTTTTCACTGAAATTTCGCGAGCCGGAGTTGATGGTCGATATTGAATCCCAACATGCGTGAGTTATCCTACTGCGAGAGTCCATTCGTTTATCACCGTCGCAAGACGCGCGAGGTGAAGGTGGGCAACGTCGGGATCGGTTGTGATAACCCGATCCGTGTCCAGTCGATGATTACCTGCGACACGATGGACACCGAGGCGTCGATCCAGCAGACGATCGAGTTGGCAGACGCCGGTTGTGAAATCGTCCGGATCACCGCGCCTACTGTCAAGGACGCGCGCAACCTCGAGGACATCGTCAAAGGCTTGCGCGAGCGCGGGCGCAATGTGTCGATCGTCGCCGACATCCATTTCAAGCCCGACGCAGCGATGGAAGCGGCCAAATGGGTAGACAAGGTGCGGATTAACCCCGGCAATTACGCGGACTCGAAGAAGTTCGTCATCCGCGAATACACCGACGAGCAATACGCGGCAGAGCTGGCGCGGATTCGGGAGCGTTTTTCACCGCTTGTCGATTTTTGCAAGCAACGCGGGATCGCCATGCGCATCGGCACGAATCACGGCTCGCTTTCGGATCGCATCCTGAATCGTTACGGCGACACGCCGCTGGGGATGGTGGAAAGCGCACTGGAATTCGCCAGGATCGCACGCGACGCGGATTACCACGATTTCGTTTTCTCAATGAAAGCGAGCAACCCGAAAATCATGATTGCCGCCTATCGATTGCTCGTCGCTCGATTAAACGAGCTTGGTCCGGATTGGAATTATCCATTGCATCTCGGCGTGACGGAGGCTGGTGAAGGCGAAGACGCGCGGATAAAAAGCGCGATCGGTATTGGCTCATTGCTCGCGGACGGAATTGGCGACACGATCCGCGTTTCGCTGACCGAAGACAGTCCCCACGAAATTCCGGTGGCGAAAGCGCTGATCGAGAACATCAGCAAAACGTCCGGCTCTCAACTCTCACTTCTCAACTCTCAACTCTCTTTCGATCCTTTCTCATATCAGCGGCGGGCCACGGAGACGATCGAACGCGATGGCGTGAAACTCGGCGGCACAGAATTGATTCGCGTCGTCGTGAGGCAGGCAAACTTCGACAAGATCGCGCACAAGATTGACAAAATGGGCGATTACAAGCCGGAGATTGTTTACGAAAGCTCCGGCGTCATTGAAGTCGATCCCCGGGATGAGCTCGAAATTGCGAAGGTCAATGCGGAACGAGATCCGCAATTTGTTACCGTAAAAGACAGTGTTGATCTTCCGATAATCGCGGCGTTCCGGCTACTCGCGGCGCGGTTGCAGGCGCGACATGCGATTTTGCTCAAGGACGTATTGGTAGGGGCCGTTGACCGCAACGGCCCTGGGCGATTGGGGTCAATCGCCCCTACCTTGGATTTTCTTGAGACCCTTCTGACCGCTTCCACCAACATCGGCTCATTGGTGTGCGATGGAATTGGCGACGCGATTTTGGTGCAGGGAGAGGAAGCGCCGGGGCAAACGCTGCGTTTGAGTTACAATATCCTTCAAGCGGCCGGTTCGCGGATTTTCAAAACTGATTACGTGGCCTGTCCTTCTTGCGGACGAACCCTGTTCAACCTGCAAACCACAACGGCGAAAATCAAGGCAGCAACGTCGCACCTCAAGGGAGTAAAGATTGCGATCATGGGATGCATTGTGAACGGCCCGGGCGAAATGGCGGACGCGGATTTTGGCTACGTCGGCGGTGCGCCGGGCAAAGTGAATCTCTACGTCGGCAAAGCGGCGGTGAAATTCAATATCCCCGAGGCGGAAGCGGTCGATCGGCTGAAAGATTTGATCCGCGAACATGGCAAATGGGTTGATACGCTGACCGAGCCCGCAACCGTAGAAGTGGTCTGATATCGCCAGCCGCAGCTTTACTCGACAGTGATCGTTTCTTCAGCGGTTCCGAAGCGACTGACCGCGCGCACGTGCCACTCACCAGGTATCAACTGCCAAAAAAATCTCGCATCTTGCCGCGCTGAAATTTGCTCGCCATTAACGAACCAACGCACATCGCCGGCGAGAGCCGCGGTAAGTTCGACCATCTGTTGTGACGCCGGCAGGACCGGATCGATCTGGTAGCGCGCGTTCGGCGGTGGACTGATAATACGAAAATCGGCTAAGACATGCGAGCCGATGGTATTGTCACGGCTCGCGCACCAACGGCTGTACGCGTCGGGCAAAAGCAATTTCCCATCCGCTGCGAAATAATCTGATGAATAATCGCGCGGCTCCGTTCCGGCGAGAAAGAGTTCGCTCAGTTTGGCCGGACTGAAACGCGATGGAAGCAATCCTGTCGCCTTGCAAATCTCACGGCGCACCAGCTTTTCGTTCTCCACCGGCAGATCCAGCGGGTGATCGCGCCGCAGTAATTCCTGCATCACAGCGGCCCAAAGCGGTGTCGCAGCGCGGACGGCAAACGTATCGTGCATGGGGCGCCCGTCGAAATTTCCCGCCCAGACTGCGACGGTGTGCTCTCTGTCGAACCCAACTGTCCACGTGTCACGGAAGCCGCTGCTAGTTCCAGTTTTTACAGCAATGCGCTGCTCAAATGCCAGCGCCGAGCGGGTTCCAAAACTTCTTTGTCGCGCTTCGTTATCGCACAAAATATCGGTGATGATTGAAGTCGCTTCAGTTGAAGCGATACGCACGATCGGTTGATGCTCAGCAGCCAAAAATTTCGCGCGCATTGCAGTGCCGCCGCGAGCCAGTCCAGCATAGGCAGCAGCAAGATCGACAAGTCGCGTTTCAGCATTCCCCAAAACGAATCCCGCACCGTAATCCGCCAGTCCCTGCGGAAAATCGAAGCCCCACTTTTGTAGTTGATAAAACGCTGGCCGCGCCCCGAGCCGGCTCAACGTGAACACCGCCGGCACATTCAACGAACAAGCGAGCGCTTCGCGCAAGCGCACCGGCCCAAGATAATGACGATTGTAATTTTGCGGATCGTAGTCGGCATACTCGTCGCGAATTGCATCGGGCGTGTCCGGCAGCAAGCTCCCAGCGGTGAGCAAGCGTTTATCGATCGCGTCCAGGTAGACGAACGGTTTCAGTGTGGATCCACAACTTCGCGGTTGCATTGCACCGTTGATTTGCGAGAGCGCGTAGTTTTCCGAGCCAACCATGGCGCGAATTGCGCCGGTGGCATTTTCGATCACCACCACGGCGGCCTGTGTGATGTCATGCCGATTTAACGCTGACAAATGCGAGCGAGCCAAACGTTCGATCGCGGTCTGCAAATTGAGATCCAGCGTTGTCCTGACGGTCCCGTGTGATCCTGGGTTTCGCGCCACGACCGCGTCAACAAAATGCGGTGCAAGTCGCGGCGAATCCGCGTGCACGATTTTCGGCGGCTGGGCAAGAAGCTGTTCCTGATCGCGGTCGATAAAACCGAGCTGAACCAGCCGCGCAAGCGACCGAGCGTATTTGCGTCCTGCCTCTTCTGGATGTCGCCACGGATTTAAGCGCGTCGGCGCCTGGGGCAAGCCGGCCAGAAAAATCGCTTCGCTTAATGTAAGATCTCGCGCCGATTTATCGAAATATGCGCGAGCGGCAGCTTCCGGGCCGATCCGCCGATTACCGTAGCTGCTGCGGTTCAAATATTCTGCGAGGATTCGCTCTTTACTCCAGCGGTGCTCGAGCTTCCAAGCGATGATTGCCTCGTACAATTTCCTGCTCCAACTGCGCCGCTCTCGCCCTGTCGCCAATTTCACCAGTTGCTGTGTGATAGTCGATGCGCCGGAAACAAGATGACGCGATCGCAAATTGCGTGCGGCCGCGGCGGCCAAGGCATGCCAGTCAATACCGCTATGTTCGTAAAACCGGCGATCTTCCAAGGCCACAGTTACGCGCGGCAGCCACAATCCCACACGCTCAAGCGGAATTGGGAATTGCGTGCGCGCTTCCGCCGACGCGAGCTCGGCAATTTCGCGGCCACGACAATCCAGGAGCGTCAAAGTCCCGGCGGGCGATTGTTGTAGCTCGCGAGGGATTGGAATCCACCAAACGATTGCAATCGCCACCGCCAGAACGGTCACTGGCCAGATCAAGAATGAGCGATAAGGCAGAATTAATCGGCGGAGATCACGCATAAACTGGAAGGCGATAGCCCCGAGAAACGGCTGTCGTACATGGGCGCGACTTGCGTGGCGGGCCAGCGAAATGTTCCCGCCGCCGTTGCACGCGCCAAGATCGAATATGTGCCCGAGCCCGGATCGACTGTGTCGAAATACAGTAGCGCAGAGCGATCGCGCATCTCGGAGTACGATAAGCCCAACAAGCGATCCTGCGGATCCGGTGGCGGAAGTTGAAAGAATTTGCCAACGAGTGCGAGATTCGGATTCACGACTTCAAGACCCGCCGGCAGCGCATCTTCCAACGCCACAAAATTTTGAAGCTTTCGCGTGTTCAGCCGGTAAGTGATCAGCAATTGGTCGCCCAGCTTTAATGGAGCTTCGGAAGTTCCGACGCGATTGGAGTCGGTCAGATTTTTGACGACGCGTTCGATTCGGAATCCACGATC
>QHNQ01000212.1 GCA_003218135.1 Verrucomicrobiota bacterium
CGAGCGTCAGGTCCCAATTACCAGGCAGAGCGCGCTGCACGCTTAAGTTGTACTGCATGATATAAGAGGGTTGCAGGTCGTAGTTCACCGTCTGGAGATTGGCCTTGAGATTTCCGGCAGGACAGCCTCCCGTTGGGCCGCCGGGAACTCCGCAGACTGGAGCGTTCGCGTTGAAACCTTGCACGGCGTTCGGAAATGGGGGATTTGTGCGGCTCGTGCGCGTCGTGAATGGCGGATTGAGGCTGCCCGAAAATACATAATACTTTGGGAGAAGCTGGTCGTAGAAGATTCCAAACCCAGATCGCACCGAAGTCTTTCCATTCTTGAACGGGTCCCAAGCCAAGCCAATTCTCGGCGCAAAGTCCTTCAGTGCCGGGTTGGCGTACCAGGGGTCCCCAATGACCATGGCGGAGTCTGAAACGCTGCGGAGGTTGGAGATTTTCCCGTTCACTTCTGTGGGGACTGTGGCGAACTCATATCTTAGGCCCAAATTAAGGGTTAAATTTGGTTTCCAGCGATAGTCGTCTTGCACGAAAGCCGCGTAGAAAGATTGCCGGAAGCCACGATCCGGATCAATTCGCCCCGGCACAGCGAAGTTGAACGACGAAGGCGTGCCCGTCAAGAAATTCGCCAAGCTTGTGAAAATCATGATGCCGCCCAGCTGGCTCGTCGTATGCTGATTGAACTGCAGGCGCTGGCCCTCGCCACCGAAGCGCAAACCGTGAGCAGCCTTGGTCCAAAACAGCGTGTCATGCCACTGGTAGTTATTCAGGTGATCGTTCCGAGGTAGGCGGTAATCACCCACCATCTCCGTCACCAGTCCCGAAATCGTCAGGAACCCGAACTGCACGCCGCCCGCCGACGGAGGTATCCACCAAAGGTTTGGCGGCACATCTACGGTGCGTTGGTTATCAACCTCAGATGTCGACCGCGCGAAGCTCACGCGCAGCGTATTCAACAGTCTCTGTGAAAACGTGTGTACGTGTTCAAGCGTCACGTATTGATTGCGCGAGCGCTCCTTAAAAAAGACGTCCGGCGGCTTATTGTTGATCTGCCGGTCGACGTTGCCGTTGTCGAAGGTGTAGCGGCCAAACAAGATGTCCTTCTCGGAAAAGTGATGATCGATCCGGCCCTGCGCGAAGTATTCATCCGTGGGTTGGCTTCTCGTGAATGAGTACTCGGCAACGCCGCCCCCGAGCACCCGCCCGTTCGCCCGCGGGAACAAAATCTGTACTAGTGAACTAACCGCGCCAGTAGCCGAATTGCGTGCGTTATCGTCCAGCACATTCGTTAAGCCCGTTACTCCCAGCCGCTCCTTGATGGCCTCGAAAGCCCCGAAGAAAAACGTCTTATCCTGCCGAATCGGCCCGCCCAGTGTTCCCCCGAATTGATTGCGCTTAAAAGGCGGAATGCGATTTGTCGCCGGATCAAAGTAGTTCTTCGCGTCCAGCGCCGAATTACGCAGATACTCAAACAAGTTCCCATGGAGTTTGTTAGTTCCCGACCGCGTAATCGCATTGATGATGCCGCCTGAAGATCTGCCGAACTCCGCCGAATAAGAATTCGTCAGCACCTGGAATTCCTGCACGGTCTCCACGCCCAGCAGCACGCCGGCCACCGACCCCGGTGTTTTGTTGTAAACATTGTTGATGTCAGAGCCGTCCAGCAGGAAACTGTTCTGCTCCGGCCGCGCACCGTTAATAGTGATTTTCTTTCCACGTCCGCCCACCGCGTCGCTTCCCGCCGCGACCGCGGCGTTTACACCTGGCTGCAAAAGTGCCAGCTCCTGAAACGAGCGCCCATTGAGCGGCAGATCATTCATCTGCGAGCGGTTCACGGTTCCGCTCAGCGCTGCGGAAGCTAGATCGATCGGCGGGGCCTCGGCGCTAACGTTTATGCGTTCAACGCCGCCGGTAATTTCCAGTTTGACGTCCAGCACCGCATCTTGCCCGATCGTCAACTTAATGCCCTTCAGCACCACCGGCTGAAAGCCCGCCACCTTAACGCGCAGCTCATACTCTCCCGGAGGCAGCAGTGGTTCGCGATAGCGGCCCTTATCGTCCGTAATAAGAGCTCGCACCGCGCCTTGTTCGGCGTTGCGGATCTCGATCGCCGCGCCAGGAACAAAGCCCCCGGACGGGTCGTACACTGTGCCTTGTAAGCTGGCCCCTACCGTTTGGGCCAAACAGCTGCTGGTATTGACAACCAATGAGAGAAATAGCACTCCCCAGGCAGCTCGCATAGCACACTCCTTTCACACAAAACTAGCAGTCTGTTTTCGGTACGATACGCCCAAAATCGTCCCAACGGCCATAGAAATGAATTCCCGCCAAGTCTGCTGCCAAAAGACATCCGCGGACGCGGACATTCCACTGCTCAAACCTTGCTTGCAATTCCCCGAAGGAATGCACTGATACCGTAACGTGCTCAGGATAGCTATTACCCTCTGGTGTCCCACTCGAAAGAGTTTCTGTGCTTCTCGGACACAGCAGCATCCGAATCACCGAACGCCATTACGCACCTTGGACGCGCTCGCGACAAGAGCAAATCGAGGCTGATTGAAGGCCGCTTGGAGTAATGCCCCTGTCGTGCTCACAGATGGGAAGGGTACACCAGAGTTGCAGGGAAAGACTGGTCAGCTTAACTGAATGAAGTGCACGAGGCCACGTACGTTATGCTTGAGCGCTAGACGCTGACCGGATTCCACGAGATCAATTCAGTCCATGTACGGACAAGGCTCGGCGATATCTCCGAGATTACGAACCACCCGCCCTAAACCCAGGCTATGGCTCCCTATAACAAACTAATGAGACTTGATTGCATAGCACTGCACTTCGCTATTACGCCTCGATCTTTTCGGCGGCAGCGTCCCACACGACCGCGCTTCTACGGAAATAAGATTCATTCGCCATGTGGCAGGCCAGCGCAGCATGGTGGCCGAATACCACATCTTCGACAACTGGCTGGCGGGTGCGCACAGCTTGGAAGAAGTTCCAGAGATGCGGTTTGAGCTCTCCGGAGGAAACCGAGCTGTAGCTGAAGCCCTCCGAAATTGTTACAGCTTGGAAGAAGTTCCAGAGATGCGGTTTGAGCTCTCCGGAGGAAACCGAGCTGTAGCTGAAGCCCTCCGAAATTGTTTCTTTGCCCGGCGCTAGGTCATGCTCTTCGTGCCATTCCTTGACATATTCTTCGCGTAATTCCTTAGGAAAACTCTGGGCGTAATAGCTTGGAGATTCGTCGTTACCACTTTGCGGAAGATAATTGATGGTGTGCCCCGAAACTTCGAGGATGCCCTTCGAACCCAAAAAACGGTAACCATCATGAGTTTCGGTGCCGAGGTTTAGTCGTACGTACACAGGATGTGGGCCATAATCGAACAGTGCGGCGTGAACATCCGGCATGTTGCGCCCGTCCTTCCAGCGCAGGATCCCGCCTGTTGCCAGGGCCCGCCTTGGAGGCTCGTTCAAGCCGAGCATGAAGAGCATGCCGCTGATGAGGTGAACCATAAGATCGCCGGCGACACCGGTCCCGTATTCCTTCCAGCAGCGCCAGCGCGCAAAGAGTTTGGGATCGAACGGACGTTTTGGCACGTCGCCCTGCCAGGTATCCCAATCGACCGTCTGCGGAGAAAGATCGCGCGGCAGAGGATACTGCCAGGCTCCATCGGGACTGTTTCGTCCAAGTGCGACCTCGACCATCATCAATTCACCGATAACGTTTTTTTCAAGGAGTTCCTTTGCTTTCGCGTACAGAACCGAACTGACACCTTGGGAGCCGATTTGCACGATACGGCCGCTGGATTTAGCGGCTTTGACCATTTCCAGGCCGTCAACCGCTGAATGCGACATGGGCTTCTCGCAATAGATGTCTTTTCCTGCGAGAACGGTAGCGACAACGATTTTCTTGTGCCAGTGATCAGGCACAGCCGCGACAATGCAGTCGATTTCCCTGTTGTTCAGAAGTTCCTGGTAGCGTCTTGTTGTCGAGACGCCGGCACCGACGATTTCCTTGGCCAGGCGATGTCTGCCGTCATAAAGGTCACACGCAGCAACGCATTCGACTCCCGGCAGCTGAATGGAATTTCTGAGCAGATCGGAACCTTGCATGCCAATGCCGATAATGCCGAATCGTACGCGGTCGCTGGGCGGCACCTCCAGATAGCCGGCTGCTTCGAGGCGCGAGTCTCCGAGAAACACGCTTTTTGCGGCAGACATAGCCACGGCCGCACCTGCACTGCGCTGGAGGAATTTCCGCCGGGTGAGATTTTTTATCATTGTCTGTTCCTTGCCTCCGCAATCGATGAAGTCTCTGATCTAAACGTGTTTAAGCCAAGAAGACCATAATCGCGGGGGTACCAACGGCGGTATATTGGCCGGCGAAGGACAGGGCGCCCGTCTTCCGGTTGATTCGATACGTCGTGATTCCATCAGCTCTTTGATTACAAGAGTAGAGGTAGTTCCCCGCGGGATCGATACTAAAGCTGCGCGGATAGTCGCCCCGAGTCCATTCCTCTGCGGCAAACGCAAGTCTTCCGTCATCGTCGATCGAGAACCACGCGATGGTGTCATGCAGCCGGTTCGCAGCATAGAGAAATCTTCCGTTTGAGGAGATCATAACTTCCGAAGTAAAATTTGTCCCTTTGAAGTCTTTGGGCAACGTTGAAACGGTTTGCTTCGCCGTCAACTTTCCCATTTCAGCGTCATAGTCGTATGTTACCAACGTCGATCCTTCCTCTTGAAGCGAGTAAAACCATTGCCCGCTGGGATGAAAAGCGAAGTGGCGCGGCCCGTCGCCGGGAGGCAGCGTTACGCTGGCCGGATTGGCTTGAGAGAGTTTGCCCGTCTCCACATCGAACTTCCAAATGAAGATCTGGTCCAATCCAAGATCGCTCGCCAGGACGAACTTACCCGCGGGATCAGCCTGAATCATGTGTGCGTGCGGCTTATCATGGCCGCTGATGGCAAAGCTTCCAGGAGGTGCGCTGGTTGCACGGATTGAACCTATCGTGCCGCTGTTGTGAATGACATCAGTAGCGACGCCGAGCTCGCCGTTCGGGCGCACAGGGAGTACTGCTACCGTTCCGCCGTGATAGTTGGCTACGAAGACGTGCTTGCCAGAAGGGTGGACGCTTAGATGGGCAGGGCCCGCTCCTTCGGAACTGACGGTATTTAATATCGTAAGACGCCCCGTTGGCCGATCAATCGAATAGGCGCTGATAGAGCCGGCGTTAGTGCGCTTGTAATTGGAGATCTCGTTCGCTGAATACAAGTGCGTTCGGGAAGGATTGAGAGCCAGCCATGACGGGTTCGAGTCACTAGGAAAGACGTCGCGTTGTCGCAGAGCCCCCGTCGCAGCATTCATCTCGAATAGGTAAATTCCCTGCCCACGACCGATAGCGCCCTCCGGACCTTGCGGAGAGCTGTAAGTACCCACGTAAGCCAGAACCGGCCTCCCGAGAGACATGAATCCCCGCCCTGTTAAGGCGATGGCCGCAGCGCCTCGTAGGAACTCGCGGCGCGAGCTTTTGCCGAGACGGTGACATTGCATCAGCAGATCCTCCGCTTGATCTTCATCGGACGGCACACCGCGGATGAAAGAGAGGTGGCACACTTTGCTCATTTGTCGTGGGAGGAGTCACAATCCTAGCCTGTTCCAACCGACAATAGCCAACCTCGATCTCACCATGGAGTTCAACAAGCAATTCAGCTTGCCGGTGGTCCTTGGGATAGAAACATCCGCGGCTGAGGACGAGATCCATTGGATGTTGCCCTTGCAGTCGGAGAGCTTTCGGCGTTTCGCGGTGTGGTCGGAAAGTTCATAGTCGGGGAAGATAGCCCCTGGAACGATGTCAGGTCGCATGGGAAATCCTCAAAGATTGTCCACTCCTCAAGTTTAATTCCTCAACCGAGTCCGTTGCGCCGCCACCTTCTATATCAGCACCAGATCCAACCCCAACATATGCCACTCCGCCAGTGATTTCGGGAATTACCCGCACGGTCGCGGGCACA
>QHNQ01000209.1 GCA_003218135.1 Verrucomicrobiota bacterium
GGGCGGCACCGCGCCTTACAGCGGCACCGGCACGGCCAGCCGTTCCGCGGGCACTTACTCGTACACGGTAACAGATGCCCACGGGTGCACCGCGACCACCACCGGAACGATCACGCAACCGAGCGCGCTGTCAGCCAGCTCGTCCAAGACAGCAATTCTGTGCAATGGTGGTAGCTCAACGGTGACGGTGAGCGCGACGGGCGGCACCTCGCCTTACAGCGGCACCGGCACGTTCAGCCGTTCCGCGGGCACTTACTCCTACACGGTGACAGATGCCAATAGTTGCACCGCGACCACGACCGGAACGATCACGCAACCTCAGCCATTATCTCTCCCCCTTCTGACGGCTTGCAGCGGCGGCAGCAATGAATCCATCACGGCCACCTTCAGTGGCGGCACCGGCACGTATCAGGTGAAGATCGATGGCGGCGCCTACTTCGCAGCTACGTCGTCTTATACCTTCACCGGCCTTGCGCCAGGTTCGCACACCATCACGGTCAAGGACGCCAATGGTTGCACCAAGAGCGCCTCAATTACCGTAAACTCATGTCCGGGGTTCTGCGCATTGACCCAGGGCGCCTATGGCAATCCGGGTGGAGTCTTCACTAACCCTGCTAGCTGTTACAATAACCTTGGGACGCTCGCTCTGATTAAGGCGCTGCTCGGCGATCCCACGTTCCTGGCCTGCGGGAATCCAAATCCGAACCCGCAATACCTGACGGTGGGAATATCTGGAATTGGAGGGCGGTCACTCACAATTCCCTTCGGCGCCGCAGCGTGCATTGACACCAGACTGGCGGCCACTGGAAATGCAAGCGCATTGCCCAACTTTGGCAACCAAACCCTCGCGGCCAACACTTGTCAGGTTCCAGGAACACCGAATCTTCCGCTTAAGAACGACAAGTTTAACAACGTGCTTCTGGGACAGACCATCACTCTGGGACTCAACCTCCGGCTTGATCCCACCTTGGCTAATCTGGATTTGACGACTATCGGAACGCCGGTCGTCGTAAAGGGCGTGGCGTACCGGAAGTTCTGCACACAGAGCGGCGGTACCATCCAGAGTTGGCTTATTTCGCAGGCGGTCATCAACGCGCTGTCAAATGCCACATACGTCCCCGACCCAACGCATCGCAGCAAGGTTTCCGGTCTGCTGGACCTCGCGAACCGGGCGTTGGCTGGACTGCCGCTACCGACGGGAGTCAGCATCTTGGACATTAATGACGCGGTTGACTCGATCAATAAAGGCTTTGACGAATGCCAGATGTTGGTGGCTTGTCCAATTTAATAAAAGATATCCCCCAGGATGAGGGCTTCGCGGGAAACCGCGGAGCCCTCTTTGCTTGTGTATGGCTGATTTGTAGGGCATTTGACTCGTTCGCTCCCGCTCTCTCGCCCGGGCGGGCCGTCCGTCTATATCGCTCGTCTCTCGTCGGCTCCATTCTGTGAAACGCCAATCGACGTGCCTCAGGCAGGCGTCTGACACAGAACGTCCTACAACTGGGCGAAAAGCAATTTTGAAACCAGTTGAAACGCGCGAAACGTCAACGACTTTGGTTTTTCTGTGGTGGCGGGCGTGTCGCCTGCGACATTGGAAGAAACGTTTTGATATCCCGCAGCCGGCTCGCCACGGGACGAGTCCGTCCGACTGGCGGACACGGCTGCCGCTACAAGAATCTTCCACCCATGAATGCCATCGCGTGGCACGCGCGTTTGGATTGGGGAGCAGCGCGAAATTTAGACAGAATGAACCGAATTTTCAGAATCGAAATTCTGTTTTGGTTATCCGCGTAATCTGCGGTTGCTTTGAAGCGCAGGAATTGATGAACACTGTGCGGCAAGTCGCCAATCGCAATCATCGCGGCTGAATCCGCATGGCCACCGAACTTCCGATCGACGAAGCTCCGGAATCAGTGAGGTCGGCTTTGACCGCGCCTTCAGAACGTTGCGCCCGGCTTCCACTTTCAACTTTCTTTTTCCAGTTGTTGCCTTAACCAGCCTTGCAATGGGCCGAAAAAAGAAACGCAACAAAGCAGCCAGGCTTGCGCCCGCCCCCACGAAGCCTGTTCCAGTGCGGCGCTCTCGCTGGCCTTGGATTTGTCTCGGTTTGATCCTTCTGTTTGTCGTGATCGTGCGGGTCCGCCTCCTGCCAGTTCCCTTGGAACGAGATGAAGGTGAATACGCCTATGCCGGCCAGCTTATTCTCGACGGGATTCCGCCGTATCAGTTGGTCTATAACGTCAAACTCCCGGGTATCTACGCCGCCTATGCCTCGCTCATGGCGATTTTCGGACAAACAACTTTCGGGATTCATTTGGGCCTGCTCTTCGTCAATTTGGGCGCGGTCATCCTGATTTTTTTTCTCGCCCGACGGTTGTTTGATGCTTACGCGGCGGTAATCGCCAGCGCCACGTATGCGCTCATGTCAACCAGCCCGGCGGTCATGGGTTCCGCTGCTCATGCGACGCATTTCGTCATCCTGGCGGCCCTCGGGGGCTTTCTTGTGCTCTTGCGTGGATTGGAGTCGCGACGGGCGCTGACTTTGTTCTGGAGCGGATTGTTGTTCGGCATTGCGGTGCTGATGAAGCAACATGGCGTTTTCCTGGGCGTTTTCGCTTTTGGCGTGCTGCTCTACAACGAGTGGTCATCGAAAATTGCGGCGAACTCCGCTGGCTCTTCGGCTGGCAGCCTTCAGTATCCCGGCACAGACGCAAAAAAGAGTTTACTGCCCGGGCTGAGGCGACTGGCCGTCTTTTCCTTCGGAACCGTTGTGCCTTACGCTTTGACCTG
Organism: Verrucomicrobiota bacterium; assembly: GCA_003218135.1. GTDB lineage: Bacteria > Verrucomicrobiota > Verrucomicrobiia > Chthoniobacterales > UBA10450 > Udaeobacter. The sequence goes on from QHNQ01000209.1 coordinate 2,791, forward strand.
TCTCATCCTTTGGCGGGCCGGCGTCTTCGACAACTTCCTTTGTTGCGGTCTCTCCAGGCTTTTATTTCTTCCCGCATTATTTTGTCCTCATGCTTCCGGCTGTGGGCCTCCTGGTCGGTGCGGGATGCACCCTCGTGCGGCAGAAACTTCGCCGAAGCGGTCTTGGGGCTTTCGGCTCTATTGTACCGGCTGCTGTTTTCCTGGCTGGCTGCGGGATGGCGATCTCAAAGCACGAGCGGTTTCATTGGTCTTATTTTGAGGGATCGCATGTGGCTTTCGTCGCGGCGCCGGAGTTGGCCCACTACATCAGCAACCATTCCTCACCGGCCAGCCGTGTCGCCGTCCTCGGTTCCGAACCGGAAATCTATTTTTATGCTCATCGCCACGCCGCTTCGGGCTATATCTACATGTATGATATTACCTCCCGCGCCGTGCATGCGCCTGCAATGAAGCAAGAAATGTTTCGTGAGATTGAAGCCGCCCAGCCGGAGTTTGTGCTGGACGTGCATGATCCGTTTTCCTGGTCTGTGGGTTTTTCCCCGGCAGAGCAGAGTATTCGTGAATGGCTGGATGAATATCTGAAATCGGGAAATTATCAGCGCGTGGCCGTGGCGGAGAATGTTGCCGGTCAAATCGTTTACCGCTGGGACGCGAATGCAGCCGGCTATTCACCCGCTTCCAAGTTTTACATCAGCGTCTATCAGCGCAAACCATAGTCACCCAACTCATTTCAAGCCGTTTGATGAAAAAAAATTCGCGCACCGCCGCACGGACCTTAACCCCCAAAGCTGGTGCGATTTCATCGCCGCCCCCAGCCGCGCCTGTACCGCGCTGGCTTCGCTTCTGGCCATTGTACATTGCGCTGGCGGTGCTGGCCGTCTACTCCACGGCGCTGGGCTTTAACTTCATCGGCTTCGATGACACGGACATCCTCAAGCATCGCTATTTCATCATCGGCGACTTGTCGAAGATCAAGCTGGCCTTTACCACCGACGCGTTCTTAGGGACCAACGGCAGCTTTTACCGTCCGCTGCAAACGGTCAGTTTCATGCTCGACGCCCTCATTGGAGGGCCGAGTCCGTTTATCTACCATTTTACCAATCTGGTCTTGTACATCGTGGGCAGCCTCTGCGTTTTCTGGCTCTTGCGCACTCTGGGTTACCAACGGCTGCTCTCTCTGCTGTTGGCACTCCTCTTCGCCCTGCATCCGATGTTCGTTCCCATGGTAGCCTGGGTGCCCACACGGGGCGATCTGCTCCTGACCATCTTCGTCATCGTCTCCTTTGTCCTGTTCATCAAATCTTTTCGCGCGAACCGGCCGGGCCTGGTCGTCTGGCACGGCATCAGTTTCTTTCTCGCGTTTCTATC
>QHNQ01000210.1 GCA_003218135.1 Verrucomicrobiota bacterium
CCCGTTTTCAACTAACGCCTCTTTTTAATTTGACTGACACCGTCATCGGCGTGGTTGCGGCCGCGCTTTTCGCCTGGCTCATCGTCCGCATCGGCGGGCGGGCCAACCGAAAAGTCCAATTCGGACTCCTCTGGGCGCTCTTGTGCATCCTGCCCGTGATGGTGTTCCGAAACGCCGATGCTCAATATATTTTCGATTACCTTTATCACCGCGCTTATCTGCCGAGCATCGGTCTCATCATCGTGCTAGCGGAATTGTTGAACCGGTTGGGCCTCCGAAATGAAAGATATTTTCAGCGCATCGCCATCGGCGCCGTCCCTGTTCTCGCGTA
>QHNQ01000122.1 GCA_003218135.1 Verrucomicrobiota bacterium
CATCATCTTGCGTTTGACCATAAAATCTGCCAAGGTGGGAAACCGCGTAATTACTGATGAAATCACGTTTCCAGCGAAGTTTGGCGTTGTGCGCGATCGTGTTGGCAGCCGCGGTCGCCGTGCCGCCCGCGATAGCGACCTCGCGGGAAACGATCGCAATGTCCGTAGGCCGCCTGTTAGAGGAAGGCCACTACACACGTCAAAAGCTAAACGAGGACGTTTCGAAAAAATTTCTGCAGACGTACCTGGAGTTGCTCGATTTCAGTCACCTCTTCTTTACGCAAGAAGACGTTGACGCACTCAATGCAAAATACGGCAGCTCGATGGCCGGGGACATTCTCCTTGGCACGCTGAAGCCGGCTTACGACATCTACGCTCTCTATACGAAACGGGTTGACGACCGGGTCGCGAAAATCAAGGAACTGTTGAAGCAGCCGATCGACTTCAAGAGCAATGCAACGGTCGAGTTGAGCCGCCAAAAATCGTCATGGCCAAAAGATGAAGCCGAAGCCGACCAGCTCTGGCGCGGCCGTATTACAAACGAGCTGTTGCAGGAGCATCTGAGCGAGCATCCGATTGAGCCCGCCCCGCAATTGGTTGCTCGCCGTTATGATCGCCTCGCCCGCAATGTGCACGAGCAAGATAAGGACGAGCAAATCAAACTTTTTCTCGATGCGCTTGCCCAGGCATACGACCCGCATTCGGAATACTTGAGCAAGGCCGATATGAAGAATTTTAGCATCAACATGGGCCTTTCACTCGTGGGCATCGGCGCCATGCTCCGTTCGGAAGATGGCTATGCGAAAATTGAAAGCCTGGTGCCCGGCGGTCCAGCGCAAGTCGATGGACGACTCAAGGTCGGTGACCGGATCACTGCTGTGGCACAAGGCCCGGCCGATTACGTCGATGTCCGCGAGATGCGACTGGACAAAGTTGTCGAGATGATTCGCGGGAAAAAAGGTACCCGCGTGCGATTGCTCGCGATTCCTGCGGATGCAACAGACCCATCGCGCCGGAAAAATGTCGAGCTGGTGCGGGATGAAATTAAACTGAAAGATCAGGAAGCCCGCGCCGATATCATCATTAAAAAAGACGAGAATGGTGAACCGATAAAACTCGGGTGGCTTACGCTTCCTTCGTTCTATGCCGACATGGACAAACACCAGAAGAGCACCACGCGTGATGTGCTCGCGTTGCTCAAACGGCTGAAGAAAGAAAACATTGCAGGACTGGTTGTGGATCTACGGCGAAATGGCGGCGGCTCGCTGGAAGAGGCGCTCGCGCTCACTGGATTGTTCTTAAAATCCGGACCGATCGTTCAGACCAAAGATTATAACGGAAACACCAGGATTTCGTCCGATCCCGATCCGGGCATCGCGTACTCCGGGCCGCTTATTGTTTTAACGAGCCGGCAAAGCGCGTCAGCGAGCGAAATTTTCGCAGCTGCGCTGCAGGATTACGGTCGCGCAGTGATCGTCGGTGACAAGAACACATTTGGCAAAGGCACAGTGCAGACGATTCTGCCGATCGGTCGGTTTGCTTCGTTGTTGGGCAGCCATTCCGATGAGGATGGTGCGTTGAAACTAACAATCCAAAAATTCTATCGGGTGGCGGGCGGCTCGACACAACTGCATGGCGTCGCCTCCGACATTGTCCTGCCGAGTTTGAGTGATCTCCCGGAGTTCGGCGAAAGCGCGCTAAAGAACGCGCTGCCCTATGACGAAGTGGCCAGGGCGAAATACACGAAATGGTCCGATTCACATTCACTGTTTGTCGATCAACTGCGGCGTCGTTCGGAAGAACGCGCTAAGGGCGATCCCGAATTTCACTACGTGATGGAGGATATGGATCGGTTGCGCCACAAGATCGATGAGAATCGAATTTCGGTAAACGAAGATCAGCGCAAAAAAGAGCTTCAGGACGATAAACTGCGCAAAGAAACTCGCTCGAAAGAACGTCTGGCACGGAATCAAGAGGAGCCGCGAATTTACCGGGTAACACTCGACACGGTTGATAAACCGAATCTCCAATTGATCATGTATCCTGGGAAATTGGCCGAGGCGAAGAAGAATGGCGTTTCGCCAAAAGTTGACCCTGAAGCTGCTGCTTCCGACGCAGATTCGGATTTGATCGGCGGCGGTGACACGCAAGGAGACGGCAAAGAACCGGCTATTGATCCCGAGCGCGACGAGACACTTAACATCCTGACTGATTTGGTTGATCTTTCGCGCGGGCCGAAGACGGCCAGCGCTAACCATCAAGCGCCAACGAGTCCGCAATAACATGCCCGTAGCGTCGGCTGTCGTCAGCGGAGTTCTGTTTGCGATTCAACGATGTAACCATCGAGTGCGCTGAGGACAGCGCACACTACAGGCCAGCCAGGGCCGCGGTGTTACCGCCACCAAGGAAACGGAGGCGGCGGCGGCATGAAGCGTGGCGCAAAGCGCGGATCTGCAAATCTATTGCCGCCTCGCATCAATGGGGATTGCCGTTGCCGTGCGTAGCTTCCCGTTGGCGTGCTTCCGAACACGGTGACAGGAGTATCAACATTGACGGAATTGAAGAACGCAATTGCCAACTGTTCCGGCATCCGAACACACCCGTGGGAAGCGGGATATCCCGGCAAATATCCGGCGTGCATTCCATCAGCGCCGGTAAAACGCATGAAGTAATGCATCGGAGCGGGAATGAATTTACCGCCACTTGGGACTACCATGTCCGCATCGGCGTCGGCGACAACTGTATTCCCGCGCGCATCCACAATTTTCCCGTACATGCTCGAATAGTGGTTACGTTCTTTCTCCAGAACTTTGAATGAACCAGTCTTCGTCAGATGCCCGTAACGTCCGCTTGAAATCGGCGACGCTAATACGGGACGTCCGTCGCGAAGCAGATAGGCCATTTGCTCCTGCAGATCGATTTCAACAGAGGTTTCTGCGCGCAACGAAATCGCTGCGCAGAAAAAAATCGATAGTCCCAGCCAGGCCCTCACTCCTACTTCAACCCGCGCCGGCTTAAAAAGTCTCAAATCGCCAGCGCTGCACTTGTTTCTCTGGAAGCGCGCGCCAGAGCTGACATCATTCGGCTCTTGCAGCGCGCGAGTATTCTTCGCTCAGTTGGGCCAAGTGTTCGGCGCCGTTTGAACTCCAGCTGTCCCGAAAGCTTTCGGGATTGAAGCGCCGGTTGATACGCACTCCAATGTTCTCTTCAATCGCTCCGCTGCACCGTCTGCACAATGTCGAAGCCTTCTCCCGGTTCAGTAAATGCCTTATTGATTGGCCTCTGGCCGCCACCAAAGATCCCGCCGGCGCCGCCAAAAATATAAGGCGAAAAGCGCGTGCAAGGAATTGGATAGCGGAGAGTGAGAGTACCTAACACGGCTCCGATCGCGTTGCGCTCACTGTGGAAGCTGCGCTGAAAAATTCCGTCACTGAAATCGATGAAGATGTCTTCGCGTTTCTGGTTTGCATCAACCGCCCATCCTTCAATCCCCACGCCGACGTAGCGCATGAAGAAGTACTTGAAATCAACGCCCCCGCCCCAAGCGTGATCGGCTTCGATGTACCGGTCGTCTGCCCAATTATTTCCTGTGAAGACATACGTGCCCCAAAGCGAGACGTTAAACTCTCTGTCCGCGTACCATTGGGGGCACGGAGGCGGAGCTACCTGCTTCATTTCTTTTCCCGAATAGGTCTCTCCGGCAAAAGCGACCGAAGCGATCGTACCGAACGCTAACAGGCACAATAGTAATCTGTTCATTATTTCTCCTTTTTGGTTAAGTTTCTTTCACACTCCAAATTTTCGGAGCGCTTAGGTCAATAACGAAATTCGCTCCTTGTCTGTCTTATTTTTTCTTAATTCTTATGGTAGCCACGTCGTCGGCAAAACCGGAAAGAAAGTAGCCGACTCCAGGGATTAAAGTCATGGTGGCGCCCTTATTTACGTTTTTCCGAGCAGTCAAAATGACATTGGCGGAAAAATCGCCCGCTGGAATGGTGACCTGTCCAGGCGTGCCGCTGAGGGTGTAGTCGGTGCCGAGCGTTGCGCTGCCGCTCATTGAATAATCGACGGTAACGGGCAGGACCGCCGGTCCAGGGTCAAGGGCCACAATGAACGCTGCTTGCTGTCCCTTCTTCACCGAATTCCTGGAAACTGTGACGAAAGCTTCTTGCGGTGCAACGGTCGCTGTGGGTGTTGGCGTTGGCGAAGGAGTAGCTCCTCCAGTCGGCGAGAACGTTGTCGTATGCGAATAAGTGACCGTTCCGCCGGCAGGAATGCTGAAGTTCCAACTGATGCCGGCACCGTTATCCTGAAGAGTGGTGCAGCCGCACAAGTTGGGGAAAGCCACCTTTGTACCGATCCAATGCCAAATCTCGCCATAGAAGGCTTCGTAGAAATTATTGTTGCCCGTCAGGGGGATCCACTCTTCGATTCTGCCGGGCGGTATGTTATTTGGATTAGCAGAGGCACCTACCGCGTTGCGGTTGCCGCCGAACACCTCGGTGAAGCCGTAGCCTTGATCAGAGCCTTGAAGGAAGGCATCGCCGGCCCGATAAAGTATGCCGCTCGCCGCACCCTCCCCACTATTAGTAATCATTATATCCGTTTGGTAGGACTCGTTTCCGATGACATACGCATCCGTTTGCTGAATCCGAAGGCCCGTCGCGGCGACATCCACAACGGTGACGACTCTAAACGGATCAGCCGATGTGCCCGTGCCCGTGACAGGGGTTTGACTGATCGGCGTGAAGACGGTGTAGGTTCCGAGGTTGCCTGTTGCTGTCGTTCCGTGATTAGCAAAATCGGGCGCGTAGAGCGTCCCGCCCATGGCGATGAACGTGCCGCAGTCGCCTGGAATTGTGCCCGGCGGATAGAACTCGTGGGTCGTTCCATCAGCGACGTGCTGGACCTGGCAGCTTACCTCATTACCTATCCAAACGTGAGTAAGCGGACCGACCGACGCGATGTCCCTAAATGGAGTCACGGCAGGCGTGTCAGTTGTCGTCCCCTTCGCCGCATCGACAATAGGCTGGGAATTACTCGCTGCCAGCAGGCACCAAGTTGCGCTAATCGAGGCTGCAAGCAGCGCCAAGCCCGCGCGCAAGATCAATTTTGTTTTGGGTTTCATTATAGATTTCCTTTTCAATTGGTATTTCGCTTCACCTTCCCGAGCTTGAAACACTACCGAAGCCTGCCCTACCCTAGTTCGCCGCGAGATCCCGCTTCGCTAATGCATCAGTTTCGGTTAAACGCGATTTACCCGAGTGGCCGCGCCGTTGTCAAGTGAAAATCAACTCTTTTATACGGCGATTGGCGCCTTGATCGATGGGTGCGGATCGTAACCGACGAGTTCGAAATCTTCGAACGTGAAGTCGTGGATGTTCTTGACGGCCGGGTTCAGTTTCATCTTTGGCAACGGTCGGCAATCGCGTGAAAGCTGCTCGCGCGCGTGCTCCAGATGATTGTTGTAGAGATGCAAGTCACCAAATGTATGGACGAAATCGCCTGGCGTAAGATCAACGACTTGCGCCACTATCATCGTGAGCAGCGAGTACGACGCGATGTTGAAGGGAACACCGAGGAAAAGATCACAGCTGCGCTGGTAAAGCTGGCAACTTAACTCGCCGTTTTGGACATAAAATTGGAAGAGCACGTGGCACGGCGGCAGCGCCATGTTTCCGATTTCAGCCGGGTTCCATGCGCTTACAATGAGCCGCCGGCTCTGCGGGTTTGATTTGATCTGCGCGATCAGATTGTCGATTTGATCCACTCGCGCGCCGTTTGCACCTCGCCAATCGCGCCACTGCGCCCCATATACGCGACCGAGCTCGCCTTTTTCATCGGCCCATTCATCCCAGATCGTCACACCGTGTTCGTTGAGATAACGAACGTTGGTATCGCCGCGCAGAAACCAGAGCAGCTCGTAGATGATGGATTTGATGTGCAGCTTCTTGGTCGTGAGCAGCGGGAACCCCGGCCCGTCAGGGCGCAGGTCAAACCGAGTCTGCGCGCCGAAAACTGATAACGTCCCTGTGCCGGTGCGATCATCGCGTGTCCGCCCGTGATCGAGAACCAGACGGAGCAGATCGTGATATTGCCGCACGCCAAAATTTATCGCGGGCGCGCGCATTCGCGAAACAGAATTTCTTTTCGTGACAATTTTGATTGTCACAGGCGTAATGCGACGGCCGTTTTCGAACTTGAGATAGGAGTGCGAACGCATTTCGCACGACATCCAGTTTACGTTCCAAAGGAGCTTACAATGAACCTGATGGTTACGACGCGAATAATAGGATTAGCCGCGGTCCTCGCTTCAACGCTGCTGGCAGCGTGCGGCCAGCATTCGACAACAGCTTCCACCGAAACTCTCACAGTTTACGAAGACAAACCGACGCTGAAGCTGCTTGACCTCGGCCCGCCCGGAAATAGTCCGGGCGACGTCTATCATTTTTTTGCTCCGCTACATTCCAGCCCCGGCGGGCCGGTGGCAGGCGAAGTGTTCGGTTCGAAGACGCTGATAAAAATGGCGACTGACACAAATCCGAACTTGGAGACACGCGCAACTGTTCTGCTCTTCACCTTTGCCAATCAGCAGGACCAAATTGTGGCTTTGGGCGCACGCGATTATCCACCGACCGCTGGTGAATTCGATGCTGGCCAGCCAGTCGTGCGCGCTATACTGGGCGGTACCGGTAAGTACATGGGCGCACGCGGCCAATTGGCCAGTACGCGGAATGGGGATGGTTCGTATACGCAGGTGTTCACGCTGCTCAAGTGATCCGGATAGAAGCGCGCCGCATTGGCGCGACACCCCTTCGCAACTGGGTTGGAATCGAGCCGAATTGTCTCGGACGCGAGAAATCAGTTTATCGCCTGATCTGCGTTAGACCCTGTCGAACAGGAACTTAAACCTAGACGACCGGGTTTGGCCTAAGGCTTGCTTAGAATAGTTGGGATTTCGATTTGGGCACCACCAATTCCTGCATGGCCGTGATGGAGGGTGGCGACCCGGTGGTTTTGGAAAATAGCGAAGGCGCCCGCACCACGCCGTCGGTCGTGGCATTTACAAAAAGCGGCGAGCGACTCGTCGGCCAGGCTGCGAAACGCCAGGCAGTGACCAACCCGCAAAATACGATCTTCTCGATAAAGCGCTTCATGGGCCGCAAGTACGATGAAGTCCAGGAGGAAATCAAGCGCGTCCCTTACAAGGTCGTGAAGGCTGCGAACGGCGACGCGCACGTGCAGGTCGAGATCAACGGCCAGCGCAAAACATTTTCGCCGCCGGAAATTTCGGCGATGATTTTGTCGAAGTTAAAAGCCGATGCGGAAGCGAAGCTCGGCGAAAAAATCGCGCAGGCCGTCGTTACGGTCCCGGCCTATTTCAACGACTCCCAGCGCAACGCTACAAAAGATGCCGGCAAGATCGCGGGCATGGAAGTGTTGCGCATCATCAATGAGCCCACGGCTGCGTCGCTCTCTTATGGTTTGGACAAGAAAAAAGACGAGGAGATTGCAGTTTACGATTTGGGCGGCGGCACGTTCGACATTTCCGTGCTCGAAATTGGCGACGGCGTGTTCGAGGTAAAAGCGACGAACGGCGATACGCACCTCGGCGGTGACGACTGGGACGCGCGTATCATGGATTGGATCATTAATGAATTCAAAAAGGATACGGGCATCGATCTGAGCAAGCAGCCCGACGCGGTTCAACGGATCAAGGAGGAAGCTGAGAAAGCCAAGATCGCGCTTTCATCCACGCAGGAATACGAAATCAATCTGCCGTTTGTCACGGCGGACGCGAGCGGCCCGAAGCACATTCAGAAGAAGTTGACCCGCTCGAAGATGGAACAGCTTTGTGATGATTTGTTCCAACGCACCATTCCGCCGGTGAAGGCTTGCTTGAAGGACGCAGGCGTCACGGAGAAGGAGGTCAACGAGCTCGTGCTGGTGGGCGGCATGACGCGCATGCCCAAGGTGCAGCAGATTGCGCGCGACCTTATCGGCAAGGAACCGCACAAGGGAGTAAACCCCGACGAAGTGGTCGCGATCGGCGCTGGCATTCAGGGTGGCGTTCTCAAGGGCGACGTCAAAGATGTGCTTCTTCTTGATGTTACGCCGCTTACGCTTTCGATTGAGACAGCCGGAGGCGTTGCCACACCGATGATTCCACGGAACACCACGATCCCTACGAGAAAATCACAGATATTCTCGACTTACAGCGACAATCAGCCAGGCGTGGAGATCAAGGTGTTACAGGGTGAGCGGCCACTGTCGCGCGACAATAAACAACTCGGCGTCTTCCACCTCGACGGAATTCCACCCGCCCCTCGCGGTGTTCCACAAATCGAGGTGACGTTCGATACCGACGCAAACGGTATTTTGCACGTCTCGGCCAAAGATTTGGGCACCGGCAAGGAACAGAAAATTTCCATCACCGGCAGCTCCGGTCTTTCCAAGGAGGAAGTGGAGAAGATGCAGCGCGAAGCCGAAGCGCATGCCGACGAAGACAAGAAGGCCAAGGAAGCGATCGAGATCAAGAACAACGCCGACATGCTCGCCTATCAATCCGAGAAACAGTTGAAGGAACTCGGCGACAAGATTTCCGGCGACAAAAAGAAGCAAGTCGAAGACGCCATCGCCGCGGTACGCGATGCGATCAATCGCAACGACGTCGATGCGATGAAACGGACCTACGACGACTTGCAGAACAAGTTCCAGGAAGTCAGCGCCGATCTTTACAAACAAGCGTCAGCGCAGGCTGGTCCGCGCCCAGGGCCGGAACCCGGGCCTGAAGCGCAGCCAGGCGGCGGCGCTCAAGAGGGCGCAGGTAAGCGCGACGGCGGCGACGTCGTCGATGCGGAGTTCGAAGTCGTGGACGAAGACAAGAAGAAATGACGGAAATATTGTGAATAAGACGTACGAATTCAACAGCATTGCGGGTCAGAGAAGTGTCACGGTCAACGGAGATCAACTATCAGTGAAGAGCCACCCGAACAATGAGTCTTTGACAGATTTCTCGTGGAGCGATCTCAATGTCGGTTATTCAATACTCGTCGATCTTTTTGGCGAGGACGAGGCCGGCCTCCCCTGTGAGGAATTCGTCGAAAAAGTAATAACTAATCGGGGTGATCATTGGATACTGACCGATGAACAGATAAGAGACTTTGCCCGCGTTTCTTCGCGCGGGCACTTTGCAGCCCAAGAAGCTGCAGAAGGAAGAACTGCGCCGGACTATGCTTTCGAGATCCCGGAAATTGTCGCGGATCATCCGGATTATCATGGGAAGCGCGCGGTAGCGAAAGAGAAGTAGCGAAAACAATTTTGCTGGCGGCTGTCGAAGGATCGACAGTAGCCGGCTTAAACCAAAAAACAGAAGGAGTGATAACAATACCTTATGGCAACAGTTAACGTAAAACCGCTTGGCGATCGGGTGCTAGTGCAGCCGCTCGAAGAGCAGGAAGTGAAAAAGGGCGGGATCATCATCCCCGATACCGCCAAGGAAAAACCACAAGAGGGGAAGGTCGTTGCTCTTGGCACGGGCAAAATCGATGAAAACGGTAAGAAAATCGATTTCACCGTGAAAAAGGGCGACAAGGTGCTGATCTCGAAATACGGCGGCACCGAAATCAAAATCGACAATGAAAATTATCTGATCATGCGCGAGGACGACATCCTTGGCATCATCGGATAAGGAAAGGTGAAGAAGATGGGAATTAGGAAAGCAGGAAAACAAGAAAAGAGTTTTCTGTTTTGTTCGTCTTTCCTGCGTTCCTGTGTTCCTGATTCATCTCTCAACAACCAACCAACAACTCTGAACTAATTATATGGCAGCTAAACAACTACAATTCGATGAAAACGCGCGGCACACGTTGCTGCGCGGTATCGAGAAACTGGCGAAGGCCGTGAAGGCCACGCTTGGCCCGTCCGGTCGCAACGTCATTCTCGACAAGAAATTCGGCAGCCCCACCATTACCAAGGACGGTGTAACCGTCGCGAAAGAGGTCGAGCTCGAGGACCCGTATGAAAATATGGGCGCCCAGCTCGTGCGCGAGGTCGCTTCCAAAACGTCCGATGTGGCAGGCGACGGCACGACTACGGCGACGATCCTCGCGGAATCAATTTACCGCGAAGGTCTGCGCAACGTCACCGCCGGCGCGAACCCGACTTCGTTGCAGCGCGGCATCATGAAAGGTGTCGAGGCAATCGTCGAGGAGCTGAAGAAGCTCTCGAAGAAAGTCAGCGATCGCACTGAGATCGCGCAGGTGGCGACCGTTTCGGCCAACTGGGACAAGACGATCGGCGAAATCATTGCCGACGCCATGGACAAGGTTGGCAAGGACGGCACGATCACGGTCGAGGAAGCCAAGTCAATCGAGACCACGCTGGAAGTGGTTGAGGGCATGCAGTTCGACAAAGGTTATCTGTCGCCCTACTTCGTCACCAACGCGGAGGACATGGAAGCCGCGCTCGAAAACGCTTACGTCCTCATTCACGAGAAAAAAATCTCAAGCTTGAAGGACATGCTTCCCTTGCTTGAGAGAGTGGCCAAGGCCGGCCGTCCGCTCCTCATCATCGCTGAAGACGTGGAAGGCGAAGCGCTCGCAACTCTGGTCGTGAACAAACTGCGCGGCACATTGCAGGTCTGCGCGGTGAAAGCGCCCGGCTTCGGCGATCGTCGCAAGGCGATGCTGGAAGATATTGCGGTGCTCACCGGCGGGCGTTGCATCACGGAAGATCTCGGCATCAAGCTGGAGAACGTGAAGATCGAGGACCTCGGAAAAGCCAAGCGCGTCACGGTGGACAAGGAGAACACCACCATCGTGGAAGGCGAAGGCAAACAGGTCGATATCAAGGGCCGCGTTGCCCAGATCCGCCGTCAGATTGAAGAGACGACCAGCGATTACGACAAAGAGAAACTGCAGGAGCGGCTCGCGAAACTCGCGGGCGGCGTTGCGGTCATCAACGTCGGCGCTGCGACGGAGACTGAGATGAAAGAGAAGAAAGCTCGGGTCGAAGACGCGTTGCACGCCACGCGCGCCGCAGTCGAGGAAGGCATCGTCCCTGGCGGGGGCGTGGCATTCCTGCGCACGCAGAAAGCGCTCGATAACCTGAAGGATCTCGAGGCCGACGAGAAGATTGGCGTGCAAATTGTACGCCGCGCCATTGAAGAGCCGACGCGCCAGCTAGCCTACAACGCAGGCGCGGAAGGCGCGCTTGTCGTCGAGGAAGTAAAGAAGCGCAAAGGCAACGAAGGCTACGACGTTTCCACCGAGGAATACACCGATCTGGTGAAGGCGGGGATTGTCGATCCAACCAAGGTCACGCGCACAGCGCTGCAAAACGCCGCGTCTATCGCAGGCCTCTTGCTCACCACTGAAGCATTGGTCACGGAGATTCCTGAAAAGGAAAAAACTCCTCCAATGCCACCGGGCGGCATGGGCGGCATGGATTATTGATCCGAAAACCCCGAAGAATTTCGGGGCTAAGCCGAAACAACAAATGAATCACAGCAGCCGGGCTCGAAAGGGTCCGGCTGTTTTGCTTTTTCAAATATCATTCCGAGCAGACTCGAGGAGTCCCTGGAAATATCGTGGGGCGAATTGTGGCGGTAAATACCATTAGCTAATCGGCAGTCGCAGCCGTATCCTGTCTTAACAATCGCAGCGTCAATCGATCGCGCAGGTGTGCGGGCCCTTCTCTCTGCACACAACATCATGAATGCTAACGCTGCTCATAAAGATGAGCTTAAAAAATTGCTCGAGAACTTGTCGGGCGACACTGCCGTCTCAGGGATAGGTTTCGTGGCGTTCCTGGATGCTTATATCACGCGCCTCGATACGAATTGCTCTGACATCAGCCGCCCGCGTCAATCCGCCGCCAGCGCAAATAAACGGAGAATTAAACATGGAACCAACATTGACTCACAACTGCGCGCTTTACTACGCGCAACAACATAAAACTTCAAAACGACGTGCGGCGCTTTTCAAGAGGTTTCGCGCTGCGGCCCGCAAGCAGAGGCCGGATGTTCGGCGGCAGCTGACCTCTGGCGAATTATTCATCGTACAACGACTTCATCAGGACAACGGGCGCTGAGCCGCTTCATTGATTGCATCATGGGTCCCCTGACTTTCGCAAGTTCACAGAACGAAGAAAGCGATTTTGCCGCAGAGGGACGTTGGGAAAACGAAGGGGGAAATCCGGGGCAACTTCAACAGTTACCCTGTGATGATCGGAAGGAAGAGGCCACAACCGGTCCGGCGCGGGGCGCGTTGAAGGCATTCTGCTACCGAGGTCAACGGCACATGCATCTAATCCAATTCCGCGAAATAATGCGAGATGCCGAAGTCGCATACGCAATTCATCCTATTGTGCGCAAGTAGCTCCTAACTGTAAACGACACGACCAAAGCCCTAATCGCATGCGGCTTGCCGAGGGCTGCCAACGTAGCTCAGATTACGAACTCCTGGATATGACTGCTGCTGATTTAACAGAGCGCAAGAGTATCGCTAATGGACAGTGCGCCACCGCTGTCGAAGGCGCAATCCCCGTTGATAACCCAGTGTCGAAAAATAATTGACGCCAATGACACGCTCAAAAAGAAGCGGCCTGATCCGCAACGCCCGTGGACGGCGCGCGACAGCCCGATCCTCTGATCAGGAAGTCATGCTACATCTATCGCGTTCTCAGATTTTCAAAGATTACGAACAGGCTTTCAGCGAAGCGGTGGGTTTGCCGCTTAATATTCGAGCACACAATTCGTGGTCGCCTTCACACCATGGCAAAACCGATCACGATTCATTCGCGGCGATTCTGGCTCGTTTCAACCAGGCCCGCGCCGCATGCCTAAGGGCCCAAACCGATGCGTCCGAAGAATCGGCTTCGACGACCCGCACCGTCACTTGGTTTGCGGGACTCTCAGAAAGCGCAGTGCCAGTGTATGTGGGTGACCACATTCTCGGTTTTCTCGAGACGGGTGAAGTAATGCTCAAGAATCCGACAAAGAAACACTTCGCTAGCATTACCCGGCAACTCCGCGCATGGGGCTACAAGACGGATTGGAAGCAACTTGAGCGGGCCTATTTTCGGTCGTGCGTTTTATCGCCTGTCCGGTACCGCGCGATGTTGCGGCTCCTGAGTCTTTTTGCACAACACCTTTCGATCTTGTCCAATCAACTAGCCGTACGCCGCAAAAACGATGAGGCCACAAATATGACGCGAGCGCGACAATTTATTGAGGATCATCAAGCAGAGCCGCTATCGCTCGGGCGGATCGCCCAGGTGGCTAATATTAGCAGGCATTACTTTTGCAAGATGTTCAAGAAAGCGACTGGGATAAATTTCACCGACTATCTCTCGAGAGTTCGAGTGGAGAAGTCGAAGACGCTTTTGCTCAATCCCAATTCGCGAATCAGCGAAGCTGCCTTCGCATGCGGATTTCAATCCATGACGAACTTCAATCGCGAGTTTAAGCGAATTGTCGGTCGCTCTCCCACGCAATTTCGCGAATCGCTTCCGAAGCTGCGACACTCGGTATAACTCTGTTCATCTGGTGAGAAAGGCCGAGCAGTTTCGCGAGGCGTGACTCATATGAGTCGCAAGTGGGACAATCGCCGCTGGGCTCGACCCAGTTGGGATGCTGGACGCAAGGCGTCGTTGGCTCCCTTGCCGAGTCTGGGATTCGCAAGACAAGAAACGGTGAGTCTTTCGGAAAATACGACCAGACCGTACTCAAAGACGAGGTAAATTACAGAGTCCTTCGGACAAGGAAAAAATAGAAAGATTACGTCATGAGAAAATTAACCCCAACCCTTACACAAAGCGGACTGCTGGCCGTGTTACTGCAACGTCAGCGCTACAAAGTAGTCCAGTTGGCCTGGCGTCGTGGACAACGCAAGCACATGCGCGCCGTTCTTTGGAGTACCCTCACCTGGCCGTGGCGGGCGCTTACGGCACCCATGCCCGTCCGCCATTCGCGCCGAGCCCTTCGTCGGATACCTCCCGTGCCGCGCCTAAATCTTTTACCGAATCTTTTACCGAGGCCAATTGCAATGTCTCCTCCAATCCACACGTACACCGAACTCCAGCAACAGATTCACGACGATCTGCGAATCCAACATCCCGACTGGGTCCAGTCAAATGGCAAATCCCCCATGTGTGATTCTTACGACGCGTGTCTCACGGAAATGCTCGGCACTTTGACTCGAAGAGGATCCAACGGATCGATCGTTCCTCCTCATCGCGCGCTCGAACCGGCAGTGATTGGAAGCTAAAGACTTATGGAATATGCTTTTAAGCTAGTTGAGCTATTCTTATTCTGTTTGGGGATCACCTATTTAGGAGGCTCGGCTATCGTAGCCTACGCGAAGTAAATGACCGGCGACGCATCTACCTTGGTAATTCAGTTAGTCCTTTTAGCTGTTATTATTCTCGCTCCCTGGTTTTATAGGAGGAGTAAGTTAGGTTTGTTCCGCTCAGTTCTAAAAGAACAAGTTACCAGGTAAACGGCGGTCTGCGCCCGACGCTACGACGCTCTCAGCGTTTGAGAGATTTGTTGATTACCAAGTGGTGGAGTAGCGGATCGAACAGCCGATTGTGGCGCTCTCAGTCGCGTGATTTCGGAGGTGCCAAGCGTTTTCTCCATCTTTTCTCCTGCGCAATCGCTTCAATATTTATCGTTCCTACCAGCAATTTTTCGCGGGTTACTACAAAAACTTCGCCGAGCTTTGCGTTGAGCGTCATTTGCTCCGCCTCCGCAATCGTCTGGTCTTCGAAGCAATAGGCATTGTTTTTTTCGATGTGTGCTTCTACCGGTTCTGTCTTGGGGTCGTGTCCGAAACCACCCACGTTCCGGTTCATTTTGTTCTTCGACAGGATACCCAATAATTCGCCGCATTGATCGATTACAGGTGACGAATCGGTTGCCTGCGCCTGCATTTGGTCTAAAGCCGTCCTTACAGAAACCTTATTAGAAATGCTCTTCGCAGGCTCGATGATGTCCTTGACTGTGCGGGCTTCGAAATTGGCGCCTCCGAAGTAGTTAACTTTTATCTGCTCCATAGGCTTAGGGTCCGACGTCGGTTTGAGTACGGGGTTGACGCTTGCAGTGAAATCAACGACACCCCCTGGGTGGGCATACCCGCTCTGCGCAAAGGCGGGCTCCATTATACAAGAGGGGTGAGAAAAATTTCTTGCTCAAAAGTCTAGGGTCGCTGTTCACAAAGCTGGATTCAAAGCGCGAATCCCGCCCTAAAGCGCGAAATTCGGTTCCCCGAAACTTTCGGAATCGGGTTGTTGACGTGCACGTATTGGACCGAAGCCTAACCGAGCGATGCAAGCCTTTCCTTTTGGACGATTAACTCCTGGCAAGCCCGGAACACCACCGTGCAAGTCTGGACAATTAGAGAAGGAGTTGGGATTGGAATCGAGTTTTCTCAGACATGCTGCGCGGCTAATAATTTTCGAAATCATGATGTAACGTCGCCCCTCAATTCGCTTCCCTTACCTGACCCGACCCACGCTGTGTGGATCGGGTCCGATATTTTTCCCGATTTAACTTAGGCTTTGGCGCCGACCGCTACCGGATTCACGCCGCTGCTGGTTCCCGCACTAAGGAATGAATCCAACTGCCCCGCTAATGGTGCCGGCAATTTGGTTTTCAAGAAACCAAGCGTCACTTGCACAGCCTTCTGCGCGTTTTCCTGACTGATTCCAGTTTTCTGGACGATTATGTTAATTAGTTCTTTCATAGTGCTATGAAGATCGCTCTCTTAACGTGCTCGCGCGCGCAACATCTTGTTAGGATTAGACCGTTTCTTGCACACGCCTCGTCGAACGGAGCTGATGGGATCAGCGACACAGAAGGTAAAGCTGCGAGGGAAGCAGCGAGCGAGTGCGGGCAACGAGCGAGTTTCAATGGAGCTAATGGGATGAGCGACCCGGCAGCTGCGATCTTCTCCTGCGCTCAACCCCTTTCAATAACAATTACCTTTTGTCTATCGTAAGCGGCTTACGATGCATGAGATCGAGCGCGTAGCGGAGGAGTCGACGAGCGGGAGCGAAGATGGCCAGCGCGCCCATCGCTGGCGAGTGGTTTCTCTCTGCCCGAAACAATTGCCATGGAAGTTGCTGGCTCAATTTTCGCTGTCTCGCGAACGCGATGTCGCTAACATCATACCCTAATGAGTGTGCAAGATTCTGACGCCACGATGGCTGTGTTCCTCGACCTGGAAAACATCGCGCTGGGCGCGCATGAGGCGGACTTTCCCGCATTCGACATCCGCAAGGTGCTCGAGCGTCTGCTGTTGAAGGGCCAAATCGTGGTCAAGAAAGCCTACTGCGATTTTGAGCGCTACAAGACGTTTAAGCGGGGGCTGCACGAAGCGGCGTTCGAGCTCATCGAGATCCCGCATGTGCGCCAGTCCGGC
>QHNQ01000123.1 GCA_003218135.1 Verrucomicrobiota bacterium
AATCCGCACATTCAAAATCCTCTTCCTCAGCCCGACGCCACCGTCGAGGCGCCGTCGCAACCGCAGAGGCCGGAGACGATTGAACCGGGCATCATTTACACTCACGCGCCTGATGTGTGGGCGCTGGGGTTTAGAGGTCAGGGAATTACGGTGGCCGGGGCGGACACTGGTCAACGCTGGACCCATAACGCGCTCAAGCCGCACTACCGCGGCTGGGACGGACAGAACGCCGATCACAATTACAATTGGCACGATTCCATCCATGACAGCGTAGGCAACCCGTGCGGGAACGATTCGCCTTTCCCCTGCGACGACAATGGGCATGGCAGTCATACCATAGGGACAGCAATCGGAGACGACGGCATGGGCAACCAGATCGGGATGGCGCCCGGCGCGAGGTGGATAGGTTGCCGTAACATGGACCAGGGCAACGGCACACCGGCCAGATACCTCGAGTGCATGGAATGGTTTCTTGCGCCTTATCCGATCGGCGGTGGGCAGGGCGACCCGCTCAGGGCCCCGGACATTACGAATAATTCGTGGACCTGCCCGCCGTCGGAAGGTTGTTCAGTCGCTACCTTGCAAGCTGCTGTCGAAGCTCAAGCCGCTGCTGGAATCATGATGGTGGTGAACGCCGGAAGCCAGGGCCCAGCCTGTTCAACGGTGCAAGATCCGCCGGCCATTTATGCTGCGGCTTACAGTGTTGGCGCGTTGAACACCGGCACCGACAACGTCGCTAGCTTTAGCAGTCGCGGTCCGGTGATCATCGATGGGAGCAACCGAATAAAGCCCGACATAACGGCTCCGGGCACGACCATTCGCTCAAGCTACGACGGCTCCGACAGTGACTATGCGATTCTTAGCGGCACATCCATGGCCACTCCGCACATCGCTGGCGCCATGGCATTGCTGTGGTGCGCCCAACCACAGTTGCGTCACAATATTTCTGGGAGTCGAACAGCCCTGAATGAGGCGGCTCATTTCCTTGCATACAAGCAGTGTGGAACGCCGGGCCCTCCGAACAATGTTTCCGGCTGGGGCCGAGTCGATATTCTTGCCGCTGCTAGCCCGTCGCCGACTCCGCCATGCCCGTTCTGCGGGGTTCGAGAGACATTGACCGAGAACTTCGATGGCGTGACGCCGCCGGCGTTGCCTCCGAACTGGGTCGCGACAAACGCACAAGGTCCGCCGCCGCTGTGGGTCACATCGAATTCCGGACTGCCGAGCCCGCCTGCCGACACACCTCCGAATGCTGCGTTTATTGATGATCCAAGCGTAGTGAGCGACAAACGGCTGGACTCGCTGCAGTTCACTTTTTTCGAAGGGATGCTCCCACGTTTGACCTTCCGACAGAACTTCAATCTTGAAGCCTCCGATCCAAATCCTAACCTGGGTTTCGACGGCGGGGTGCTGGAGCTCAGCACTGACGGCGGAAACACATTCCAAGACATTCTTGCAGCTGGCGGTAGCTTCGTGATGGGCGGTTACAACCGCACAATCAGCACGGATCGGGGTAGTCCAATTGCTGGCCGTCAGGCTTGGAGCGGCAACTCGGAAGGCTTCATCACGACCGTGGTGAACCTCCCGGCGATTCAGACGCTCGGCAGACTTCGCTGGCGGATGGCCAGCGACAACACTGGCGTCAATGAGGGCTGGCGCGTTGACACGGTTAACATCACCTGGTGCCACTTTTTTGCTGGGTGCACGCCTACGCCGACGGCTTCTGCGAGTGCAACGCCAACTGCGACTGCTACGGCGACAGCCACGCCTACAGTCACAGTCTCTCCGACACCAACGGCTACGGCCACAGCGACGCCTACGATAACACCCAGCGTCACGCCGACAGCGACTGCCACGTCTACAGCTAGACCCACGCCCACTGCACGGCCTAACGCAACACCGAGGCCACGTCCTACGCCAGCACCGCGACCGGCCTAGGACGAAACAGCCAGCTCTTTCGGATTAACGCGATATGTCCAATCGCGCGCAGCGTCGTTTGAATTGATGTCACGCAAGATGGCATCTACGATCGCGCGATTCGGGGAGAATTCGCAGACCGGATCGGTGTTTGTCGCGTTCCCTGTCAGCAACGCGGCCTGACAACGGCAACCGCCGAAATCGATTTCTCGTTGCGGACAACTCCGGCACGGCTCCGGCATCCAATCCGTTCCGCGAAAGCGTGTAAAACTTTCCGATTCGCGCCAAATCCAATCCAGGTTGCGAGCCCGAACATTTTCAAAATGCAAATCGGGAATGGCAGAAGAAGCAGTCGGGCAGGGGAGCACGTCGCCGATTGGATTGACAGTGAGATAACGCTGACCCCACCCGTTGAGACACGGTTTGGGCCGCGACTCATAATAATCCGGGAGCACATAGAAGATCTCCATGCTCCGAGGAGGCCGAGCTTTTGCTGCGATTGCGATTGCTCGCGCACGAGTGACTTGTTCGCGCGTTGGGAGTAACGCCGCGCGATTGAGAAACGCCCATCCGTAGAACTGCACATTTGCCAGCTCGACCCTTTCGGCGCCGAGCGATTCAGCCAGCTCAATCATTTGCGGCAGCCGATCGATGTTGCGCCGGTGAATGACAAAATTCAGGCTTAGCGAAATTTCTGCCGCGCGAATTTTGGAAGCGACATCCAGCTTCCGCCGATGCGCGTGGGCACCAGCGATTTCGTCGGATAAGTCGGGCTGGTCCGATTGAAAACTTAGCTGGACGGAATCGAGACCCGCATCGCGCAGGTCGCGCACGCGATCGTCATCAAGACCGATGCCGCTCGTGATAAGGTTGGTGTAAAGGTTCGCTTCGCGCGCGGCGTGAACAAGCTCGGTGAGATCACGACGGGCAAGCGGTTCGCCTCCGGAAAAACCAATCTGCAACACGCCGAGCGCAGCGGCTTCGCGAATTACGCGTTTCCATTCATCAGTCGTGAGCTCGCCATTGCTGTAGCCGCCGCCCTGTGGGCGGCGTGGTGCTTCGCCTAACAAAGCGGCTACAGGAAGTGCAACAGGATTCGAACAATAGGGGCAGTGCAGTGGACAGCGATATGTGACCTCTGCAAGCAGTGCGTATGGTCGCGGTGCGGTCATGTGAGCTCGATCAGCTTGCGTTCGTTAAGATCGGCGAGCGTTTCGCGCACATCGGCGGCAAGGGCGGCAACATCAGCGTCATATTCTTCGGCCAAGTCGCGCACGATCTCACTCAATGTTCGCCCGTCGCAGCGGGAAAGAATTTCCTGCGCGGTTTCGTTCAATTCGACGATGCCTTCAGGAAAAAGCAAAACGGTTTTGCCAGTCGCGGGGTCCAGTTGTAGCCGAACGCCTTTAGCAATTCGCGGCTGGGTAGCGTCAGAGATTGGGTTGGCTGCCATAAGCATGATGAATCGCATCGAGCATTGACCAGAGCACATCGCACTTAAACTCCAGCGCGCAGACTGCATCGCGCTGGAGCTCGGGCGTGTTGCAGTATTCCACGGTAATCGCGAGCGCCTGTTCAGAATCTTGCCGGGCCTGAGTCGTGCGCCGGCGGAAATAATCAAGGCCGCGCGGATCGATCCATGAATAAAATTTTTCGAACGCAGCGAGTCGCGTTGCCATCAGATCGGGCGCAAACAGCTCGGTGAGTGAGGAAGCGATAGCGATCGGCCATGGCTGAGTGCGCGCGAAATTCACGTACGCATCGACCGCAAAACAAACGCCCGGGAGCAAATGCCGATTCTGCAGCAGCTCGTCGCGCGATAGCCCGCACGCTTCGCCGAGTCGAAGCCACGCTTCGATGCCGCCTTCCTCAAGGAGCGGCAGCTTCTCAGCCGCCGAAACTTCCCCGGGTTGGGCGGACTGGAGACCGCCTGTCCTTGTTGGCGTTCCGTCGTGATCGAGAATCCGATGAATCCAGACTCGGCGCACTTCGCGGACCGGGCAGTTGGAGAGGATGGCCGCGTCTTTGATCGGGATGTTTCGCTGATAGTAGAAGCGATTTGCCACCCAACCGCGCAGCGATTCCGGTGAGAGCCGGCCTTCATTCATGGCGAGGTGAAAGGGATGTTTGTCGTGATAGGCACGTACGCCGACCGCACGCAGATTGGCGACGAACGTTTCCTGGTCCCAAAGGTCAGTGATCATAAGACGATTTCCAATCCGTCACGCGCGATCGCGATTCCAGCCTGTTCGACTTGTGCACGTTCTCGACTGCCAGGCCTCAGAATCGGGTTCGTATTGTTCATGTGAGTAAAGATCTTCCGGCGCGCCGGCGATTGGCGCAAGAAATCGAGACTGCCGTCGCTGATGGGCAAATGATTCATCTCTCGAGAAGTGCGGGCTCCCGGTCGCACTGTTGCCAGTTCGCCATCGGTCCAGAATGTTCCGTCGAACAGAATAACGGCGGATGCGTCAACGGCATTCCGCAATTGCTCGGTTAATTCGCCGACAATCGGCGCAAACAGCGCGGTTGCTCCTGAGGAGTCATCACGAAATTGATACGCAACACTCCCGGGCAATTGAATGGCTCGAAAGCCGAGGCTGCCACTTAAGGATTGAAAGTCAGCACTGATCTTTCGCCATTCAATCCTGCGGAACCGTGCGAGGACTCCGTCGATCCACGCGAGCGCGGTTCGCGTTTGATCGGCTGCATAAACGACGAGCGGCGCTTCGTCTTGTCGCAAGAGGAATAAGCCCAGCGCGTGATCGATGTCGGCGTTAGTCAAAAAAACGGCTCTAATCGGAGTGTTGCGGGGCGAGTCCCGGTGCGGCTGCAACTCCGGCATGTTTTCGATCTGGCGCGGCAGATCAGGCGACGCGTTGATCAAGAACCACTGTCGCTTGTCTTCCGACTCACTACTGATCGCGATGCTGGATTGCGTCTGCGGAGCAATTTTGCCCGCGCGCGCAGCGGCGCAATTCGCACAGGCACAGTTCCATTGCGGCAAACCGCCGCCGGCTGCGCTGCCGAGAATGTGGATGCGAATCAACCCGAAGTTTTCGCAGTAGCTATGCTATTGGATTAAATCGCGCCTGCGTAACACGTGCACTCGAAAAAGATCGGCACAGTTTTCAGCATCGGTTTGATCCAGCGCTTTTTGGTCCGTCTCATAAGTCCCGCAGGTTTCATAGGTGTATGAGCGATGCGGGTCAAATTTATTTCTTGATGAAGCTGATGTCGCCGCTTCGTTCGACGCGGGCGAGTCGAATCTTCGAAAGGTCGTCGAGGTGTGCGCTAAGACGCATGTCCTCGTCCAGGTCGTGCATTGAGACATGATTGCGTCGCATGGTGGCCAGATCGCACTGTCCATCGTGCACAATGACATCGGGCTTGCCTTTCACCAAGATCCCAAATCCATGGGAATAGAATGTCAGAAATGCGAACAGGCGGTGGACCACGACTAAAACCACACCTCCGCCGAGTGTGGCGAAAAACGCTGCCGAACCGTTTATGGCGCGCGAAAGCACTGCGGCAAGGATCACTAGAAGGACGGCGTCGAATGGAGTCTTGCGCGACAGTGAGCGTTTGTGTCCAAGCCGCACGGTGGCCAATGTGACAAGAAAGACAATGATCCCGCGCAGCGAGATTTGAACAAATGTTAAATCCTTCGGTTCTACGCCCAAGCCAAGCAAGGTTTCAAAAGAGTTCCAAAGTGCATTCATAGATAAGATTGTATCGCCGGAAGATTCTTTGTCGCGCGTAGATGCCAGCCCGTCGCTTGCGCGACAAAGCTTCGCGTGGCATAAGACGACCGCTCGCGAGGTTAGAACCGACCCAGCGCACGACACTTTATGCCGACAGCTACGCCTCCTTCCCGTGACGTCGCGCTCGAAACGCGCGTGTTCTGGGAGCGCTTCAAGAAAGAAATCGCCGCGGCGCTACTTATCCTCCTGCTCGGCGTGATCGCTTTTGCCGGCTATCGTTTCTATACCGATCGACGCGTCGCAGCTGCATCAGCCTTGTTAGCTATCGCGAAAACCGCGCAGGAGTACCAACAAGTGATCGATGGCTACCCGAACACCGCCGCCGCGGCCGACGCTTACATTTTGCTCGCAGAGGCCCAACGAAAGGAAAAGAAATTCGCGGAGGCAAACACGACGCTTCAAACCTTTGTCGCCAAATTCCCGCAACACGACCTTGTGAGCACGGCGCGAATGGCGATGGCGGGTAATCTGGAATCGATGGGAAAAACAGATGAAGCGTTGGCAATGTATCAACAGGTCGCATCCGCCAACCCAAACGGTTTTAATGCCCCTGTGGCTTTGCTGTCACAGGTGTACATTCTGAAGGCAAAAAATCGGAACGATGACGCGCGCCGCATTTGCGAAAACATCATGACGCAATACGGAACCAGCGTTTGGGCCGGTGAGGCAATGCAGCAATTGCGCTTACTCAAACCGAGTAGCTCATCGGCGCCGGGGCTGACACCAGCCGCAACGATACCGCCCATGATCGCAGCTCCTCCAGCTCCTCCGCCGGCTCCGCAAGCTCCGCCACCGGCCCCGCAAGCTCCGCCACAGCCAAAAAAGCCGTAGCCGAGTTCATGGATGCTGTAGCCACTGGCCTGTGGCCGGTCTCTCGCTGCGGTTGCCGCTTATAGTACCCGAGACGGCCCGCAGGGCCGTGGCTACAGGCGCTGCGTTTTTAACTTGCCCTAGCGTTTCGAGAACTGGAAACGCTTCCGCGCGCCGGGTTGTCCGGATTTTTTTCGCTCTTTCATCCGTGGGTCGCGGCGAAGCAGACCCTCGGCCTTGAGCGGCCCTCGCAGATTGGCATCGACCTGAAGAAGCGCACGCGCGATAGCGAGCTGCGCGGCACCAGCCTGCCCGATGGCGCCGCCGCCGCTGGCGTTAATCCACAAATCATAAGCGTTGACGGCCTTCGCTGTTTGAAGCGGCTGGAGCACTACGTTTTGCAATGGCACGGTTGGAAAATAATCTTCGAAGCTGCGGCCATTGATATCAATTTTTCCGCTGCCCGGCGTCATGCGAATGCGGGCGACTGAAGTCTTGCGGCGGCCTGTGGCGGCGAATTCTTCGGTTTGTGGCATGGGATTATGACTTCCTCGCGGTGAGTTTCACAGTTTCAGGCTGCTGCGCAGCGTGTGGATGAGAATTGCCGCGATAGACTTTCAACTTGCGATAAATACGCCGCCCAAGCCGATTATGCGGAATCATTCCGCGCACGGCCCGCTCGACTAGCAGTTCGGGATGTCGAGCGCGGCGCGCCCGGACATTTTCAGATTTGTGCCCACCGACGTAGCCCGAAAAACTCATGTAACTTTTTTGTTCTTCCTTCTTCCCGGTAAGTCGCACTTTTTCTGCGTTGATGACGATCACAAAATCGCCCGTATCCACATGCGGCGTGAAAACGGTTTTCTCTTTGCCACGCAAGAGATTAGCAGCTTTGACCGCTACCATGCCGAGCACCTGGTCGGATGCGTCGATTACCCACCACTTGCGCGAGATTTCGCTTGCTTTGGCAGAAAATGTTGTCATCGGAAAAAGAGCACGGAAGCTACGGGCGGCGCAGAGGCGTGTCAACCTGTGAGCGCGCTTGCGACACATGAGTCATATGCGACACATATGTCGCATCACAGAAATGTCCCACTCAACTTTAAAAACAGCGATCACGCCACGCCGAGACGAAGATTTTCCGGAATGGTATCAGCAGGTCATTCGCGCTGCGGAATTGGCCGAGCCTTCGGATGTACGCGGTTGCATGGTGATTCGCCCGTGGGGCTACGGCATTTGGGAAAACATGCAGCGCCAACTCGACGGGATGTTTCGCGCCACTGGGCATCGTAATGCGTACTTCCCACTGTTCATTCCGCTGAGCTACTTCGCCAGGGAAGCCGAGCACGTCGAAGGCTTCGCCAAGGAATGCGCCGTGGTCACGCACACGCGCCTGGAAGCGGATGCCGATGGAAAATTGAAACCGGGCAGCCCGTTGAGCGAACCACTTGTAGTAAGGCCAACTTCAGAAACGATCATCGGCGCCAGTTACGCGAAGTGGGTGCAATCCTACCGCGACCTGCCAATTCTCATAAATCAATGGGCGAACGTCGTTCGCTGGGAAATGCGGCCGCGGCTGTTTTTGCGCACAACTGAATTTCTCTGGCAGGAAGGTCACACCGTTCACGAAACCGAAAGCGAGGCACGCGGTGAAACGAGATTGATTTTGGATTTGTATGAAAGATTTGTCCGCGACCATCTTGCGATTCCGGTTTTCACCGGCGCGAAATCCGAAAGCGAAAAGTTTCCGGGCGCCGTGGAAACACTGACGCTTGAAGCAATGGTGCAGGACCGAAAGGCGATCCAGGCCGGAACGTCGCATTTCCTCGGCCAAAACTTCGCGCGCGCCAGCGGAATTCAATTTCAAAACCGCGAGGGGAAACAGGAATTTGGCTGGACGACTAGCTGGGGAATGACCACTCGGCTGGTTGGAACGCTCGTCATGATGCATGGCGACGACGACGGACTCGTTCTGCCGCCGCGAATTGCGCCGACGCAGATCGTGATTCTTCCAATCACAGCGAAGGAGGAAACTCGCGCTGCGGTTCTCGAGGCCTGCGACAAGCTTGCAATGGGCTTACGCGACAGTCGCTATGCCGATTTTCCTGTCGAAGTGCTTGTCGATCGCCGCGATGTCGGGGGCGGCGTCAAGAATTGGGAATGGATTAAGAAAGGAGTGCCATTGCGCGTCGAGATCGGCCCGCGCGATCTTGAGAAAAATGCCGTCGAAATCAGCCGGCGTGATCAAGCAGTTAAGTCGAAAGAGTCGATGCCGATGGAAGAATTCGTTGCGCGTGCGCCGGAAATTCTCAGGTCGGTTCAGGATACTCTCTACGCGCGAGCGAAAAAGTTTCGTGACGAGAACACGCGCGTGATCGATTCGAAGGAGGATTTCTATGGTTTCTTCACGTCGAAAAATCCAGAGAAGCCGGAACTCCACGGCGGCTTTGCGCTCGCGCACTGGAACGGGTCACGTGAAATCGAAGAACGAATCAAGAACGACCTCAAAGTGACCATTCGCGTCATTCCCCTTGATGATTCCCCGGAGCCGGGGAAATGCATTTTCACAGGTGAACCGAGCCAGCGTCGGGTCGTTTGGGCCAAATCATATTGAAAGCCACGGCGCGTGTGCAGGCGTGTCAGTTGACTGCACAGTCGCCACTCGCTTAATTCCGCTCTGCCGATGGAATTAAAGCTTTACAGTCGCGAATGGTGCTCGTGGTGTATTGATGCGAAGGATTATCTCAGCGAAAAGGGATATCGCTTCGAGGAGATTGACGTTGGTCAAGATCGCGAAGCGTACGAGGATATGAAGAAGCTTTCCGCACAAACCTACGTCCCCACATTTGTAGCCGGCAACAAGGTCCTGGCCAATTTCGATACGGATCAACTCGAGAAATTTCTTAACGAGCACCAGATCAATCCGTGATGCTTTTTGGCGTCTTTCTTACACTCGGCGTGGGCGTGCTCAGCATCGGCCTGCGCAGTTTTCAAAATTCGTATTTACAAAAAGCGGGCGCGCTTGGCATTCTGGTCGCCACTTACCTCGCGGTTTATTTCATTAGTGGCAGCTGGATCTGGGGTTTGGCCGCCGCGGTGGGCTGGCTGTTTCTTCCATGGCTTGAAATTCTCACCCGGATTCGTGCGCTCCGGCTTCCAAAGGAAAAACAGCTTCGGCCAAAAAGTCCGCCCTCTTCGGACACTTTCCCAGCATTGAGTGACATTACGCGAGAAATCGAGGACGAAGGCTTCGTGCACGTAGGCGACGCCGGATGGGATTGGGAAGATTACCGGCAATTTTTCCGGTTGTTTTACAGGGAAGAAGATCGAGCGCAGGCCGCCATCTGCCTCAATGAGCAGCATGATTTTTCGTTTTATTATCTGCGCATTTCGTCGCGAGCCAGAGATGGCACGGCTTGGACAACGTGGAATTATCCGCTCTCCTACGGCTTGAAACTCACGCCTCTGTTCCGCATCAATCGACAGCGGGCAGATCGATCGTTTTGGCAGCTTTATCAAAGTCATCGCGAGTTTCTCCGGCGGAACGGCGTTGATCCCGCTCAAATTGACCCGCTCGACGAAGAGCGAATCGAATCTGAAATGGAGAAGGATCTGCGCGACCAAATCGCGCACAACATTCACAAAGGCGTCCTTAAACAAACCGCCACAGGAGACGTGAAATATTCCTGGCGCGGGATGATCTATCTTTGGTGTCAGTTTCTGGTCGATCTGGTGCGGCTGTAGCTAATTTTCTATCATCCTGAGCGGAGCGTAGCTAAGTCGAAGGATCGCGTATTGAAAGGCCGTTCCGTGGGTTCTTCGACTCGCCGGGAATCAAAGAAGCGATTAATGTTCATCTGAACTTGATTCATACTGAGTATTGAACGAACATACTGACATGCTGACTGAGCGGCAAAGAAGCGTTCTTGATTTTATTCAGCGCGAGCAGCGCGACACCGGAATCACCCCGAGCACGCGCGAAATCCAAAATCATTTCGGGTTCGCCAGTCAGACATCGGTGATGCAATACATCGCCACACTGGAACGCAAAGGGTTTCTCAATCGGCATGCGCGGAAAGCCAGGGCACTAATCACTCCAGCCATGAAGGTCAGGATTACCGACATTCCAATCTACGGGCAAATCCCGGCCGGCATGTCGGCGTTAACCGAGCAAACAGTTGAAGGTCACGTCTCGCTCGATATGCGCTCGGCAAATGTGGTAAAAAATCGCGGCACGTTTGCCTTGCGCGTCCGCGGCGACTCCATGATCGGCGCTCACATTCTTGATGGTGACATTGTGATTTTGGAAGACACCAAGGAGGTGCACAACGGCGATATCGTTGCGGCGTTGATCGACGGCGAAACGTCGTTGAAACGTTATGTTGTCGAGCATGGCCGCCCGTATCTCAAAGCCGAAAACCCGCGCTATCCAGATCTGGTCCCCGCGCGCGAGCTCAAGATTCAGGGCGTGATGGTATCGCTGATCCGCAAACAAGAGCGCCGAAAAAGGCAGTGAACGGGTTCCGTCATTCCGAGCGAAGTGGAGGAATCCCGTAGCAATAGCGAGAGATAAGTAACGGGCTCCTTCGACTCCGCTTCGCTGCGCTCAGGATGCCTAGTGATTATGTTCATTTGAACATTTCACTTAATATGCAATGTTTTCTTTCAAATGGCTGCGACTGGCAAGATTATCGACCTTCGCAAACTGTTGGTGGAGCGTTTTCCTCATGCGCCTGGGACAGCGGCAACGCATTTAGTCACTGGTTTATTTTTTTTTGATGAATCCACCAATGGCGGATTGCCGCGAGGCGCGATCACCGAATTGATCTGCCCGCGAACAAGCGCGGGAAGCGCATCGCTCATTCACACCCTGGTCCATGCAGCACATCGTGATAAACATTTTCTCGCGCTGATTGATGGGCGCGATTCATTCGATCCCTGTGGATTGGATAATGCCTCGCTGCGACATCTGCTTTGGGTCCGTTGTAGCAAAGCATCTGAAGTGATCAAAGCGGGTGATCTGCTATTGCGGGATGGCAATTTCCCGCTGGTGATTCTGGATCTGGTGCTGAACGCGCCGGAAGAATTGCGCAAAATTCCTCAAACGAACTGGTATCGTTTGCAACGCCTGGTCGAATTAGCCCCTGCGGCATGCCTGGTGCTCACCCGCTATGCAATGGTCGCCAGCGCGCAATTGAAACTCGTTCTCGAAAATTCGTGGAACCTCGACAGCCTCGAAGACGAAAGTGCGATGGCAGAATTACGCTTTCGTGTTCAGCGATCATATGTCCGAGCGGAGGTTGGCAGTCAGTGACTGGAGTCCACCTGATTATGTTTGCCACGATCTATTTGCCGAATTTCTATTTGCAGGCCGCTACCCGACATCAGCCGGAACTTCGCGCAAAACCAGTTGGATTGATCGAAGAACAGCAGAGAAAACCGATGATCATTCAACTGAACGAGCCCGCGCAAAACGCCGGAATTCGAAAAGGAATGACACCGAGTCAGGCTCTGGCGCGATGTTTGTCGGTGGCGATCAAGGCCCGCGCATACACCCAGGAAAAATCGATCCAAGAAATCTTACTTTATTATGCGTTTAGCTTTAGTCCGTTTGTAGAAGCAACCGCACCTGGGATTTGCACCGTTCAATTCACAGATAACCGTAATCTCAGCGAAAAAGTTTCGCACGTTATCGAGCGATTGCTCGAATGCGAAATCGCCGCACAAGCGGCGATTGCTCCCACACCGGATACCAGTTTTCTCGCGGCACATCTGGCCCGGCCACTTTTGCAGATCGAGAATGCAAAAGATTTCCTTGCTGCTCTGCCAATCGAGACGCTTGCAATAATCGGAACACGGGTCAGCGATTCTTCTTCGGTTTAATTTTTTCCGTTTGCTTTTCCACGAAAGACTTCACGCGGGCATACTCCTTGTGAACGCCAGTGGCGAAATCGCGCGGTCCGTACTCGAACAGCACGACAAAGCCAAAAGTGAAGACGATGAAGAGAGCGAACCAAAAAAGCGCGCGCAGAAGCGCCATGCAAAAGATTAGCCGCTGCGAATCAGGCGATCAATAGCGGAGGGCACACAAGCTCTTGAACGCAATGCTGAAGCTGCCAAGCTACTTGGCCATGCGCGTGCCGTTGCTTGATCTCGGCCAACAATATCGTGTTCTGAGTAAACAAATTCGTGAGGCGATTGACGACGTCCTCGACAGCCATCGTTTCATCCTTGGATCAAAAGTGCAGGAGTTCGAAAGCGCAATCTGCCGGTATTGCGATGTGCCGCACGCGATAGGTGTTTCATCCGGAACAGATGCGTTGCTGGCCATCTTGATGGGGCTGGGCATCGGCCGGGGCGATGCCGTTATGACGACGCCCTACACTTTTTTTTCCACTGCCGGATGCGTCGCGCGCGTCGGCGCGAGATCAGTTTTCGCCGATATTGATCCCCGAACGTACAACATTGCTCCATCTGCGATCCAGGAGTGGCTGGAGAAGAATTGTGAACTGGATTCGGATGGCGCGAGGAGAATAAAAACCGGAGAGAAAATCCGCGCTATTATTCCCGCTCACTTGTTTGGCTCGTGTTGCCAGATGGACGCGCTTCGTGAAATTTCGGAACGCTTCCAGCTTTATCTAATCGAAGATGCGGCGCAGGCGATTGGCGCAGAATTTCCATTCGGTGACCGAGCCGCCAAAGCCGGAACGATCGGCGAAGTTGGGTTCTTCAGCTTTTATCCTTCAAAGAATCTGGGAGCGGCTGGTGATGCGGGCATGATCGTTTGTCAGGATGAGACGCTGGCGAGCAAGTTGCGGATTTTGAGAAATCACGGAATGGAGCCGCGCTATTTTCACCATGTTGTCGGAGGCAATTTTCGCCTCGATGAAATGCAGGCTGCAATTCTCGGCGTTAAGCTCCCATTTTTGGAAAGCTGGGCCGCCGCACGCAGAGCAGCCGCGGATTTCTATCGCGCGGAATTCACTCGCGCGGGATTGACCGACAGAATCACTCTACCCGCCGAACCGTATCGCGATTGCGGCCTGACCAATCACCACGTTTACCATCAATACGTTGTCCGCACACCGAAGCGCGATGCATTGCACGAGCATCTTGTTAAGCGGCAGATCGAGACGGCAATCTATTATCCGCTCGGATTACATGAGCAGAAGTGCTTTGCTTATCTTGGTTACAAAAATGGCGATTTTCCTGAGACGGAGCGCGCCGCGCGCGAGACGCTGGCGCTGCCGATTTATCCGGAGATTTCGCGCGAAGCGCAGCAATACGTCGTAAATGCGATCGTTGAATTTTTTGAATAAAGATCGACAGTTGCGATTCACCCGCGGACGCAGAATGCCTGTGTTCCATTCACAGCAAGGGTAGGTACCGAAGTGGCCAAACGGGGCAGACTGTAAATCTGCTGGCTTTACGCCTTCGCTGGTTCGAATCCAGCCCTGCCCAAATTCTCTTCCGCCTGCGGAAATGGATGCTGGCGATCTTACTGATCTCTGCGCTGGCCGCGATCTCGGCGACCATAGCCGCCGCCGCCGCCGCCGCCGTACCCACGTCCGCCACCACCGGGCGGTCGCGCTTCTCGGGGGCGAGCTTCATTTACTGTCAGCGGCCGGCCTTCCATTGCCTGGCCATTGAGTTTCGAAATGGCGTTTTGAGCGTCCTCGTCCGAACCCATCGTGACGAAAGCGAAGCCGCGCGACTTGCCCGTGAATCTGTCCTGCATGAGAGTGACTTCCTGCACAGCGCCAGCCTGTGAGAAAAGTTCTTGCAGCTCGTTCTCTGTCGTGCTGAACGGAAGATTGCCTACGTATAGTTTAGTTCCCATTGAGTTTATTCTGGAAACGCAGCCAGGTCACTGTTCCCGCTTATCGGATTTCAAATCGCCGCTGAATAAACTCAACTGACAATCCACCAACTGCCGGGCTTTGGTTTCCGTTTGGGCTCATTTGTAAGATGCTTATCGTAAGAAAGCAATAGGAAATCTTGGAGCAATTATTCTGCTTAAACCATGGCTCAATCAAACAGGGTTAACGGCAAAAAGGTCACTGCGCGCGTGGCAGTTGTGGCTGCAGGCGTTGTCAGCCCTCTGGGATTTGGCCTGACGGAAACGCTTGATTCGCTGCGCAACTCGCGAGATTGCGTGAGCCCGGTAAGGCGTTTTTCGGTCGAGCAATGCCGGTGCAAAACCGCTGGTCAAATCCCCGATGAGCGACTGCTCGCGGGTCGGAACGACGCGCCGCGTTCCCGTCGGCGGCTGCATCGTGCCTCGCACATGATGATTCAAGCGCTAAACGAACTCCTAACGCAACAACCCCAATTCAAACCGGAGCTGACGGTAATCGGGACAACGAGTGGCGGCATGTCATACGGTGAAGATTACTACCGCTCAGTGCATCAAGCTGGGAAGCTGAGGCACGCGCCCACGTGGATCGCAAATTATCCGGCGCAAAAGCCCGTGATCGATGCTCAAGAGGCTTTTGGGATTTCTTCGCCGTGCCAGGTGATTGCGAACGCTTGCGCTTCTGGCACGAATGCCATTGGTCACGCGTTCGAATGTGTCCGGTCGGGTCGCTACAAGCGAGTGCTGGCCGGAGGCTATGACGCACTATCGGAAATGGTCTTTGTCGGCTTCGATTCGCTGCAAGCGTCCACGCCAGATAAATGCCGGCCGTTCGACCGTAATCGTACAGGGATGGTGCTGGGAGAAGGCGCTGCGCTTCTGGCATTGGAAAATCTCGACCTCGCTCAACAGCGAGGTGCGCCAGTCCTTGCAGAAATTATCGGCTACGGCATTTCCACCGATAATTTTCACATCACACAGCCGGATCCTTCGGGCATCGGACCGCAACAGGCGATGGAGCGAGCGCTCCACAGCGCGGAAATTTCGGCGCGTGACGTCGATTACATCAACGCGCACGGAACAGCCACCACTTTTAATGATGCAGCCGAAGGCAAGGCAATCAGCTCATTGTTCAATGGCGTGCCGGTGAGTTCGACCAAAGGCATGATGGGGCATTCACTGGGCGCCGCTGGCGCAATCGAAGCGATTTTTTGTTTGCTGGCGCTCCAGCATCAGTTGCTTCCTCCCAATATCAATTTTGCGACTTTAGACGACAATCTGGATTTAAATATTGTAGCGAATGAGGCGCGCCCCGCTGTTCTACATACAGCGCTTTCGAATTCTTTTGGCTTTGGCGGTACGAATGCTTCGATTCTGATGCGCAGGTCCCACCGTCGCCAAGACTACGGTGGACCAGTTGAAGCATGAGTCTGGCGATTGCCGGAATGGGGTGGGTGACCCCTCTCGGAAGCGGCATTGATTCAGTTTGGAAACGACTGCTTCAGGGGCATGAAGCATCCGCCACAACGATCTCCGAATCGGTCAGCGATCGGCGATACACGACCTTCCGTGTACCTGAATCTGCTCTGACAGGGTTCGCACATTCAAGGCTTCGCCGGGCCAGTGTGATTTCGCGATTTGCTGCGGCAGCGGGTTTGGAGGCGTTGCACAACGCAGGAGTAAAGCTGGATTCGCAGAGCGCGGAACGAACTGCGCTCATCTTCGCGATCTCAAATGGCGGCGTAATTTACACAAAACGTTTTTATCGCGACATCCTTGAGGCCGGCGCACAGTCGGCCAGTCCGCTTTTGTTTCCAGAAACCGTTTTCAACGCGTCGGCGAGTCATCTTGCGGCGATTCTCGGCATTACCGGCGCGAGTTATACCTTGGTTGGCGACGGAGCGGTTGGTGTGGCCGCAATAAAAATGGCCGAAGACATGATGGTCGATGAAGCGCTCGATTACTGCCTTCTTGTTGGAGCCGAAGAAGTCGATTGGCTCTTGTGCGATGCCTACCGAAGATGGCGGTTGCTTCGCTCGACCCCACCGATTGAGCCCTTCAGTAAGCAAAGGCGAGGAATGATTTTAGGTGAAGGAGCAGGGGCGATTCTGTTCGCACGAGAGGGACCGATCACAGTCGAACGCACTCATGCTGGTGGATTTTTTACAAAGCGCGCGCAAGCGGTGGAGATTTTGACGGCAATTCTAAGGGATCTCGGACACAGCGAAATCGATCTTGTGATATCGAGCGCGAACGGAACGTTTGTCGATCAAGCAGAACACGCGGCGCTGGAAGAAATTCTTCCGGATGTCCTTGTTTATACAGGTAAACCAGCGCTGGGCGAAAGCGTCGGTGCTGCGGCACTGTGGCAGGTCATCCTGGCAGCTCAGGCTTTGCAACAACGGGAGCTTCCGCCTGTGCTTCACGCAGACTCAGCCGTTTCGGTGCGGCTTCCGCATGCGCGCACGGAAATACCGCAAGCGCGCCAGGCAATTGTTCTTGGCTGCGGAGTTAACCAGCAAGCAGCAGGGTTACGACTCGCAATTCGCTGATGAATCGCATCAGCGAAGCGGCACGACCCTCCAGTTCAATTTTCCATCTTCGATTTCAAGCCATGCTACGCTTGGAGGTGCGCCTTGGTTGGCGCGCGTCACGCAACCTGGATTTAGAAATAAGACCTTTCCACGTCTCTCGTGTCGCGGCACATGCGTGTGTCCATGTAGCACGACGTCGACATCATCCGGCGAATGATCAGGCGGTACATGTTGCAACCGCAACTTCAATCCGCCACGCACGAGATCGAGCACGAGCGGCCAATTCGGATTGCTGTCGCAATTTCCTCGCACGACTGTCAGTCGCGGCCCGACTGCGCGAAGCTCATCGAGAACGACCTCCGTGCAAACATCACCCAGGTGCCAGATTTCATCGGCGCTTTTAGCCATTTCACTCACGGCCTGCGGCAAACGGTTGTGCGTGTCGGCAAGCACAAAAATGCGCCCCACGTCCTCTTGTCCATGTTCACCACCCGCCATAGCTGATTTAACTTCCGGTGCGATTTGACAGTAAAACGAAGGCGCGCATCGACCAGCCTGATTGTTGACGAAACGCGCCTCGGACGCGACGCTCGATTAGTCCCGCAGACGCGGGATAATTCTCGCGTATGGCGATTGAAGTGAAAATTCCCGCAGTAGGTGAATCGATTACCAGCGGTGTCGTCTCTGTTTGGCACAAGAAATCCGGCGACTTCGTCAACGAAGGCGAACCGCTCTTCACGCTCGAGACCGACAAGGTTTCCACAGAAATCGTCGCCGAAAAAGCCGGCACCCTCGAAACGAAAGTGCCCGAAGGGCAAGAGGTGAAGATCGGCGAAGTCGTTGCGACAATTGATGATTCAAAGCAGCCGGCCGAACAAAAGAAGGAAGCGCCGTCAAAGAAAACGCCGGAGCAAAGGAAAGAAGCTGAGCCATCGAAAAAGCCGACAGAAAAAAAGGAACCTGTAGCCGCAGCCGTCGACCGCAGCGGGCCGGAGTCATCCCGAGACATCGGGACTACAATGCTTTCGCCAGCAGTTCGCCGCATCGTGGAAGAAGAGAAGCTCGAGACCGGGAAAATTCGTGGCACAGGCGAGGGAGGACGCCTGACAAAAGAGGACGTGCTCGCGGCTGTGCAGGAACGTGGCAAGGCCGGGGAAAAGATTGACACCCGCGAAGTGCAACTATCCGGCGACGGCCGTTTCGTCTGCAAAAAAATGTCGCCGTTGCGCCGCAAAATCGCGCAGCAACTAGTGATAGCGCAGCACACGGCCGCAATTCTCACAACATTCAACGAATGCGACATGAGCGCCGTGCAGGAGTTACGCCGCAGCAAACAGCAAGAGTTCACCAAAAAGAACGGCGTAAAACTCGGTTTGATGTCGTTCTTTGTTAAGGCTTGTGTGGAGGCGCTCAAGGCCGTGCCGGTCGTCAACGGCCGCATCGAAGGCGACGATTTTATTCAGAACAACTTCTACGACATCGGTGTAGCCGTCGGCACCGAACGCGGACTGGTTGTGCCGGTCGTGCGTGATGCGGACAAGAAAAGTTTTGCCGACCTCGAACGCGATATTGCCGATTACGCTGCAAGAGCGCGCGATGGAAAACTCAAGATCGAAGATCTGCAAGGCGGCACATTCACCATCACAAACGGCGGAGTGTATGGATCGCTTTTTGCCACGCCTATTTTGAATTTTCCGCAAAGTGGAATTCTCGGCATGCACAAAATCATGCCGCGACCCGTAGCCGTGGATGGGAAGGTGGATGTCCGTCCGATGATGTATCTTGCGCTCAGCTACGATCATCGCGCGATCGACGGAAAAGAAGCCGTTACCTTTCTCATCAAAGTGAAGGAATGCATCGAGGACCCGAAAAAGCTGCCGCTGGATTTTTGATTTCTACGATTGTCATGTTGAGCGAAGCGAAACATCTCTGATAATTGCTTTCGCCGATCGCTCCCGAGAAACATAATGAGATTGCTCGACTTCGCTCGGAATGACAGTGGCGAGGTCAGAATGACACAGAAGGCGTATGGAAAAATTTGACGTTGTAATCATCGGGTCCGGACCGGGAGGTTATATTGCCGCCATCCGCTCCGGTCAGCTCGGATTGAAAACAGGCCTTGTGGAGAAAGAGAAGGAATTGGGCGGCACCTGTCTGAACGTGGGCTGCATCCCTAGCAAAGCGCTTCTCACGTCGAGCGATCATTTCATGTTCGTAAAAAAAGAGGCAGCGAAGCATGGCATCGTGATCGACGGCGCGCGTGTCGATCTTGCGAAAATGCAGGAGCGCAAGGATAAAGTCGTAAAGACGTTCAACAGCGGCGTCCGCTCGCTGATGAAAACCAACAAGGTCACTGTTTTTCCGGGCCTTGCCACGATCACGGCGCCCGGAAAAGTTTCGATTAAATCCGCGGATGGTCAGACGCAGGAGATCGAAACAAAGAACATCGTCATCGCCACTGGCAGCGCGTCGGTGGAACTGCCGTTCGCGAAATTTGACGGCAAAACAATCGTCAGTAGCACCGAAGCGCTCGAATTCACTGAACCGCCAAAGAAGCTCATTGTGATTGGCGCTGGCGCAGTTGGTCTTGAGTTGGGTTCGGTTTGGAACCGGCTTGGTTCTGAAGTAACGATGGTGGAATTTCTGCCGCGCATCGCTCTCGGATTCGATCTTGAGCTGTCGAATTTGCTACAGCGCGTGCTGACCGCTCAAGGAATGATGTTCCACCTCGAAGCAAAGGTTAGCGCTGTGAAAGTCGATGATGGTCGCGCAACGGTGGTTGCGACCAAAGACGGCCAGGAACTAAAATTCGAAGCAGACAAAGTTCTAGTGTCAGTCGGGCGCCGTCCTTTCTCGGATGGTTTGGGCGCGGAAAAAGTTGGCGTGGAGTTCGACGAAAAGAAGCGGA
>QHNQ01000018.1 GCA_003218135.1 Verrucomicrobiota bacterium
GTGGCAATCGCGGAACGCGCTCCTGAATTAGGCGCCGCATTGCTCGCGGCAGAAGCCGGCGGTCACGCTACGTTTCACGCAAATCCGTCCCAAAATGAAATCGACAGTCTGGCCGCGGCGCTGACCGAACAGCGCAACCCGCGCTCGGAGAATCTGGAAAAAATGAATGGACGAGAATTAGTCGAAGTTTTTGTTGAAGAAGAAAAGTTCGTTCAGGAGGCATTGCGCGCCGCTGTTGGCGAGCTGGCGAGAGCGATTGAAATTGTAGCTGAATCGCTGCGAAACGGTGGCCGGTTGTTTTATATCGGCGCCGGGAGCAGCGGACGCATTGGCGTCCTTGATGCGAGCGAAATCCCACCGACTTTTGGCGCACAGCGCGAGCTTGTACAGGGAGTAATCGCGGGCGGCGTGTCTGCGATGTATCGCAGCGCGGAAGGCGCGGAAGACGACGAAACTGCTGGCGCATTAGCCGTGGATGAGCGCCGAATAAGAGATGCCGATGTTGTAATCGGAATTTCGGCCAGCGGCAGGACGCCATTTGTACTCGGCGCTCTTGCGCGCGCGAAGCAGGTAGGCGTAAGGACGATTCTGCTCACGTGCAATCCGGCTGTGGTTGGCGCCCATGAGGCCGGCCAGCTGCGGTCAGCGCCCGCGACTGCAGAAAACGTCGATTTGGCGATTACTCTCGCAGTTGGACCAGAAATTCTTACCGGATCGACACGCCTGAAAGCTGGAACCGCCACGAAGGTTGCGCTCAACATCATCAGTACCGGCGCCATGGTCGTGCTCGGCAAAGTCCGCGGCAATCTGATGATCGACCTGCATACCACCAGCACGAAGCTGCGCGATCGCGCGGTGCGAGTCGTCGCCGAGTTCACCCAAAGCGATTACGAGACCGCACGCCAAAAGCTCGAAGCGAGCGGGTGGAATCTGCGAGAGATCATAGGTGAGATTAATAAAAACTAGTCGGCGGGTCGTGGCGGTAATGGGTTCGCTGTTACAGAAATTTTATAATTTGATAAGCGCAGCAGAACTGCCTCGCGCGAAGGTAGGTATGACTTAACCGAAAGGAACTCCAATGCTCTGGACAATATTCGTAATTCTGCTCGTGCTCTGGCTCCTCGGCTTCATCGGCCATTTTGGTGGCGCGCTCATCCATTTGTTGCTCATCATCGCTGTGATCGTGCTCATCATTAATCTTGTCGGCGGGCGGCGACCACTGTAGACGAAACAACGATAACTTAACCGAAAGGACCTTATGCTCTGGACAATATTCGTGATCTTGCTGGTGCTCTGGCTGCTTGGATTAGTCAGCTCTTACACGCTCGGCGGCTTCATTCACATCCTGCTCGTAATTGCGATCGTGGTGCTGATCATCCAGTTGATCTCAGGCCGCCGACCGCTATAAGATCGCACCCGATGAAACCAGCCGGCATCGTCGGCATTATTCTTATCATTGTCGGGCTCGTCGGCTTTGCCTGGGGCGGTCTGGGTTGGACGACACAAAAGAAAGACGCTCAATTGGGCCCGCTTGAAATCACTCACAAAGAGACTCACGGGATTACTTTTCCGCCGGTCGCCAGCGGAATCTGTCTGGTCGGCGGAGTCGTGCTGGTGATTGTCGGCAGCCGAAAAAGCTAGGCGCGCAATTTGCTTTCAGATCAACACTGATTCTGATTGAATCTGGGGCGTGGCAGGCGTCAGAAATCGGCGGGCAATTCGCTGGCTGCGATCGCAGCTTCCAGAATTAATAGCCAGCGGCGTGATCAGCTCTGAAAACGCTCGAGCAATTGACGGCTACTACGAGCATGATCAACCCCGAGTCAACTTCGCGTTCGTCATATTGGCAGCGCTCGGGTCGGCGTTAGTTGCCGCGGGAATCATTCTGCTTATCGCGCACAATTGGGATGACTTAAGCCGCGCCACCCGCACAGGAGTCGCGTTCCTGCCGCTTCTCATCGCGCAAGCTTTGGTCGTGTTCACGTTGATGCGGAGGAATGAATCGCGGCCGTGGCGCGAAGCTGCCGCCATTTTCGATGTGGCGGCAGTAGCCACAGCTATTTCGCTGATCAGCCAAACGTATCAAGTGCAGGGAACTTTCGCCGACTTCATGCGCACATGGTTGTTATTGAGCATCGTGATCGTTTATCTGTTACGCACCAGTCTTGGCGCGATTGCGTATGTAATTGGCTGCGCTCTGTGGCTGTTTGCGCGGTGGTCGCCGACAGAAAACCCGATGCTCTTCTGGTTTCTTTTGACGCTGGTGATTCCGTATGTTGCGATTCGTTTTCGGTCTGATTGTGACAGCCGGGAAACGGCCACACTTGTAATCACCGTGGCGCTCGCGGCAATGTTCGGCGTTGGCGCCACTGCAGAGTTCGCAGACGCCAATGTCGGCGCAATCGCGTATGCGGGACTGGCGACAGCGATTTATCTCTGCGGAATCAAATTTTTCCCGCAGCCGGCTGGACGTTTGCATTTGCTCGCATTGCTCGGTGGAATTGCGATCGGTGTCGTTACGATTGTGCTCAGCTTTGAATCAAACTGGCACATGACGTACCGGGTCGCGTCGGTTCCACGCACTTGGGCGGCGAATCTGCCAGTGGTTGTCGAACTGCTATTTCCAATCGCTGCTGTTTGTCTGGCGAGTTTCGATCTTCTGCGTCGACGCGCTGAGTTTAGTCTTTCAGCGGCTCTTTTTCCGATCGTCACCGCCATCGCGTGGGCCATCACTCATCTGTGCGAATTTCCAAACGACAGATGGCGAAGCACACGCTGCTCGTTCGCAGCTGGCACGGTCATGAACTGCTACGCGCTCTTGCTCGGGATCGACATTCTCGCCCGCGGCATCCGCACAAATAGCATCGCCCGCGCAAACTTTGGGCTTCTACTGATCGCTGCGCTGGCGATCTGCCGTTTCTTTGATAGCGACCTCAGCTTTGTCGCTCGCGGAGTCGGCTTCATCATTGTGGGCGTGGGATTTCTCGTTGCCAACTTGCTGTTGTTTAAACGACGGACCGCATCATGAAGATGTTACGGATTCTGATTTTCGGCGTGGTGGCTCTTGCGCAATTAGCCGTGCCGGCCACGATGGTCTGGCAGCGCGACCAAACCCTTAAACAGGGTCGCATCTGGAAATTCCGCACTGCGCCCGTTGATCCGGTCGATGTGATCCGCGGCCGATACATCGCGTTACGTTTTACTGCGGAGGAATTCGCTGCGCCTGCGAAATTCGAAGCAGGCAATAAGCCTGTGTACGCTGTGCTCAAGCAAAGCACAGATGGTTTTGCCGAGATTGACCATCTCACAACCGAAGCGGCGGGAACCGACGATGCCGTTCCGGTTGAATCAGTCTGGTGGTGGGGAGGCAAACAGCAGGTGCGTTTCCCGTTCAACAAATTCTGGGTTGCCGAAGCAAACGCAACCGCAGCGGAACGCGCATACGTGGAGAACAATCGCCGCGACAATCAGAATGCCTACGTCACAGTTCGCGTGCGCCGTGGGGACGCAGCCCTCGATCAGCTCTACATCGATAACCAGCCGTTATCTGAGTATCTCCGCGCGCATTCGCCGCAATGAGCAGAATCGATTTGCGCGACTTGCAATCTTCTGTAGCCACCGGCCCGTGGCCGGTCGCCCTACCTGACGGCCCACAGCGTCATCGCTACAGTGCGTTAGCCGCCTGCTTTTAGCACGGCGAACGTTTTGGTGCCTTTGCGATCGAGGTAAAGGAGGACGCCGCGTCCGGGATCTGCTTTGTTGAGCGCCTCGCGGAAGGATTGCACGTTCGTCACGGGTTTGCCGTCCACTTCGGTGATGACATCCTCGCGCCGAATGTCCTGCCCCGCAGCGGTACTATTGTCCTCCACGTCCGTCACGATCACTCCTCGCTCAACCGGAAGCTGGAGCCGCTTCGCAACCTCCTCCGTCAATTCCTGCACTTGCAGTCCAAATTTACCGATCCCGCCGTCGCGGGATCGCTTTGGCTGAAGTGGCTGTAGAGGTTGATTTGATGCTTGGGTGATGTCGTTAGGCAATTCACCGGTCTTAATGGGCAGTTTAATGGTCTGCCCTTTGCGCCAAACGGTGAGCTCCAGCTTTTGGCCGACTTTCTTTTTCAAAATCTCATGCTGAAGCTGTGAGTCCGAATCGATCGGTGTTCCGTCAACGTGCGTGATCAAATCAAACGGCCGTAAATCGCTTTTGGACGCAGGCGCATCCGCCTCAATTGTGCGCACTACAACGCCTTTGTCGGCGCCCGTAAACAGATCACGGAGCGTTGGATCGTCTCCCAGCGTCTCGATCCGAATGCCCAGCCATGGCCGCACAATCTTGCGGCCCGCGACCAGCTCGGCGCCGATCTCCTTTGCCATGTTGATTGGGATAGCAAAGCCCAGCCCGCGGTTCATACCATTGATGAGCGTGTTCATCCCAATCACTTTGCTGTCGATGTCGCAAAGTGGGCCGCCACTGTTACCGGGATTGATGGAGGCGTCGGTCTGAAGATAATCCGCGATCGAGTAGCCGCCGCTTTGAAGCAATTTGCTCCGGCCTTTGCCGCTGACCACCCCGTAGGTGAATGTGTAATCGAGCTTGAACGGCGCACCGATCGCAAAGGCAAATTGTCCGACCCGCACGGCGTCGCTGTCACCAAGCTGCACCACCGGCAAATCTTTCGCGTCGATCTTAATGACAGCGATATCGGTTTTCTCATCCGTGCCCACAACCGTTGCCGGAAAATTCCGCCCGTCTCGAAGCTTCACCTCGATTTTGTCTGCGCCTTCGACCACATGAAAGTTCGTGAAGATATAGCCCTCAGGCCGAACGATGAACCCTGAGCCTTCGCTTTGGATCGGCCGCAGCGCGCCGGGATTTCGCCGTGGATTGTTTTCATCCGGCGGGCCTTGGAAGAACAGGTCCTCAAGCGCCGAGCTTTCGCTCGGGTCGTTCTTCTTGGAAATTTCAATGATCACAACGCTTGGGGCCACAGTTTCGAACACTTTTGCGAAAGCATTATTTAGTTGATGGACTACGTCCTTGCCTGCTTCCGCGGCGCCCGCAGGCACTGTGGAACTCGGCACGGCTTCAGGTTGCGCCGCAAACGACGTACTGAAAGCAAGGCACAACGCTAAAATGGATAGTCGCATTGGTTGAAATTTGGACAGTGTCCGCTGTGCTACGTTCAACAGCAAACCAGAATCGCGCCGAGCTGGAGAGACACGCCGTCTCGGGTGTCGAATTTTAAGGGGCCGACAGCGCGGCACGCTCCACCAATTCGCCCCAGCACGGCTCTTCGAGTTGAGTCGCAGGATCGTCCACTTCGCTGCGATTGATCTTTTCCAACTGCGCCGAAACGTCAGACCACGTTTGAAGTTGCATGGAGACTTTGTCCCCGGGCCGAAGCCGTGCGGCAGGAGTCCATTTGTTGTCGCGCATGCTCCACAGGTAAACAAGGCATTGCAAAGGTTCGCCGTTAAGATCGACCAAGTGCATGGCCATGATGTGATCGGCGTATGGCACGCTGCCGGGAAGCGGCACGGGCGAAATCGATTCGACTGTTCCGGTTACGAAAACTTTTTGCCCGGGCGGGGGAACGAAGAAGTGCGAGAGCGACGGATGGCCGAGTTTTAGATCGAGCAATTTCCAATTTCCAAATGCCAATTCGCGAGCTGCGAATTCCCAGATCACCAGTTTTTTCCCAGCGAGCCGATCGCGGCCGCGCGCGAGTTCGCGGTTGAGGATTTCGCGTGTGGCAAAAGCACCGTCGCTGTTGCGCACAATACAATCGATCGGCCGCCCGCCGAGTGCGGCACTGAGATGTTCGATGAGACCGGCCGACTCGCCCCAGCCGAGCGCTTCGAGCGAAAAGATGTTCGCGAAACTGTCGCCGAGAAAAAGCAGATCGGCATCTTTGTTGGGCCGCCAAATGGATCTGCCGACCGTGATTTCGTGAATGCGGACGTTTTGCTCGTAGCGCGACGCTAGCATTGCCGGCAATTTCAACATGCGCGCTATGTCGCCGAGCGCAGTGATGCTCTTTTCATCAACTTCAAACGATGCGGGCCGGGACGAACTCGATAATTTCAAATTCGACGCGAGTTGTTGCGCGACAAATTCCATCGTGTCTGGCCGCCAATGCGTGTCGGCTTTGAGATAAAGCGGCGCGCCGCCCATTTCGGTCTTCCGCTGGATCAATGAAGACGCGGGA
This sequence comes from Verrucomicrobiota bacterium, assembly GCA_003218135.1. Taxonomy (GTDB): domain Bacteria; phylum Verrucomicrobiota; class Verrucomicrobiia; order Chthoniobacterales; family UBA10450; genus Udaeobacter. Next base: position 6,209 of record QHNQ01000018.1, read on the forward strand.
TCAAACGTGCGAACGTTTTGTTTCTTGAGCTGATTTTTGAATTGCTGAAACGACGCGTTTTCGATGACGCGCTTTGAGTCGTCATCCAGTGCGAGCATTTCCCCGTCGATGCTCGGTTTCACCGGAACGGGCATTACGAGCAAGTCGATGCCGCGGCGTGCAAGCTGATCGCGAAATTGAACAATCGCCGTCGCTGCGTTCGGTTGCACGCCCGCGCCGAATGTTCGTCTTCGCATCCAAAACGGATCGAGAAAAGGCTGGCCGATGACGTAATCGACATCGGCGCGATAAAAGAGCCAATCATGGCGTCCGAGATAAACCTGCTCGTTTCCGGCGCTCAATTCTTCGGTGAGAATCGATTGGGCCCGCGGCAGGAGCCATTGCGCAACCACCGAATCGAGCTCCAAAGTTTTTTGTGCCGACTTGAGTTCGTCTGCGCGCGGAAGCCGCCGCCAAAGATCGAGAAAGTGATGCGGCTGCGGTTCCCGGAAACGCGAAAATGGCTCGTTGAAAGTGGCGAACGTTGGAATGTGCCAAATCGAATGCGTTGCGCGTATTTCGCTTGCGAATTGAACAAGTGAAACGGCCGCAATAGTGACGAGGAAGAATGCAATTAACAATACGGGAATTCCGGGCGCGAAGATTGTGTTCTTGAGCGCCAGCTCGGCCTCCGTTTCACGCGAAAATTTGCGATGCGTTTCCGGTGTCGGCTCGCGATAGCTCGGCAGCGAATGATCAGGTGGGAGCGGCGGCTCGCCTCCGACTGGTAGTTCGTTGTCGATCTTCACAGCTTAAAAAATGAAATAAATAAACGGGTTGTATTCCTGCGTAGCCATGACCGCGAGCGCGAGCCAGCCGAGCCCGCAGCACACCGCGGTCTTTGGCCACGTCATTTGCTGCGTCCAATCCCACGTTTGCTTGCCCATCCAAATCACGATCGCGGCGACTGCGAGCGAAATGAGATAGTACGGTTTGTAAAAGATTCCGCCCACCAGATCGGCACCGGGCTGTGCGTGCCGCAGGCCGAACATACTGCCGAGATACAGCACCGCGCCTTTGAGATCGGGCGCGCGAAAGAAAACCCAGGCTACTATCACGATTAGGAACGTTAGGGCGACACGCAGCGGCCGAGGGAGATTGTGATAGAAACTCTCCCGGCCCTGGCTGCGCTCAAACGCCAACATGCTGCCGTGAATCCCGCCCCAGATGACATAGTTCCAGGATGCACCGTGCCACAAGCCGCCTAACAACATCGTCAGGATGAGGTTCGCGTAAGTGCGCGCGCGGCCGCACTGGTTTCCGCCCAGCGGAATGTAGAGATATTCGCGCAGCCACGTGGAAAGCGAGATGTGCCAGCGCCGCCAGAAATCGGTGATGGATTCGGAGCGATATGGCGAATCGAAATTTTTCGCGAACACGAATCCGAGCATGAGGCCGAGCCCGATCGCCATGTCGGAGTAACCGCTGAAGTCGAAATAAATTTGAAAGGCGTAGGCGACGGAGCCGAACCAGGCTTCGAGTGTTTTGATTGAGCCCGCATCGAATGCGATGTCGGCAATTTTTCCGCACGGATTCGCCAGCAAGATTTTTTTGGCGAGGCCTAACGAGAAAAACGAAACGCCACGTGCGAATTTGTCCATCGTGAGCCGGCGATGCTTCAGTTGATCGGCAAGAAACGAAAACTTGAGGATCGGCCCGGCAACCAGATGCGGGAACATCGACACGAAACAGGAAAAATCGATGAAGTTGGCCATTGCTTCGGCCTCGCCGCGGTAGACGTCGATGGTGTAGCTAAGTGCCTGGAACGTGTAGAAACTGATGCCGAGCGGCAGCACCACGCGGAAGAACGTTTCCCATTGAAAATGGCCGAGGCCGACTGTGCGGACGATTTCGTTGTAGGTTTCGACGCCAAAGTTGAAATATTTGAAAAAACCGAGCGCCATCAGATTGCACACGACTGAGACAGTGATGGCGCGGTGCTGGAGGGGCGTGCGCGGTTCGCCGCTGACAAGTTTGCGCACCGGTCGATGCCAGACGCGCCAGACTTGCCAGGTGTTATGCGCGATGGCGAGGCTAACGAGCCAATCGATAAACGTCGTGCCAAACATCAGCACCGTGAAACGCGGCTCGGCCCATCCGTAGAAGATGTAGCCGGTAATGATCAGCCAAAAATTTCGCCAGTGTTGCGGCGCGCCCCAGAGCGCGTAATACCCGAGCAACGCAGCAGGGAGAAAATAGTAAATGAAGATGTGCGAACTAAAGACCACGGGTGAATCGGACTAGTTTAGCTTGCACCTCGCATGCTATCCTGCATGCAATGAGACGTTTCTGCGCGGTCGCGCTCCTTTTGTCGATGCAAAAAATTTCGTGGGCCGTCGACCTGTCGCCGGCGCAGCAGGAATTCTCGGCTGATCTTGCGCAAAAATTTCAAGCGCTGGAGAAATCTCACACGCATACGGTTGCGGGAATCGACGGCTGGTTATTTCTTCCGAGCGAGCTGCGATTTCTTTCGGTCGGCGAATTTTGGGGCAAAAACGCAGTAAGAGTGAGTCGCGCCACGAAACCGGAAGACGCAGATCCGCTGCCGGCCATTATCGATTTTCACGAACAACTGAAAAAGCGCGGGATCGAATTATTGCTCGTGCCAGTTCCGCCGAAGGCCGCGATTTACCCCGAAAAGATCGTGCCGCAATTTAACACCGGGGAAGATGTCGCTCCATTTTTGCATCGATTTTACGACGAGCTGCGCAGTCGTGGCGTAGACGTTCTCGACCTTTCGCCGATTTTTCTTCAACATCGCGACAGTGAACGGGGCGACGTTTTTTGCAAAACCGACACACACTGGTCCGGTTACGGCTGCGTTCTCGCGGCGGAAAGGATTGCAGAGAAAGTTCGCGAGAAATTGAAAGTGCAGGCGACGCAAGATTCCTACTCAACCGAATGGCAACAGATCGAGATCACCGGGGATTTGGCGCAGTTGCTGCCGTCCAATTCTGCAAAGCCTGGCTCGAAAAAAATTCAGGTTCGAAACGTAAGCGAAAAATCCGGCAGCGGAAAGATCCAATCGGATTCGAATAGTCCACTGCTCTTGCTCGGCGACAGTTACACGCTGGTGTTTCATGATTTTTATGCGGAGCGCGCCGGCCTACTAGATCAATTGACGAACGAGCTGGGCTTTGCGCCCGATTTGATCGGCACGCGCGGTTCCGGCGCGACGGCCGTACGCGTGAGTCTGTATCGGCGCACCTTGAAGGATCCGAATTATCTCAGCAAAAAAAGGGTCGTTGTCTGGTGTTTTTCTGCCCGCGAATTTAGCGAAGCAGATCTCTGGTCAAAAGTGCCAGTTTCGAAGTAAGATCAAGCCGAATGAAGTCTGGCACCGTTGCTCTTTATTGCGCACTGCTCGTGTTGGGAGGGCGTTTCTGTGAAACGCCGGCCCTGGCGTCTGAGGGAGACGTCTCACAACACGACGGTGCGATAGTTTTAATTCTCGGCGACTCGCTGGGGTTGTGCGGGTTTGGCAAACGGCTGGACGAACATTTTCGCCGACTTCCGGGAGTCAAAGCGGTTTACACTTTCATGGCGTGCGGGACGCAACCGTTGAGCTGGCTCAAGGAGCGACCATACGCGAATGTGAAAACGCGCTGCGGATTCTGGAGTATCGAATCAGGACCGTATTCGCCCCAGTTCAGGGAACTGAAAGACGTTTACGGAATGCGGCGCGGATCGGTGCCAACAGCCCATCCGGTGCCGAAGCTCGAGGAGCTGATCGCGAACATCGGCCCAGATGTGCTGGTGATGCAGACCGGCGGGAACCTGTTCGATTTGTTTCCCGATCACAAAACCGTACGGCCAGACCGCGATGCGGCGGCGTTGCGAGAGTACATTTTTCCGTTTGTGGTGAAAGCGATCAGTCCGCCGTCGCTGTTAAAGAAAATTTACTGGATCGCATCGCCGACTTCAGGTCGGGTTTCAAAAGCCGTGCAGGATTTCGTGGTCGATCAAGTGCGCGCGCAATTTGGCGCAGCGGCAATGGTCATCGACAGCCGGGCGCTCATTTCCTACCCGTACCGGCATATGGAGCCGGACCACGAGCATTTCGTCGGAGAAGATATGGACCGGTGGGCCGACAATGTGTTCGGGATCCTCAGCGGCGACTTGGCCGCAAAACCGCTCGCATCGTTGAAGCCGCTGAGCGAAGCTTTTCCGCAGATTGCTGAGGCAAATCCACCCGGCCCTGTGGCGTCGGCCGATGCCTCTGACGAGAGGGTGGTGAACCTGAGCGCGCGATTAGTGTTTAAATCAAAGCCAATGAGCGTAGAAGAATCTCTGCCGTACCAGGAATCTTTGGTCGGTTATGTGTACGACGTGCGAAGAGTTCTCAGCGGTCGATACAACGAGAGCCAGGTGCTGGTGATGCATCCGGCCTACATCGGGTTACGAAAACAATCGCTGCGCAAGTACAAGATTGGCAAGCCATACAGATTAAAATTGCACCAGCTGGAAGGTACGCCGTGGAACACGGTCAAACGCAAAGACGATTCCGGTCTAATCAATTTGGAGCCTTACATCCAAGTAGAAGATGAAAACAAATATCCCGGCACGAGCCGCTCGAATTGATTGGTCGGCACTGGCGCGCGCATTGCTCAAGCCGCTGGCGCTTGTGCTTGCTCTCGTGCTCGTGGTATTCGTCGTTGCAGCCCCCAGTGAGAAAAAGCGCGCCGCTCCAGCCGTGCCGATGATGAACAAGGTCTTGATGATTGGCGATTCGCTAAGCGTGGCAAAATTTGGCGACGTCATACGGGATTTTCTCGTCTCAACGTGCGGCACGAGAAATGTCGCCGTGTTCGCGTCGTGCGGATCGTCACCGGAAAACTGGCTGCGTTCCGAGCCGACGTTTTTCACAAAGTGCGGCTATCGCGAACAAACTCCGGCTCGCTCTGTGGTGTTGGATCAGCGCCTCTATCTCGCGACGCCGAAAATCGAGAGTCTCGTAGCGACCTATCGGCCTGACACAGTCATCGTGCAATTGGGAACAAACTGGATGGATCGGTTGACCACCAGCGATACACCGCAAAAAGAAGCGGAGCTAAGCGACATCCTGGACAGATTCCTCGCGGCCGCGCGCGGGCGGCGGGCAGTCCGAATCCTTTGGATCATGCCGCCGGATTCGTCGCATTTTTCCAAACGCGTGCAATCGACAGTAAAGAATCTTATCAGCGCAGCAGCACGCAGGGACGGCTTTGAGGCGATTCCTTCACGCACTCATTACGTGCCGGGAAAAACCGGGCGAGACGGCGTTCATTATAATCCCGAGGCATCCGAGGAATGGGCGAGGGAGGTGATCGTGAGAATAAAGCGCAAATTGCTGCAGAGCGAAATTTACGCCGGGCGGTAAATCACGTCCTCGCCTACTTCCGTCCCGGGGGCAGCAACTGTGGAGCTTGGGGACGGCCTCAGATTGCGCTGCAAACGATATACTGGATGCAACGCAAACGGACAAAATGGACAGGCGCATGGGTTGGAATTTGAACAGCACCGAACGTGCAACGCTCAACTGGACGCGTCCAATCCCTGCCTTCTCAAAGGCGCGTGCGCGGTTCAGTCGCACTCCTGCTGCATTACTTGACGAACCGCGTATACTTTTTGGCCCAACCCTGTTTATGCCTCGGCTCAAGAAGCGACTGATCTTTGCGGCAGCTGTCGTACTTTTGATCTTGTTTTGGGCGATAGCAGTTGGTCCCGAACCGCCTGCACGCATCTCGATTTCGCCCGAGGAATTGGTTCGGGCAGTCACCATTCAACGCGATTCGCTCATCGATTTATACTTGATCGAACACGTCGACCCCAACGGACGCGATGCCCAGGGCCGCACACCGCTCTTGATCACGATGTCTCAACAAGATTGGAAAACGGCGCAACGGCTTCTGGCCGCAGGCGCACGGGTTGATATTGCCGATAAAAACGATTTTACGCCGTTAATGGCAGCAGCGATGCACGGCAATCTGGACATGTTCAAACTTATCATGGCTCGCTCAGACAATATTCATCCCGAAGTTCCCTGCGCCGATGGCCGGGATCTTTTGGGATTGGCCCTCGATGGCGGCAATCCAGAGATCATCAACACGGTAATCGAGCGCTTGCCGCAAACATCGAAGTGGACAACGAGCGGGCGGCACGCGCTGAACGCGGCCTTGGTTGCCCAAAACAAAAGCCAAATCCGCGCGCTCCTGAGCAAACATTCAGCGCCTCCTACGCCCGAAGGCAAAAGCGTTTCGTTTCTTGCGTATGCCATCGCGGGAAACAACTCCTCCCTTTTTACCACTCTTCTGGCCTGCGGAGCGGATCCCAACACCGTTCTGCCGCCGCAGTGTGATAAGGATTTTCTGGCGATGCTCTCTTCGAAATCGATGCGCAGCTACGTAGAAGAAGACAGGAACCTCAACCTGTTAATGCTGGCTGCCGGGCTTGGGCAGGATGACTATCTGCGCGCCCTGCTCGAAGCAGGAGCCAACCGGAACCGGTGGACGAGCCGGTACAAGATGTCTGCGTTGGATGTTGCCGCAGAGACAGGTCACTGGCGCGCCGCACAGCTTCTTCTCGGCGGCGGACCATCCCCTGATCGTTTGCGGCTCGAAATTTCACTCGCTTTGCAACGGGTCGCGCTCGTTAAAGACGGCGTGCCGGTGTATCGCACGCAGTGTTCAACTGGCCGACCAGGTTATTCGACGAAGAGAGGCGAATTTGTGATCACCAACAAGGAACGATATCATCGTTCCACCATCTACCACGTGGACATGCCGTATTTCATGCGACTGAGCTGTCTCGATTTTGGAATGCACGCCGGCTACGTGCCGAATTATCCGGCATCACACGGCTGCATCAGGTTGCCCGAGGATGCCGCCCGCAAATTTTTCTCTGAGATTCCTGTCGGCACGCTGGTGACCGTGCAATAAGGCGACAAGCGATTGGCAGCCGGCGATTCCGGAGTCGCAGAGACGCGCCTCTGATTTCTTTTGAATCCAAACCGCGCCTTCGGGCATCTTGATGGAAATCCATGGCAACAAATAATATCGGAGCACCGTTGTCTCTGATGACCGACCAGTCTTCGACTCCAAAAATCTCGCGCGCGACATGGCTGGGCCTCTTCCTCTCACTATTCGCCATCGTCGTGATTCGCTATGCGTTCGTCTTCTTTGTACCCGAAATCACGTTGATGTCGGCAATTCTGAAAGAAACGCTGATCTGGGCAAGCGCAGCGGCTCTTCTTGTCATTATCCGGCGTGGCGAAGGTTTGTCGTTTAAGTCGATTGGCCTTGGCACATGTCGCTCGTGGAAATCAATCGCCTGGGGATTCCTGATCGCGGCCGTGTCCGCCGCAGTAGTCGGGGGTCTGGCTTATCTCACCGGGTACGGCAACGGGCCGGGATCTGCAGCGTTCGAGAAACGACCGCTGTGGTTAATTACACTCATCGTTATCCGCGCCGGAGTAGTGGAAGAATTATTTTACCGCGGTTATGCCATCGAGCGGTTGCGGATGATTGGTCTCGGACCGTTTTGGTCGGTAACGATTCCACTGGTTATTTTTTCGCTTGGCCATTGGTCAGGAGGCGCGGCAAATATTCTGATCGCGCTTGCAGCGGGTATAATCTTAACGGGATTCTATTTGTGGCGTCGTGATTTGGTAGCCAACATGATCGGCCACGGTTTGGTGGACTTTGTTGCCAACGTGCTACCTCAATTGTTTTCCTAGCCGAGCCAAATTCTAGTCCCGCTTTTTAAAAACTTTCAGAGCCGCTGGGTAACGCCTAAGCGTTCGTAGTTTACAACTGGATTCTAAGGAATGAGACCATTGCTCTTGTTCGCTCCAGGCGCAGGAGCGCCTTCGTCGCATCCCTGGATGCAAAGTTGGAAGAAGATTTTGTCCGAGATAGGCGAGGTCGGGACTTTCGATTACGGCTACATGCGCGAAGGCCGGAAAAGGCCTGATCCCTTGCCACAACTGATTGCTGCCCATCGAGAAGCATTGAATCGGGCGCGAGAGCGATATCGCCCTGAACGAACAATTCTCGTCGGCAAGAGCATGGGTGGTCGCATCGGATGTCATGTGTCACTCGAAGAAAAGCTGGCTGGATTAATTTGTCTCGGGTACCCGCTGTGTGCGATGGGTGACCGAGCAAAACTTCGCGACCAGGTTTTGCGCGCTTTGACGACGCCCATCCTTTTTGTCCAAGGCTCGCGCGACTCGCTCTGTCCATTGGATCTTTTGGAGCGCGTTCGAGCCGAAATGAAAGCGCCAAATTTTTTGCATGTCGTTGAGACCGGAGACCATTCGTTGCGCGTTTCTAAACGCCAGCTACAGGGGAGCAACCAAACGCAGGAAGATGTCGATCAACGAGTCTTCCAATCGATTGCCGAATTCATCGCTGGATTGCCCGACAAAACGAATCGTTAAGGTCGCGGCACCAGCGGAGTGCAACATTCCAATTCGAGTGTATACAGCCGGTCGACCTGTAGTTGACGAAGAGAGCCGGTGGCCCGAAATTTTTCATGATATGACAACCAATTTTGAACGGGCTATGGGAACGGAGTTTTTGTTCGGCGAAGCGCACTCAGAGCACGCCCCGCATAATGAGACGGCAACAGAGGTCGCCGATGCGGCCTTCCTAGACGAATACTCGCGCGCGGTTGTAAGCGCGGTCGAGCGCGTCGCGCCTGCGGTGGTTAACATCGCGGTCCAACAACAAAGTAAGAACCAGCCGCGCGAAATCGCGGGAAATGGCTCGGGCTTCGTGATTACTCCGGACGGTTTCATCTTGACCAACAGCCACGTCGTTCACGGCGCAACTCGCATCGTGGTCAATCTTTCGGGCGGAGGCGATTACCCCGCACAGCTCATCGGCGACGATCCGGAAACCGATCTGGCAGTGATTCGGATCGACGCGCCACAACTGGTTCACGTGCGCCTGGCGGATTCTGAAAGCTTGCGAGTGGGGCAACTCGCAATCGCGATTGGGAATCCGTTCGGTTTCCAGGCGAGCGTCACCGCGGGCGTGATCAGCGCGCTCGGCCGCTCGATGTATTCGCAATCAGGCCGCTTGATCGACAACATCATTCAGACCGACGCAGCGTTGAATCCGGGCAACTCCGGCGGACCGCTCGTCAACTCCGCGGGAGAAGTCATTGGCGTGAACACGGCAATGATTCGCCCGGCACAAGGAATTTGCTTTGCCATTGCGAGCAACACAGCCAGGCTGGTCGCCGGCTGGCTGATCCGCGACGGGAGGATCCGGCGCAGCTACATCGGTGTCGCCGGGCAAAATGTGCCGCTGCATCGGCGCGTGATTCGATTTTATGATTTGCCGCTCGAAACAGGCGTGCTTGTGGTCTCAATCGAGAAAAACAGCCCGGCCGAACGCGCTGGATTGCGCGAAGGCGATCTGATTGTGGTGTTCAACAGTCAGCCTGTCGCAAGTGTGCACGACTTGCACAAAGTGCTCGTCGGAGAACAAATTGGCGTTAGCGCCACGCTCACAGTTATCCGGCACACAGAGAAGTTGGAGTTGCCGATTTTGCCCGCTGAATCGCGGACAGAAAAGTAGCGCGAGCCTCTGGCTTGCGAAATCCCAGCGCAACCGAGACGGTTGCGCTACTTTCGGCGATGAAAATTCTGGTCATTGGCAGCGGCGGACGCGAACACGCGCTTGCGTGGAAACTGCGGCAATCTCCGCATGCCGAGCGGATTTTCTGTGCACCGGGAAACGCAGGCACTGCCGAGATTGGCGAGAATGTCACGATTCCTGCGAATGATCTGAGGGCCCTGGTTCGGTTCGCGAAGGAAAATCGTATCGATTTGACTGTAGTAGGTCCCGACGATCCGCTTGCCGCAGGGATTGTAGATTTGTTTGCCGCCGAAAAATTGCGCGCGTTTGGTCCGACCAAATCGGCAGCCCGCATCGAGGCGTCGAAAATTTTCGCAAAAGAATTGATGCGCGCGCAGAAAATTCCCACAGCGGAAGCGAATACATTTTCGGATAGCAATGAAGCGGTTCGTTACTGCGAGCGAGCGAAATTTCCTGTCGTGATCAAAGCGGACGGTCTCGCGCTCGGGAAAGGCGTAACCATTGCTAGCGACCCTACTACAGCGCGATCGACCATCGATGAGATGATGAACCAAGGACGTTTCGCCGACGCAGGCCTGCGCATCGTGATCGAGGAATTTTTGAGCGGCACGGAATGCTCGCTGCACGCGCTGGTGGACGGAAGAAATTATCTTTTGCTGGAATCGGCGCGCGATCACAAGCGCGCGCTGGACGGCGACAACGGGCCGAACACGGGCGGCATGGGCGCCTTCAGTCCGGCCGATAATTGGAACAGCAAATTACAAGCTCAGTTCGAGAAGCAAATTATGCGACCACTACTGCGCGGCCTGCTGCAAGGGGGAATCAATTTTCGCGGACTTCTTTATCCAGGGTTGATAATTACCAGCGGAGGCCTCCGTGTGCTGGAGTTTAATTGCCGTTTCGGCGATCCGGAGACGCAGGCGCTCTTGCCGCGCATGAAATCGGATCTTCTGCCGCTGTTGGAAGCAACGATTGATGGAACAATCGATAGGTGCGCGATTGAATGGGATTCGCGCGCTGCCGTCACAGTCGTGTTGGCGTCTGCCGGGTATCCTGGTAAATACGAAACTGGAAAACCGATCTCGGGTCTTGAAGACGCAGCAAAGCTCGAAGACATCCACATTTTTCACGCGGGAACCAGGCGCGTGAATGGCCAAATCGAGACGGCTGGCGGGCGTGTCCTCGCAATCACCGCGCTCGGGTCAACTATCGAACACGCCCGGGGACGTGCATACGATGCCGCCGCGCGAATTCATTTCGAGAATTGTCACTATCGACGCGACATTGCTCTGGGGGCTGCTGCGGCTAACATCCGGGAATTATCGTGATCTTCCGATTCTTGCAGGCCACGTTTGCTATCTGCCTCGCTGGTGCGAATCTCGCCGCGCAATCGGCGCCACCAAGATCACCTGCGCAAGGTTCATCGGGCACGCCACCACAAGCCGCGGCGAAGTTGCCTGGAGTTCCGGCGGGTTCGCCATCGGCTACACCCACTACAGAAGAGTTGGTCAATTCGTTGGGCCCGGCCGATCTTCAAGCCGCCATCACACTGCTGAAGAATAATTTCGCAGATCTGGATGCAATTACTGATACCGAATTGAATCGGGCAATGGTTGAGGGGCTGCTCGTGCGCCTGCCGCGTGGTGCGATGCTTCTAGCCGCCAAGGAGAACACGCCGGTCGCCGCGCCAAACGCCTTTTACAGCGAGCTTATCGCAGGGCACGTCGCGTACGTCCGTGTCGGGTCGTTGAACAGTGGCAATCTTCAGGCTTTGGACAAGAGTCTCAGCGGTTTCGCGGTGAAAAAGGTCAACGCGCTGATCCTTGATCTTCGCGCCAGCGAGGCGACGGGTGATTTGGCGCAGGCCGCGGAATTTGCAAAGCGGTTTTGTCCCAGAGGCAAGGCTATATTTACTTTGCGCAAACCCGCCGGGCGCCAGGATCGTATTTTCAATTCAGATCGTGACCCGGCGTTTCGCGGTCTGATCATGGTGCTCGCCGATGGCGACACGGCCGGCACAGCCGAAGCGATCGCGGTTGCACTTCGTTTTCACAACAAGGCTCTGGTTATCGGTCAACCAACAGCCGGTCGCGCGGCCGACTACTCTGATTTCCCATTACCGAACGGCAAAATTTTGCGTGTTGCCGTCGCTGAAATGATTGCGCCCGACGGCCGCTCACTATTTCCAGAGGGAGTGAAGCCAGATTTGCCTGTCGAGATGTCAACCGTGGACAAGCGACAGATTTTTCAATTGAGCGGCGAGAAAGGAATGGCGCAGTTTGTTTATGAAGCGGGGCGGCCGCATATGAATGAAGCGACGCTGTTGGCCGGAATGAACCCCGAAGTAGAAGCGGCAGAAGCAGCGCAGCAGCGGCGTGGCCGGGCCGCGGAAAAGCAGCCGCCGCACGATCCAGTTCTACAACGAGCACTGGATGTGATCACCTCCCTGGAGGTGTATCAAAAGCGATAGCGCAGTGCCTGTTCTACGGCTTCGTCTCACGAATCTTGTCCAACAGCTCAAGCTTTTTCACAATGGACGAGCGGTTGTACTGAGTTGACGAGAATCCTCAATTTGGCTCAGAATGACAGCGGTGTGACGCCGCTCGAAGAACGAATCGGTTACAAATTTCGTAATTCACTATTGCTCGCGGAAGCGCTGACGCATCCGAGCCTGAGTCATGAGGCGCAACGGCATCATTTTGATTACCAGCGGCTGGAATTTTTGGGAGACGCTGTTCTTCAGCTCGTCATTACCGAATATCTGTTTCGCAATTTTCACATCGAAGCAGAAGGACAATTAACCAAATTGCGTTCGCGCCTGGTTTCGCGCGAAGCATTGAAGATGCGTGCCGCTACGCTCGATCTTGGGCGCTATATCTTGATGGGACGCGGCGAAGAAGCCAGCGGCGGCCGGGAACGAACATCGACATTGGCCGATGCGTTCGAAGCGCTCATCGGCGCATTGTACCTGGATGGCGGGCTCAACGTCGCCAGAGAGTTCATTTTGACACAGACGAGCGCCGATCTCGAAGAACTGGCGGAAAAGCCGGTGGACGTCAATCCTAAGGGCGATCTTCAGGAGCTGTTACAAAGCATTTCGCCACACAGTCCAATTTATGAATTGATTTCCCAGAGCGGCCCCGAACATGAAAAGACATTCGTCTCACAAGTCGTTTGGGAGGGAACTATTCTTGGCAAGGGTACCGGCCGCAGCAAGAAACAGGCGGAAACCGCGGCTGCGCTCGAAGCGTTGCAGTTGAAGCGCTGGGAGAAAAAGCGCGAAGAAGAAAACGCGTGACATTCATCTGGGAGAGACGGATCGCCAAATAGTCCGTGCAACGTTCTGGCGCTGCGCGTGAGCGCATCCCACCGATTCAAATGGAATGTCTGAGAGCGTCGAGTTGTTTCCTCGTTTTCGACCTCCATTGAAAATGTCGCGAGATTGACTCGGTCACAAATTTTTTGGCTCGCCTGATCGCCTCTTCGAGCGCCAGGCCGCAGGCGAGGCCAGCCGTAATTGCCGCTGAGTACGTACAGCCCGTGCCGTGAGTTGCCACCCCGCGGACAAATGGCGCTGAAAACTCTTCTATGTTTCCCCCCCAAAAAAGTAGATCGACGGCGTGTCCGCCCGCGAGATGACCGCCTTTGAGGAGAATCGCAGTTCGGAATCGTCTCTCCAGCTCTTTGCTCGCCCGACGCATGGATTGCCGGTCCTTGATTTCCGTCCCGAGCAATCTCTCGGCTTCATGGAGGTTCGGAGTGATCAAGGTCGCAAGTGGGAACAATTCCTTCTCGTAGACTTGAATCGCTGCGGGGTCGAGAAGAGGATCGCCGCTTGTCGCGACAATGACAGGATCGACCACAATCGGAATGCGCCGGTCAAATGTTTCATCCAAACGCCGCATTGCCTCGGCAACAGCAGAAATGATCGGCCCAGAGCAAAGGAGACCAGTCTTGATCGCGCCGATCTGGAAATTTTTTACGAGCACTTCGATCTGGTCGCGAACCATTCGCGCGCTGACCTGCTCAATGCGCGAAACTTTACCCGGAATTTCAGCGACGACGCACGTCACGGCAGTCAGTCCATACACACCAAGAGCTGAAAAGGTTTTCAGGTCCGCCTGAATGCCAGCGCCGGCGCTGCTGTCCGAGCCTGCGATGGTTAACGCAACGGGAACTGTAGCGGCGCTCTGCGAGCGCCGACTGTTCTGTTTGCCCATTGGATTCGGCCCCGAAAGCGTTCGGGGCCGCTACAGGATTATGCGCCGTTCCCGTCGTTGCCGATCGCTTCGACCGGGCAGCCTTCCATGGCTTCCTTGCAGAGTCCCTCTTCTTCCGGGGTCTCCGGCTGTTTATAGACGTAGGAATGACCGCCGTCATCGTTCCGTTTGAAATTGGCAGGCGCGGTTTCCCGGCACAAATCGCAGTCGATGCATTGATCATCGACGTAAAATTTGCCCGGTACGTTTTCGGCGTATTTGTTTGCGGCATCGGCCATGGGTTTTCCCTAAAAAGTGAAGGGGAAACGTTAGGAAGAAACGCTCCTTACGCAATCAATTTGGCCGCTGATCAGCCTGCGCGCAACCTTGGCAAGCCCCGCTAAATCGTTGAAACGTCCAACCCGAAAGCCCATCATCGCTCGATTCTTTACTGTAACCAACCTGCTGATTCCGCGACTTAACGGTTCAACCCTCCACTTATCTCTGCCTGGATGAAAAAACAAGCTGCCAAAAGTCTGCGAGCCTTTGCCATTGAACTGGCGGTTTATTCGGTTCTGGTCATTTGCTATTTCTTTCTGGTTCTAAATCTCCTGGGGAACTGGCTGTACGGGCTCGAAAGTCAGCATCGCTACATCTATGCCGGGGTAGCCCTTTCGCTCATCGTAGGGCAAGCCGTTCTTCTGGATAGCGTGACGACGCTCTTATTTCGGCTTCTGCGCGGCCGCCTGAAATAATCCATGTTTTTTCCAATTTCTCACGCGCACATCAACCCGATCTATCTCGCGGTTGTGGGATTTATCATTGGAATTCTGGGCGGGTTTTTTGGCGTGGGCGGGAGTTTCATCGCCGGCCCGGCGCTGCGCGCGATGGGCGTCGACTGGAATTTTGCCGTTGGAACGGACCTGGCGCACATCGTCGGCAAGTCGATCGTAGCGGCGAAACAGCACCGCGCGCTGGGCAATGTTGATCTCAAACTGGGATTGATCATGGCGTTTGGAACAATCGCGGGCGCCGAATGCGGCGCACAGTTGATTCAGGCGCTTAAGCGCGCCGGTAACGTGAACACAGTGGTCAGCTATGTCGCGATCGTCGTCTATTCAGGCATCGCGGCATTCATGCTCTGGGAGAGCCGAAAAACGCTGCGATCGGCCAAAGGGCGATCACAGCGCGGGCTGATCAAAGGTGCAAAGTCCAAAAAAGACCACTCCGCATTCGGTCCTGTCACTCGAAGTATTCAACGGCTGAAAATTTGGCCGATGATCACGCTGCCCACTTCAGGCATACGAATTTCACTCTGGACGATCCTTCTGGTCGCCTTTGTTGGAGGCGTCTTCAGCGGTTTTCTTGGGGGCGGCGCCGGTTACATTCGGATGCCGTCAATGGTTTATGTTCTGGGAGTACCGACCCACCTCGCAGTGGGAACGGACCTTTTCGAGATCGTGATTTCAGCCAGTTATGGAACGATCACCCATGCGATCAAAGGCAACGTGGATATTCTCATAGCACTGGTCATGCACACCGGTGCTGCCATCGGCGCGCAAATCGGCGCAGTCGCTACACAATATTTTACCGGTCCCAAAATCCGTCTTGCCTTTGTGCCCTTGCCATTGATCGGTGCGGCCATCGTGATTTACACGCTCATGACCGGTCACAAACTCTAGCAATGAAAATTTTGATTTGCAGCGACGGAATGCCGCCGGCAGAGGCCGCGATCCAGCTCGGCGGTTTATTGGCTGAACCGTTAAAGGCGCAAATTGCGCTGCTTGGAATTGCTGAAACATCGAGCGACGAGCAGTCTCTGCGCGAAGCGCTCCAGAAGCAGGCGGGATTGCTCGATGGCCGCGGCATATCGCTGGATATTATCGTCCAATCTGGCGAGCCGGTGCGGCAGATCGTCGATCAAACCTCAAAGAATAGGTACGATTTGGTCGTCATCGGTGCTCGATGGACTGGAGCGACCGGGCATCACTGGCGCTCGGAGAAGACCTATGAAGTGATCAAATCGATTCAGCCCCCGGTGCTGGTGGCTATCGGCGAATGCAAGAAACTGAAGCGTTTTCTGGTTTGCACCGGCGGAAAAGAATTCATCGAGCAAGCGGTCCAATTCACCGGCACGTTGGCCGCCGCGGTAAACGCTTCAGTCACATTGCTGCACGTCATGGCCGAGCCGCCCGCGATGTACGCCGACCTTGTCCGCCTGGAAGAGAATGTCGATCAGCTGCTCGAATCAAAATCGGAGCTCGGGACAAATCTGCGCAGGCAAAAAAGAGAACTCGAACGGCTTGGTGTTTCCGCCGAGGTGCGTCTTCGGCACGGGATTGTGATCGATCAAGTTTTCGAAGAAGCGCGTGAGGGCGATTACGATTTGATCGTGACCGGCACATCCCAGGCGCGCGGACTCCTTCGCCATTACATCATGGGAGATTTAACGCGCACCATCTTGAACCGCGCGAATGTTCCCGTGCTCGTTGCACGCGCCGGCCCGCCCAAACCGGTTCAAACTCTCTGGAGAGCTGTCAGAGAAATGTTTGGTGGTCGCTAATAGGCGTTCTCGCTGGGGAAGTTCTGGGGGAGTGCGGCCTGATCCGTTTGCATGCAGACATCCAGACAACCAACTCTGCGCAGCTCGCGTGTACGGCGCTGGCTCGGTCACCTTTTTCGTGAATGGACAATCGAAAGCCGGCGGCCAATTTCTCCAGCGTTTGCCAAACCTCAGCCTGCAACGTGGAGCGATGCGCAGATCACGCTCGCATGGCTTGGTCATGCGACAGTGCTCATCAATTTTTTCGGCATCAAAATTCTCACCGATCCGGTGCTTTTCCCTCGCGTCGGAATTCGTCTGCCAGGATTCACCATTGGTCCAAAGCGCTTGACCGCGCCTGCGCTAGAATTTCATGAGCTACCGAACGTCGATCTTGTTCTTCTCTCGCATGCGCATTTTGATCATCTTGATCTGCGAACGCTCCGATGTTTCGATGAGTCCACCCGCGTGATCACCGCGCGCGCTACGAGAGATTTATTGAAAGGAACCCGGTTTTCCCACATAACAGAGCTCGATTGGGGCCAAAGCAAAAGTCTTAGCACTGCTGCGGGCGAGATCGAGATTACTGCATTTCCGGTGAAGCATTGGGGCGCACGCACGCAGCGCGACACGTACCGCGGCTACAACGGGTACGTGATTGAACGAAGCGGTCACCGGATAATTTTCGCCGGTGACACAGCAATGACGGAAAATTTCGCAGCGCTGCGGCGACACGGCCCAATCGACATCGCGATCATGTCCATCGGCGCGTACAATCCGTGGATTCACTCCCATTGTTCTCCCGAACAGGCAATCGAGATGGCAAATGCCGCCGGCGCGCGGTTCATCATGCCGGTTCATCATCAAACTTTTCGACTCAGCTTCGAGCCATTACGCGAACCGATCGAGCGTTTCGAAGCCGCCTTGAGCAAGACTCCCGAGCGCATTGCGCTGCGCGAAATCGGCGAGACGTTCGTGCTGCCGTAATGCAGACAATCCTGTCTGCAACCTCAAAGGAGGGGCGATCTCGATCTCCCCCGGCGGCGGACTGGAGACCGCCGCTCCTTGTTTGGGTCACGTAAGATCCCGCGCGCTTGCATCACCCTCTCGGTAGATGCAATGTTTTGCCCGCTTCCCGCCGACGTAGCTCAGCTGGTAGAGCAGCGGTTTCGTAAACCGCAGGTCACGGGTTCGAATCCCGTCGTCGGCTTTTACATCACGAGTCCCCAGTTAAGCAGCGCGGATGCGTCGCGCCAGACACGGGCGGAGCTATCGCCGAGCACTACGACGATTATATCTTTGCCGGGACGAGTGCCACTGGCGATCAAACATTTGCCTGCGGCTTCGGTGTAACCCGTCTTCAGCCCGTTGCAGTACGGGAGTCGCCTGAGAAGCTTGTTCGTGTTTTCGAGTTCGCGTGTGCGGCCATTGGCGTAGCGAAAGACAAGCTGCGGAAGACAAGTAATGGACCGGATCGTCGGGTTCGCATAGGCAACGCGCGCGATAAGCGAGAGGTCACGCGCGCTTGAGTACTGCCCGGGGACGGGCAAGCCATTGGGATTCACAAAATGTGAATGCACAGCGCCAAGCTGCAGGGCGCGTCGGTTCATCACTTCCGCAAATGCCTCGACGCTGCCGGCGTTGTCCCGAGCCAGGCACCGCGCGACGTCATTGGGACTTTTCACCAGCAACGCGCGCAAAAGATCGATCCGTTGGTACGTGTCGCCTGCTTTGATATTCAACTTCACCGGGTCACACATTGAATCGACCGGCTGCACTGTGACCGCCCGATCCAGAAAACCACTCTCCGCGACGATGAGTGCTGTCAGCAATTTTTGTGTGCTCGCAGCCGGCCGTATTTGGTCGGCATTTTTTTCGTATAAGATTTTGCCGCTGTTCGCGTCTACCACGATGACGGACGCGGCGCTGACCTTCGGTATTCCTTCAGGCGTGAACTCCGTCGGACCGGGAATTGCTTCCTCGGTTTCTTTTGCCTTTGCTCGTTTCCGGTGCGATGCAGCATGAGTCGATTTCGACGTCTTTGTCTTACGAGCGGGAGTAGACTCGACATCCGCATCCTCCGTATCTTTGGCTGTGACAGCCTTTGCCTTGCGAACTGGCCCGGCCACACCGCTCGGCCGTACTGCCTGCGAGTCAGCAGCCTCCTGACTCCACGCGTTCAGCGCGAATATTGAGACTAACGCGCAAAGAAAGAAGATTCGCTTGCGCCACATCATGGCCGGAGAATTAGCGATAAAAGTCTTGCCCGCGCAAGCGTCGAAGGGTCGTTGACTGCAATGGCTACGATTTGCCCGTGCGCCTTTTCTATTTGTCATCCTGAGCGACGTGAAGGATCTCTCGAAAGCTCCTTATGATTTCCGCCCACGCTCGATCAGTTCGATCTCGTATCCTTCCGGCGCGTCGATGAAGGCAATCTTGCCAATGCCACTCGGATGCGGCCCGTCGGATAACGGGTAACCTTTGGCCGCTGCGTGGTTCGCAAATTTATCGAGGTCGTCCACTTCAAAAGCGAGATGCGTCAGATCGGGGCCGACCACTACCGGCCCGCTCTCATCAAATTTGCAAATCTCGATTTCTTCGTCGCTGCCGGGGGCTTTCAAAAAGATGAGTTGCGAGCCACGCCCGGATGTCTGACGTCGAACCTCTTCCAGTCCGAGAACGTCCTTGTAGAACGAGACGGTTTTCTCCAAGTCATGTACGCGATAGCGCGTGTGCAGTAGTCGCTTGACCATGGGCTAGCTTATTGTTTCGGGCGACGGATTCAACCTTCGCGCTCTGGACAAAGTCGCTGAGACGGCTTTATTGCCGCGCGTCGCGGTGATTACCGGACTGAAGTCCGGTGTTAACGAGAGTCCACCCACTCGGTTGGCTTTGTATCACGTCGAGGTTTGAGATCTCCAGAGACTTCTCAACTTCGGTCGTCGCGGCGACCTTCGCTCGAAATGACAGAGAGAAAGTTATGAAAAAAATCGGAATTCTTTTTGGACAGGAACATAGTTTTCCGCCGGCGTTTGTCGCGCGTGTGAATCAAAAGACCGGCGGCAAAGACATCGTCGCGGAATTCGTCAGGATTGACAAGGTGATCCAGGGCGAACGGTGCGGTTACGATGTGGTGATCGATCGCATCTCGCAGGACGTGCCGTTTTACCGCGGCTGGCTAAAGAACGCTGCGCTCACCGGTACGGCGGTCGTCAACAATCCATTCTGGTGGAGCGCAGACGATAAGTTTTTCAACAACGCGCTCGCGACCAAGGTCGGCGTAGCAGTTCCACGCACGGTATTGCTCCCATCACACGAGCTCCCGACGGACACGAATGACAAATCGTTCCGCAATCTCGGTTACCCGCTCGACTGGGAAGCCATTTTCAATTACGTCGGCTGGCCGGCGTTTTTTAAACCGTTCATCGGTGGCGGATGGAAGAACGTCTATCGATTGCACAATCGCGAAGAATTCTTCCGCGCTTACAACGACACCGGACAGCTCGTGATGATGCTGCAGGAGGAGATCAAGTTCGATATGTACTTCCGCTGCTATTCCATCGACCAGCGCCACGTCCGCATCATGCCGTACGAACCGCGGAATCCGTTTCATTTGCGTTATCAGACCGAGTGGCACGCGCCAAAGGAAATTTTGCAAAGGGTCGAGGAGGGCGTACTGCGATTGAACCAATTTCTCGGTTACGACCTGAACACGGTGGAGTTCGCCGTGCGCGACGGCGTGCCGGTCGCGATCGATTTTTGCAATCCTGCGCCCGATTGCGAAGCGGCGTGGATCGGTCAGGCCAACTTCGAGTGGGTCGTGGACGCAATTTCAGAAATGGCAATCCGCAAAGCGCGCGAACACGTTCCCGGCCGCGACAACCTCAGCTGGAGCAAATTTTTGCAGGCCGCAGTCGCGCGACGTTCGCTCAGCGAGCTCGCGTAAAGCGGCGACAATCAATAGCAAATCCTGTAGGGGAAGCGGTTCGCTTCCCGTGGGACTCGGAATGACAGGCTGTTATTTTTGAGGAACATTCCCGACGCTCATGAGCGCGAAAGATCACACGTTTACTCTCGGAATAGAAGAGGAGTTCGCGATCATTGATCCGGACACGCGCGAGCTGCGTTCTCACATTCAGGAAATCCTCGAAGGCGGCAAGGTCCTGCTCAAAGAGCAGATCAAACCGGAGATGCATCAGTCCGTGGTCGAGCTCGGCACTGAGATTTGCGATTCTATCGAGCACGCGCGCACACATGTTATCGATCTTCGCAGCAAACTGGCCAAGCTTGCCGGCAAAGCGGGGCTCAAGATCGCGTCGGTTGGCACCCACCCGTTTTCGCACTGGCGGGACCAGCACATCACCGAAGGCGAACGTTACAAGCAGATCATTCAAGACATGCAATTGCTCGCTCGGGCGAATCTCATTTTTGGATTGCACGTGCACGTGGGCGTACCCGATCGCGAAATGGCCATCCACGTGATGAATCAGGCGCGCTACTTTTTGCCGCATCTTTACGCGCTATCGGTCAACTCGCCGTTTTGGGTAGGCGAAGACACGGGGCTCAAAGGTTATCGGCTCAAAGTGTTCGAACGTTTTCCGCGCACCGGCATTCCCGATTCATTCGAATCGCTTTCAGAGTATGAAGATTACTGCAAACTGCTGGTCAAAACTGGTTGCATCGATAACGCGAAAAAGATCTGGTGGGACATCCGGCTGCATCCATTCTTCGACACATTGGAAGTCCGCGTCTGCGATGCCCAAACCCGCGTGGACGACACACTCGCAATCGCGGCGCTGATCCAGGCCATCATCGCAAAGCTTTTTAAATTGCTGCGGCAAAACACCACGTTTCGGATTTACCGGCGCCGTCTTCTGGATGAGAACCGCTGGCGCGCTGCGCGCTACGGCATCGACGGAAAACTGATCGACTTCGGCAAGGAAACTGAAGTGGAAGAACGAAGTTTACTGAATGAACTGCTGGAGTTCGTGGCAAGTGAAGTCGACGAGTTCGGCACGCATCGCGAGATGACGCACATCGAACGGATCATGCGCGAGGGCACCGGCGCAGATCGACAGCTCGCCGCGTACGAACGTACGCACGATATGAAAGTCGTGGTCGATCGCATAGTCGGAGAGACGTACGAAGGACTAAACGCACCCGGGTAAGGTGCGGTTGCGAGTTAATTCAATCGCTCCCAACTAGATGAATCCCAGCGCCGTATATTCTTAAGAAGTAGTAAGCCGCTATGCCAAAGCCGAGAGTGACGATACCTATGCGAACCAGCGTCGGATTCATCCAGCGCACCACACTTCCGCCCAGGTAACCGCCAAGCAACGCGCCTCCTGCCATCACCAAGCCGCACTTCCAATTCACCTTTCCTTCGATAAGGAACACTATCACTGCAACGGCCCGGAGGCTGCCACACAAGGCGTTCTTCAGCGGAAGGATGGAATGGATGTCAGTCAGGCCAATCAGGTCGAAGGCCGCAATTACAAGGATGCCAATG
The DNA here is from genome assembly GCA_003218135.1 of Verrucomicrobiota bacterium. GTDB lineage: Bacteria > Verrucomicrobiota > Verrucomicrobiia > Chthoniobacterales > UBA10450 > Udaeobacter. Next base: position 28,082 of record QHNQ01000018.1, read on the forward strand.
CCGGCCCCAAAATATCCGCCATAGATTGCGACGAAAAAAAGCAGGACGCCCGCACCAATCTGAAGCGAAACGGACCGGGCCGCGGTTATTTCTCCCGGAGCGACCGGGCCGCGTGAATGCGCGGAATGAGCGGTGCGAGTTAGCAACGGACGCAATGTGAGCAGTGTAGCTGCTAGGATAAGCCAGGGTATGAAGGCCGTGAAGGAACGGTTACCTGACCAGTTGAGGAACAAAGCTCCAATAAGGCTACCTAGCAAGCTTGGCC
>QHNQ01000124.1 GCA_003218135.1 Verrucomicrobiota bacterium
CGCGCTGGGCACGATCTCGGGGCTCCTTCGCAAAACCGACGTGGCGCTTTTGGACAATCGCTCTCATCTTAGCCTTCGCGATGGGGCTGTGCTGTCCCGGTGCCGCACAGAAAAATTCGAGCACAACGATCCAGCGTCACTTGACGCCGCGCTGCGTCGCCACAAAGGCCGACGTCAGTTGGTGATTGTCGAGGGCATTTACTCGATGGACGGCGATTTTGGCAATCTTAAGGAGCTAATTGCTGTGGCGGAGTCTCACCGGGCGAGCGTGTTTATTGATGAAGCTCACTCGATGCTGGCATGCGGCGAACACGGTCGCGGGGCAGCCGAGAAGTTTGGCGTCGAAGACCGTGTCCCGCTGCTTTATGGAACTTTTTCTAAGGCTTTTGGCGCGCTGGGAGGCTTCGTCGCCGGTTCGAAAGAGACGCTGCAATATCTGCGGTTCTACGCGCATCCTTATGTTTACTCGTGTGCGCTGCCGCCAGTGGTGGTTGCGGCCATTCTCAAGGCGCTCGAACTCGGCACCACCCAGCCGGAACTGCGTGCGCAACTTTGGGAGAATGCCGATTACTTCCATGCGCAACTTCGAAGCCTGGGGCTCGACACCGGAGAATCTACAACGTACGTGATGCCCATCGTCATCGCCGATCGTGAGCGCATGTATCGGCTCGGTCACGAACTACGGCGGCGTGGTCTTTGGGTTGCACCAGTGGATTATCCGGCTGTGCCGCAGAGCCGGATTTGCTTCCGTGCGTGCGTGACCGCCATGCATACGCGCGCGGACTTGGACGAAGCACTCAATATCCTCGCAGACACACTCGTTCCGGCCTTGCTGCAAAAGCAAAGCGCCTGAGCGTGCTAGCAAATCTGATGGCCGAACTAAAAGAGGCGCCGCATTCGCGCGTCCAAAGCACTTATAAAGCGCGTGAGGTAGAAGGTGTTCTCGATCTGTACTTTTACAGGCCGATAGGATTTCGGCTGGCCGAGTTTTTCGTGCAGCTGAAGATGACGCCGGGAGCTGTGACCCTGCTTGCCGGTAGCTGCGGCGTAGTTGCGGGACACCTTTATTACTATCGTGATTTGCGCATCAACATCGTTGGCATGGCGCTCCATGTTTGCTCTAACGCGCTGGATAACGCAGACGGCCAACTTGCTCGCTTAACTCGGACAGAAAGCCGCAAAGGCCGTATCGTCGATAGCATCGCTGATCATCTGGTGTTCGTAAGCATTTATCTGCATCTGACTCTGCGCTATGTGGTCGAAGGCTCATCGCCGGCGATTTGGTTGCTAGCTTTTGCTGCTGGAATCAGTCACGCGTTGCAAGGCGCAGCGGCTGATTATTATCGCAACACGTATCTTTACTTCGTCGCAAACGGAGGACGCCCCGAAATCGATTCCTCCTCCAGGCTGCTTTCGGAATACCGAAAACTCACATGGCGCCAGAGCGCGTGGGACAAACTTCTCCTCGCGCTGTATTTGAATTTCACTCGCCAACAGGAAATCCTCGCGCCTCATCTAAAAAAACTGCGTGATAGAGCCAGCGAACTATTCCAAGGCCAAATCCCTGGCTGGTTACGAGCGCGTTATCAAAACCTCGTCGGTCCGATGCTAAAGTGGTGGCGGTTACTCATGACGAACACCCGAATGCTGGTCTTATTTGCGCTCTTGCTCATAGGCTGGCCGATTTACTTTTTCTGGTTCGAGCTGATCCCGCTTAATTTGCTGTTCGTTTATCTGATTTTCCGCGAGGAAACCATGGCCGAATCGATGCAAGAAGTTGCCCAGAAATGGAGAGACTTGGCCTGAACCGCCATCTGAGTTCGTGTCGGATATTGAAATTTCAGAAGTTAACTCGCGCCGTGAGCGTGATGCGTTCATCAAATTTCAGTGGCAAATTTATTCCAATGACCCGGCGTGGGTGCCGCCGCTGATCGTCGAACGAAAGGCTTTCCTCAATCGCAAGCGGCATCCATTTTACCGCCACGGCGACGCTGCGTTATTTCTAGCGCGGAGGAACGGGAACATCGTCGGCCGCATCATGGCCAGCGACGATCCGAACTACAATTCGCTGCACCAAACTAACGTCGGCTGTTTTGGGCTGTTCGAATCTATCGATGACCAGGACGTAGCGACTGCGCTTTTTGACGTGGCTGCTAGTTGGCTTCGCATGAAAGGCCGAATGGAGATCATGGGGCCGATCGATTATTCCACCAATTATGTTTGCGGCCTGTTAATCGACGGATTTCAGTTTCCCCCCACCATAATGACCGCGCATAGTCCACCCTACTACCGGCGCCTGATCGAAAGCCGCGGTTTTACCAAAGCGAAGGATTGGTACGCGTGGTGGTTCGCTAATCCAGCAAAAGCCGTGGCGCATTTGCGACGGCTCGCCACGCGTTTCAATGCGCGCTGTCCCGCCGTTATTCGTCCGGCGAACCTCAGGAATCTCCGTGACGAGAGCAGACGGCTTCGCGAAATTTACAATCAGGCTTGGAAAAAAAACTGGGGTTTCGTGCCGTTCACAGAAGCGGAGATTGAATTTATGACCAAAGAACTTAAGCCGCTGCTGGTGCCGGAGTTTGCCTTGATCGCCGAGGTCGGCAACGAGCCTGTCGGATTCACCTTGTGCCTGCCGGATATCAATGTGGTCCTACGCGACCTCGACGGGCGGCTGACACACTTTGGCCTGCCGATCGGTCTGATCAAATTGCTGTCCGACAAAAAGCGCATCCGAAAGGCACGCCTGATCGCTCTCGGCGTAATCGAAAACTATCGCCGCGCGGGAATAGCTGAGATGTTGGTGCTGCGGATCATTGAAGAGGGAATGATCAAGCGCGGGTTCACCGGCGAACTGAGCATGACCCTCGAAGACAATTTTATGATCAATCGCTTTCTCGACGCGATCGGCGCCGAGCGCTACAAGACATATCGGATTTTTAAGACAAAAATTACCTGATGAGCAAACCCCAAGACGGTTTTGTTTCACGATTTTTGAATCGGCCGATTTCGCGCCGGATAACGAGTTTTCTGCTCAAGTTTCCGATTCATCCCAACGCGTGGACAATTTCGATTTTTGTTTTGCCGCTGATCGCGGGGGCATTTCTGGTGCGCGGCGATTACAAGAGCGTCGTCATCGGCGCGGTTATTTTTCAAGTATTCAGTATTCTCGACGGGTGCGATGGCGAGATTGCGCGCGCCAAAAATTTGGAATCGAAGCTCGGGGAACGCCTGGATTATTTCTGCGATTTCCTCGGAAGCCTTATTTACGTTTTAGCGCTTGGATTTGGGCTTCATCATTCAGCCGAAGGAATCGTCTGCGCCAGCTTGATTACTGGTAACGAATGCCTTCTGCATGGTGGCAACGAAATAAAAATTGTTTCAGCAATGCTACATGAATCGTTTTATGAGAGGCACCACGGAATGATCGGGCATTCCGGTTTGCTGAATTTCGGTGACCGATTTGTGTGGTGGATTTTCCAACTGACCAAGCGGGACATGGCCATGCTTGTTTTTCTTTTGCTCGCCTTGGTCGGCGTGGCGCATTGGATTCTTCATCTTTGGACGATCGTTGCTGGCGCGAGCGTGATTCTCACCACGATAGCTACCGTCAGATCCAGCCTGCGCCACGGGCATGCCGTTACGCACGAGCCGACATCGCAAGGTGGCTATCGGCCCGACTGATAGGTCCGCGACGTTATCTCAGAGCGTCCTGCTGTGAGAGCATTCGCGCTTTAGCGATTTGCTTCTCCGCATGGTCCAGCATCGGCGCCGTGTCCACATCCTGCCACCAGCTCTCGCCTATGTCGATAGCCCGGACCTTATCGTCGTCGGCCATCAATCGAATTCCGTCAGCCAGGCTACAATCATTCCGACCGCTCTCCGATTTTGCTCGTTCGAGATAGTCGAAAATTTCCAGCGGACAAACGAATAAGCCGGTATCAATGGCGTCGAACTCGCGCAGATGTTTCCCAACATCAGTGACCCTGTCTTTGCGCGTTCGAACTTTCATGGCGTCATCCAAATCGAAGATCGAATCGAGCTTTCGATCTACTGCGATGTTGAGCAGTGCGGGATCAAAGTTAACTAGCAAGCGGTCGAAAATCGCGCCGTCGAAAAGATGATCGCCCATTGTGAGAAGAAAAGGGGCCCGAACGCAGCCGGCGGCAGTTAGAAGCGAGATGCCATTCTGTTTTTGCCATTCGCGATTCTCAACGAAGGATGCGCGCATGCCGGAGGGAATTAGCTGTTCAGCTTGCGAAATCATGCGCTCACTTTCGTAGCCCACCCCGAAATGGACAGTCTTGGTCCCCGCGTTCATTAAGTTCTCGAGAGTGTACGAAATCAACGGCCGACCAAGCAGACGGACGAACGGCTTCAGCAAAGTCTTGTCCGAGCCACGAAGGCGGGAACCTTCGCCGGCCATCAAAATCACCGCTTCGGAAACAGGAGGCATGTTGGTGGAGCAAGAGTAAGTGGAAGAGCAAGAGGAAGAGGAAGACTCATATGTCGTAATATCTCTTTAATCCCCAAAGGCGGACGCGCTGCGGAAGGAATCTGAAGATCAACGGTGCAATTTTGGATTGGAAAGCACCGCCAACTGTGATCCGCGGCGGCGGACATACAGTGCTCATCAGCTTGAGAACATGCCGCGCGACCAAATCCGGGCCGGGCGCCTCTTTCATGTTGCGCTCGACTGTTTCCCACGTTTTGGCGATCTTGGCGTCGTAGGGCTGATCCGTGTTCATGTTTAGAACCACGCTCTTGTTAAATTCTGTCGAAATGTCGGCCGGTTGAAGATCGACAATGCGCACCTTGCAATCGCCTAGCTCGAGCTGGATCGACATCGTGAAGACTGCCAGCGCCGCTTTTGCGGCGTTGTAAGCCGCCATGAACGGCACTGGAAGCCGCGAAGCTAGCGAAGTGACATTAATGATCAAACCTTCTCCGCGTGTCTGCATGTGGCGAAGAGCGAGTTGCATCAACTGGATTTGACCGAAGACGAGAATTTGGAATTGGCTGTCGATTGTTTCCATCGGAAGAAGCTCAGCGGGTCCAAAGTGACCGGCCCCGGCGTTGTTAATCAAAACGTCGAAATAACCAGCTTCGGAGAGCGCGGAATTGAATGCTTCCCCCACGGAGAGCCGATCGGTTAAATCAAGGCGCACTGGATGGCATCGCGGCATTTTTGGGATCCGTTCCAAATTGCGTGATGTGCTCCAAACTTCGTGACCCTCGGCCACGAGTAATTTGGCAATGGCCAAGCCAATGCCCGAGCTCGCACCGGTGAGGAAAACTCTTTTCAAGAATTAGAAAATGGTTGCACGGCACGGTAGGCATTGCACGCTGCTGCCGCATTGACTCGTATTTTAACTATCGCTTCGATGCAAGAATGTCTTTTGTAGCAATCTTAGCATTGTGGGAGTCCTGTGAAACACGCGTCCAACTTTGAGATATCGATCTTGTCCCAATGCTGCCGCTGATTTCGATTGTCCTTGTCGTCTTGTGTGTGCTTGGTCTTAAGTGTCTGCTTCCTGTTGTTAGAAAGCGTCGGCGACAGGTCCGTTTCATCCGTGAAACTTTGGCAAGCGACAGAAAGTCAGACGAATCGCCGTATCATCGCTTCACTTTCCACGGTGCCAGAGCGAATCGGTAATCTGGGGCCGACGGTTCGCTCTTTCCTGCGGCAAACCCGGCCACCGGATGAGATCGTGCTCGCGATTCGGAGTTTTCGGTTCGGGAGCAACGGTCTTATGAAGTGCCCGAATACGTTTCGCGCTTGCCGCGCGTGCGCATTCTCTACTGTCGCAGGGATTGGGGACCGGCGACGAAGTTTATCCCCATCGTTCGAGAAGAATTAGCGGCTGGGCGTGGAGATACATTGATAATGGTAGTGGACGATGATCGCGTTTATCCACGCGATGCACTCGAAACTTATCTTTACTACAGCGAGCAATTGCCGGACGCGGCCCTTTGCTTCCGCGGTGCCGCCATGCCGTCTACCCTGGATTGGGACGACGCCAAAATGATTTACGCGAAGGACGTTCGCGAGCCTCGCCCCGTAGCCGTCATCACCGGGTGCGGGAGTTACGTTGTACGGCCACGGTTCTTTGACCGATCGCTCTGGGATTATTCAGGAGCTCCATCCGGTGGCGTTTTACATCGATGACATTTAGATTAGCGCATGGCTCGGCCGCCGCCGCGTTTTTTCGCGATGCTTGGGAGGTCTTTGCTTCGCATTAGGGATGTTTATCCTTGCGATGGATATGGTGTCGCCACCATTGGACGCCGAAGATAGCTAGGAACACCGCAGCGCTGATGACCTGTCCGACAATTCCGCTGACAAATGAGCGGCAGATGAGAGCGGGACCGAGCGCAATTCCTGCGGCGACTATCGGTGGGCGAATATCGCTCCAGGAATCCTTCCAGCGAAATACCCACCGCAGGGTGGCGTAACGCAGGATGCCTTGGACGATATACGGCAGGAGAATACCGACTGCCGCGCCCAACGGTCCAAAGCGCGGAATCAACCAGAGAAGGCCGGCAAACGCGACAGCGCAGGTGATCGACGAATGCAGAAGATTCAGATGCGGGCGTTGCACCATGATGACCGTCTCGCCCAAGGAAACAAAGGCGTTCGTAGCACTGGCCAGAGCAACGATGCCAAGCCAAGCACCACCCTGCTGAAATGCAGGACCGTAGATGAGCAGAATTGTCCCGCCTGCAAGAGACAACACTGCTACAAGCGGCAACAAGATCCACAGCATCCACTGAGCCAGCCGAGCGTAAGTAGCGGCAGCGACCTCGTGATCGCCAGTAGCCGTCATGCCGGCTACAACCGGTGCGAAAATGGGATTGAAGGTTTGATTGACCTTGCGCAAGCCGTTCGCGGTCCCGATGACCGCGCTGTAGATACCGACGGTTGCGAGCGTCACACCGGGCGCGCGTCCAACAAAGTAGGCGAGGATGAGGAGGTCCAACCGGGAAATGAACGTGTTAATCAGCTGATAAATGCTGATGGGAACAGCATACCCGACCAAAAGGCGTGCTTCGCGAAAGGGTGATACAACATCCACCTGCGCGGGAACATGGCGAAACAACGTTGAGGCGAGCGCGAGTGCGATGAGTCCCGAGGCCGCCGCTCCAACGAGTGCAGCCACCTCTGGTGAGAACTCTTTGAAGCCAACGGCGAGTGCAAGCAGGAATGCCAGTGTGGTCGCAACTGGCTCGGTCACCCCGCGCGAGTAGATATCGTGCTGCATTACCTTCATCCCCCGCGAAACCGCCGTACTAATGCGATACAACGCCAGGCCGGGCATCGCGCAGAGAACCAGTGCTAGGGCTGAAACCATTTGTGGCTGGACGTGAAGACGATTGTTAAAAAACCGGAGCCCTATTATCACAAGACCCGCAGTAACGACTGATTGTGCGACTCCCAGGATTACCGCGACTCGAAACAGCGCCCGGCTTCGCGCCCGGTCGCCAACCGCTTCCGAGCGCGCGATAAACGTGGTGATCGCATTGTCGAGGCCGAGCACACCGATCTTGCTGATGATGTCAGTGGTTGACCAAGCAACCGAGTATAAGCCGAGGGCCACTGGTCCGAGCAGCCGCGCAGCGAGGAATGTGAATATCCCGCGGAAATTCGCAGCCAGCATCGCGATCGTGTTCAGGAACGCGCCGCGCTTCAGTTCCACTCCTGTCCGATCTACGCGCGCCGGTGCATCCACAACAGGAGGCGCAACGTCGAGAGCAAGCTCTGCGGCGGCTACTGATTGCTCGCGAAGCTGGTCGCTTGCCTGCGCGATTTCAAAATTATGTGCCATGAGAAATAGCGGCGTGATTCTTCGCCGGAAACACGCTCGATGCAATGGTCACCCGACATTCGCGCACATATCGCCTCGATGCTACAATCGCCCGCTCGTATCGCCAAAAATTTTCGTCTTAGGAAGAAGCTGTAGATGGCCCCCTCTGTAGGTATTTCAATTTTACAGCGCACCGATCACCTGATTGGTGCGCTGGTTTGCGCCAGTCCGGTATGCGAGTCTTAATTACCGGAGGCGCGGGTTTCATCGGCCGGCATATCGCCGAATACTTCCAAGATCGAGCAGAAGTTCGCGTCCTTGATAACCTGCGTTGTGGTTTCAAGAGTAATCTGTCTGGTTTGAATTGCCAACTCATCGTCGGCTCAATTCTCGATCGCGATTTCGTCAGAGAAGCCATGAAAGGTGTGGACTTTGTCTTTCATCTCGCGGCCATGACGAGCGTTCAGGAATCCATGCAGAAGCCGAATGAATGCGCCGAGATCAATACGCGGGGTACAGCGATTGTTTTACAAGAGGCGTGCCGGGCACGGGTGAAAAAGTTGATCTTTAGCAGCTCGGCTGCAATTTACGGCGACAATCCAGTCATCCCAAAAATTGAAAGCATGCCGCCCGAGCCGAAAAGTCCGTATGCAACAAGCAAGCATGAAGGCGAACGGCATTGCCGCGCTTTCACGGATGAGGGGCGACTCGCCACCGTTTCCCTTCGTTATTTTAACGTCCTTGGTCCCCACCAAAATCCGCGAAGTGAATACACCGCTGCCGTTCCGGCTTTTATTGAAAAAGCAATCAGGAACGAACCGATTACGATTTTCGGAGACGGACAGCAAACGCGAGACTTTATTTACGTAAAGGATGTAGTCGCGGCCAATGCGTTCTTCGCGTTAAAATCGGAGGCAACCGGCGTCTTCAACGTCGCTTGCGGCAGGCAGATCACAATAACCGATCTGGCCCTAACCATTCGCAACCTTACCAAGTCTAGCTCCACGATTGAATACAGCGCACAGCGGCCGCGCGACGTGAAACATTCGGTCGCAGGCGTGGATAAGATTCAAAGGGCTGGCTTTAGGCCGGTTTGCGATCTAGCCGGAGGACTGCGTTCAACGATCGAATTTTTCAGCAAAGACATAGTGGGCATTGAGCGGGACCGTCACTTATGACGCGATATCAAACCCGCTGGGTCAACGTCATCATCATTGCGCTGGTTGTCGTCCTGCGTTCGCCCACGCTCTTGCCGTCGATGTACGTTAGCGATGAGGGTTACTACGGGACGATCGCAAACGATATCTTGGACGGCGGAGCGGTCTACCACACAGCGGTGGATACGAAGCCTCCGGGAATGTATTACATTTACGCTGCTGTTTTCCAGGTGGCGGGGAGGAACAACCTTCTTGCCGTTCATGTCCTGGCCATATTTGTCGTCGCAGCCACCGCTCTGGTCGTGTGGAGGATTGGCGCGCGAGTCGCTAACGAATGGGCCGGAGCTTGGGCCGGCATCGGTTACGCCGTGTTCGTCCACGCTTACCGTCCGAATGACACACTCGGCGCGAACAGCGAGATTTTCGCAGCTCTTCCGCTCGCGTTGAGTGTACTGGTATTCCTCCAAGGGCAAAAAAAGCCGGCTTGGGGTTTGATGTTTCTCAGTGGCGCCCTGGTCGGGATAGCAACATTGATCCGGCAGCCTTCGGCTGTGACTTTGGGCGCACTATTGGCGTGCCTCGCTTATGGCTGGCTCATTCCCCGCAGCCACTCGTTCGGACGTGTTTTGGCAGCAGGAAGCGGTGTCATGATTGGATTCATTGCGGTGATTGCGGCACTGGCCTGGTATTACGCGGTGCAGGGAAATCTCCATGACGCGTATCTGTGGGCCTGGGCGTTTGCGGTTCGCTATGCCGGGTCCGAAACAACCTTCTCGTTTGTTCTGGAACGTCTCGTCACCGTCCATCTCGCTGTGATTCTTCTCTCGGGCGTGTTGTGGTATTTTGGCATCCGGCAGGTGGTTGAGACGCTGAGGTTCTTTTGGCGGAGGAAGGTTGCGCCTACCGAGCAGGTCCTGCTTATTTTCTGGTTGGTTCTCAGTTATCTGGCGATCTTTATTGGATGGCGATTTCCGGGACACTATCATTTGCCAGTGCTTCCGCCGCTGTCGATTCTCGCCGGCCAGGCGTTCTCACGGTTTGTCGCAGAAGAGCGACGTTTTTCTCAACGGCGCTGGCGATGGATCCGAACAGGCATTGTCGGGGCAGCCGCCCTGCCGGCGATAATTTTTCTCATCGTGGCCTTCGTAGGGCGAACGCGGATGCTCAATTTTCTCCCGACTGTTTGGGCGATGTTTCAGGCGGACTGGAAAGCCCACCCTCCGGTGCTCATTATCGACATGTCGACGGCGGACCCGTTCTGGTCGGCTCATCCCATGACGCGATATCCTGTGCTTCGCGCCTACCTTCCCGGATATCGTGTGGAGGGCGTGATCAATGGCGATACAATTTATCGTCGGCTTTAACGAACGGAATTTGAAACTAGGAAGCGCGCTTCACACAGGCTTGAGCAGAGCGAAGAAGGCGCCCCGATTGATTACGGCACGCGCGGTTGAGTGATGTGAAACATTCGGTCGCAGATGTGGACAAGACTCAGAGGGCTGGCTTTAAGCCAGTTTCCGATTTGGTCGGAGGATTGCGCGCAACGATCGAATTTTTCAGCAAAGACATAGTGGGCATTGAGCGGGACCGTCACTTATGACGCGATGTCAAAGCCGCTGGATCAACGTGGTCATCATCGCCTTGGTCGTCATCCTGCGCGGGCCCACGCTCCTGCCGTCGATGTCCCTCACAGATGAAGATTATTACAGTACGATAGCGAGCGACATTTTGGACGGCGGAAAGGTTTACCACACAGCCGTCGATACGAAGCCGCCAGGGATATATTACATCTACGCCGGCGTCTACCGGATTGCGGGGCGCAATAACCTCTTCGCTGTACATCTTCTCGCAATCTTCGTTGTCACAGCCACCGCGCTGGTGGTACGGTGGATTGGCGCGCGTGTGGCTGACGACTGGGCAGGTGCATGGAGCGGCATCGGATATGCCGTGTTTGTCCATGCCTATCTGCCGGGCGACACGCTCGCCGCCAACACCGAGATTTTCGCGTCTCTTCTTTTAGCGCTAAGTATTCTCGCATTCCTGCAAGGTGAAAAGGGTGCGCGCTGGAGCTGGATGTTCCTAAGTGGCCTTCTGGTTGGAGCGGCAACATTGATCCGGCAGCCTTCTGCCGTGAACGTGGGAGTGATGCTGGCATGTCTAGCCTACGCCTGGCTGATTTCCGGCACTCAGACATTGGGAAACATCGTTCGAGCAGGTAGCGGCATCGTTGCCGGATTTGTCGCTCCCATTGCGGGACTCGCTTTGTATTATGAGTCGCAGGGGAACCTACACGATGCGTATCTCTGGGCTTGGGTGTTAGCTATCCGCTACGTCGAGTCCGAGACGACACTCCCTTATGTCCTGGAGCATCTCGTCACGATCCACTTTAGCGTGCTGCTGTCGTGGGGGCTGTTGTGGTACTTTGGCATCCGCCAGGTGATTGTGAGCTTGAAGTCGTTACGACACACGACGACCGGCTCGACCACGGCAGCGCTGCTTGTTTTGTGGCTCGGCGTGACCTATCTGACAATCTTTATTGGGTGGCGGTTTCCGGGGCATTATCATCTGACGGTGCTTCCACCGCTGTCGATTCTCGCCGGACAAGCCTTCTCCGGCTTCGTCGCGCAGCAGCAGCGATCTTCTTCGCAAGAGCAATGGCGATTTGTGCGAATAGGTATCATCGGCGCTGCCGCCGTCCCGATCCTCGTTTTCTTTATCATGGCGTTCGGATTGCGTAAGCCGACGCTCGATTCTCGTCCGATTGTCCAAGCGATCATCGAGAGGACCGGCCCGACCGATCGCATTTTTGTCTGGGGAAGTCGTTCGAGACTCTACAGTTTCTCTGGCCGTCGTCTTGCGACGCGCTTTGTGAGCTGCTCACATCTGGTTGGCGCCTACGCCACCCGGCCTCGCGAGATTAAAGATCGCGGGGAGAGCGTGATTCCCGGAAGTTGGGAGATGTTTCGGTCGGACTGGCAATTGCACCCGCCGGCGCTCATCATCGATACCTCGACTATGGACCCGAACTCGGAATGGCTTGCGCATCCCATGACTCGTTATCCTGCACTCCGGGCATACCTTCCGGGATATCGAAGGGAGGCCGTGATCAATGGCGCAACAATCTATCGTCGGCTTTAACGATCGACCCGAAACAACGCCCATGACGACAAGTAGGCCAGGCATCTCGGTTGTTTATCCAATGTTCAATGAAGAAGAGAACATCGAGCGCGCAGTCCACTTCGCAGAGGCGGTCCTGACCGATATGACGTCTGATTATGAGATCCTCATCGTGAATGATGCCAGCACGGACCGATCAGCGGAAATCGCGGAGGCATTGGCGCGCTCAAACTCTTGTGTGAAGGTGTTTCACCACGAACGGAATTTGAAACTCGGAGGCGCGCTTCGTACAGGCTTTAGCAATGCCACGAAAGAGCTCGTATTTTACTGTGATTCCGATTTGCCCGTCGATCTCACGGAGTTGAACCGGGCAGTGCGCATCATGGAGTTTACAAGGTCCGACATTATTTCGGCTTTTCGCTTCGATCGCACCGCGGAAGGACCTATTCGCACCGTGTATTCCGTGGTTTACAATTTACTTATCCGTTTCCTTTTTCCGTTACGGGTAAAGGACATCAATTTTTCCTTCAAATTATTCAAGCGAGAGGTCTTGGAGAAGGTTGCGTTGGAGGCGGAGGGTTCGTTCATCGACGCGGAACTACTAATTAAGGGGAAGCTACATGGATTCAAGATCGTGCAATTCGGCGTAGATTATTTTCCCCGAAATCGCGGCACCTCCACTCTGGCGAGTCCGGACGTGATTTTTAAAATGATTCGGGAGCTGGTTGCATTCCGAATGAAGATGCGACACGAAATCCGAGCGGCACGGTCTTCGCGCCTTGAAACAGCTGATTGTTAACGCGGATGACTTCGGACTGACGGCTGGAGTCAACCGAGGGATCCTGCAGGCGTTTCAAGATGGAATTGTAACAAGTGCCTCGTTGCTGGTGACTGGGAGTGCGTTCGAGGAGGCTGTCAACCTGGCCCGCGAGAACCCGGAACTGGATATTGGCCTGCATCTGACGCTGGTGGAAGAGCAAGCCGTGCTGGGGCGCGAGGGCTTACCGACCCTGGTCGATGAAACGGGCCGGTTTCCCCGTACCAGTAGTGAATTTTTTAGACGCGCTGTTCTCGGGCGCATCAATTGGACTGAGGTCGAGCGTGAAATCGCGGCGCAGATCGCGCGTTTTCACAAGACGGGATTGCAACTTTCCCATCTTGATAGCCACCAACATCTCCACATGTTCCCGCCTGTTTTCCAAATCGTTAGGCGGCTTGCCCGCGGGATGGATAATGTTTGGATTCGCAATTCTGCTGGCCCCTGGAGAAAATTGCCGGATGTCCGAATGGGACGGTGGATACGGCTGCTTGGTTTAAACCTGACCTGTCTGTCAGCCCGAGCTTTGCACGGCCGGCCTCTGCCGCAAATGCCGGATGGTATGTACGGATTCGAAGTCAGCGGGTGCTTAACACGCCGCGTGCTTGAACAAATACTTCGGAAAATTCCTGATGGCCTGTACGAATTGGTTTGCCATCCCGGCGAAGATGATGTTGATACGCGGACGCGATACAGTCATTGGGGTTATCAGTGGGCTGAGGAACTGAAGGCTCTGACCGCGCCCGAAACACAAGTGGTTCTAAAGGAACACGGAATTGCGCTGACCTCGTTCGCGCGGGCGTTTGGATACAAGAGCGACTTAAAGTCTGAATAAATTGTGTCGTGGATCACAAGCCGTAAACTGAACCTTTCCGGTTAGTCGCAAGCTCGGTACACTTGGCATCTCACTGACCGGTGGCGATGCTCCTTACTCTTAAGAATTTGTTGGCTTCATCTTTCCACGCAGATCAGGCTCGCGTTCTATGATCGAGGAGCACAACGGTTTCGATCGCGTCGTGATTTTAGGTGATGAATCGGCCAATTGGCAGATCGCCGGATTGCGCCAGCTTGATCGGCTCGTGCTGGGGCTCGATGAATTTGCCAAAGCAATGGGAACGGCAAACAAGATTGAGGTTGTCGTTTTCTGGAAACCCGAGATTCCGCTTTCGGAGCGATTGTTGCCCAAACACCAGCGAATCACGCGTGTTCGGTTAACCGAAGCTTCCGGTTCGATTGAACCGGAAGCACGCGTTGTCGCTACTCGCTTGTTCATCGCGCGAAATGCTTTGTCGAAGTTCTTTTCAACGACGTCCCCGGTGAAGATCGAGCAACCGATTGTCGACCTAACGGGAGCGTGGCCACGACTCTTCGAGCAGTTCGAGAGAACTTGTCGAAGCGCGACCCGCGCTGAGGAAGAGGACTGGCGTTTTCTCGCGCAGCCAAGCGAGATTGTCGCCAGCGAAAAACAGCTCCTTCGCCACATCGGCAAATCGCAGGACGGAATAGTTTCGAAGTTTTTGAACCGCCCGATCTCACGTGTAATCACGCGGCTTCTCCTTAAGCTGCCGATTACTCCCAACGCTTGGACGATGTTGACCTTCGCGCTCGCTCCTGTGGCTTTTGTGTTTTTGGTGCGCGGTGACTACACCGGGTTCCTGGCCGGGACTGCACTCTTCCAATTGATCAATATTTTGGACGGATGCGACGGCGAGATTGCGCGCGCCAAGTATCTCGATTCGGAACGAGGCCGGCGCCTCGACGCCTTCTGCGATTTCGTCGCCAATCTGATTTTTGTTCTCTGCCTGGGCGTCGGTCTCTTCCGGCAACCATCGGTGAGCGCAAACATTGGCTTCGTTTATCTGCTCGAGAGCTTGACCACGTTCTTTTTAATGGCGCGCGGCCTTGGCCGTTACCTGATGCCGCTTCTCGCTCGCGATACCACGCGTGTAGTCTCGCGCCGGCAGGAAGACTTCAACGTAGCAGAGCGTTTTTTCGGTCGCGCGCTGACCGCTTTCATTTATCAAATCACCCAGCGCGACGTGATTTATTTTGTGTTTCTCCTTTTGGCGATCGCCGGTCGCGCGTCATGGATTCTGCACATTGTTTTCGCCTTTTCCGTGATCACGCTGCTCTTCAGGCTGTTCAGGAGGAGTTGGCGGCTGGCCGCAGAAATACACTGCTAATGCTGGTCGATGATGATGATCGCGTTTACCCTCGAGATGCGCTCGAAACTTATCTCTATTACAGCGAGCTATTACCCGGGGCGGCACTCTGTTTTCGCGGTGCGGTAATGCCGCGAAGTCTGGATTTGCGTGACGCCAAGATGCATACCTAAGCATTCGAGCAAGGCGCGTCTGGCTTGATACAAACTGACGGAAGACACCTGCGACACCTAATATGACGGAACCTTTTCGCCCGCCGTTATTAATCGTCGCAGATTCGCCGGAGGCGTTGACGGACCTGTGCGGCATCTCGTTGCTGGAACGAATGCGTCGCATCGCACTGCACCTCGGTTTTCGCGAGGCGATGATTTTGTCCAACTCCGTGAAGGCGGTGGCTACGCACGTTGCTAACGAGTCGTGGCATCGTGCAGATGTGTCGCTCACATTTCGGGAGCGCACCGGTGCGAAGGTCACGGTTGGCGATGTTCTAGATTGCCTCGCTGCACTGAGGGTCGCCTCCGACGGGCGGATCCTAATTGTATTCGCCGGTTTTTGTTGCGATGAACGTCTGCTGCGCTCGCTCGCCGGCGCACAGACCACCTCCGCTCTCATCGATTCGGATCCCCCATCGATTATTGCGCCGCTTTTGGAAAATTCAGATACCCATTCTTCCGGCCGGCTTTTGTGTGCGGCTCTGCTCTCGAGCGAATGGCTTTCGCGGAAAAATCGCGCTGGCACACTCGTGGAAGAGATTACTTCGGATACGATGGCGGGTCGCATAGCGCGCGTCGATGCTGCTCGACAGCAAGCATACGTCGGAAGCATGCGCAAGAGTGTGCGGCCGGTCTTCTTTCCAGCTCCTTCGCTCGAGCGCCGTCCGCTGGCCGAACGTTTGCTGCGTGACGCGACACAAAAAGGTGTCCTTGATTTTCCGGCGCTTGTGCACGCACCGATTGAGAAGTGGCTGGTTTCGCATCTCTGTCGAACGACGATCACTCCGAATCAGATCACGCTTGGAACCGGAGTTCTCGGTCTAGGCGTGACGCTGCTTTATGCCTGCGGGTATCTTTGGGCTGGAGTGTTGCTCGCCCTCGTTATTGGAGTTCTCGATGGCATTGATGGCAAGCTCGCACGTTTGAAAGCGCAAACGACCAAGCTTGGAAAGAGAGAGCACGACCTCGATTATTTTGTTGAAACGTCGTGGTGGATGGCGCTGGCGTATCATTTTCATGCCACCGGTCAAATTCGTTACGCTTACGTAATTTTCTTCGCTTTCTTTGCCTTCGATAGGCTGGAACGCGTGGCCAAACAAGCCGTTCAGCGACGAATTGGTCGAAACCTGGATGATTTCACTCCATTTGATCGTCTCGTGCGCATGGTCGCTGGCCGCCGCAACATTTATACCTGGCTATTCACCCTTTTTCTTGGCATTGGGGCCCCGGCAACTGGCTTCATTTGGCTCTGTTTCTGGGGGGTGGCGAGCGCGGCCATCCACATCTTCCGTGCGTTGCAAATCGGCTGCACCAGCCAGGATAAAGTTGCGCCAACGTCAACTCCGTCGTGAAAGAGGCTTGGCTTGCGGTTGTCGATCTAACGCTAGTTAAGAAATCGAACTTCGCGTGCCGCGCGGGTGGCTGGCGACGATGCGGCCATCTTTCATCTCATGGATCCAATCGCAGGCTTCGGCGATCGCGGGATTATGCGTGGCCAGAAGCAGAGCTTTGCCGCCTTTTTGGACGATATTTTGCAGCAGTTCAAACGCGCGCTCCGAGTTGGCAGTATCCAGATTGCCGGTCGGTTCGTCCGCCAGAATGACTCGAGGATCATTGGCGAGAGAACGCGCGATAGCCACGCGTTGTTGCTCGCCTCCGGAGAGATGACGACTTGGTCTTCGCAATTTGTCTCCCAAGCCAACCGCCTGTAGCAGGTCAGCGGCGCGTTCGCGCATCTGTGCATCGGAAAGCTCGCCAAGCTTGCGCATTGGGATCATTACATTTTCCTGCGCAGTGAAATCCTCCATCAGAAAATGGAACTGAAAAATGAAGCCGATGAACTTGCTGCGCTTGTAGGCCAACTCATCATCGCTCAGCTGAGCCACCGGCTCCGATTCAATTGAAACGCGGCCGGCGTCAGGCAGGTCGAGCAGCCCGAGAATGTAGAGCAACGAGCTTTTGCCGCAACCGGACGGGCCGACAACGGCGTGGACGCTCCCAGCCTCGACCTTCAGCGACACACCGCGTAAGGCGTGTACGCGTTCTTCCTCTTCGCCAAGGTAGCGTTCGACGGCTTCGCAACTGAGGCAAACGTCCGAGTTCATCGTGAACCTCGTATCGTGACCACCGGCGGCAACTCAGCGGCGCGGCGCGCGGGGACATAACTCGCGATGAACACCGCCAGAATCGCGAGCAACGTTGCAAAGACGTAATGGCGCCAGTCCCATGTTACCAGAAAGTAGTTCGTGTAAAGCAGACCGCGGAGACGAATGGGAATGTGCGACACGCCCCACGTCATCAATGCCCCGAGCGAACAACCAAGCAACGACCCAGCGGCGGCGATCAGCGCGCCTTGCCACAAAAAAATCGAGGAAATGTCGATGCGGCGGTAACCCATCGAACGCAAAATCGCGATCTCCTTGATTTTCGCGAGCACGGACATCGTAAGGACATTAAAAATACCGAAACCAGCCAACAGAATGATAAGAGACACCGTGATCGCGACCGACATTCTCAAAGTCAGAAAAAGTTGCAGTGTGCTCTCCTCGCGTTCCTGCCAGCTCGAGGCATCGTGTTGAAAAAGGGTTTCGAAGCGGCTGGCCAGCGCAGGCGCACGATTCGGATTACGAAGTTTGTATATGATCATCGACGCGCCGGAAGGTTGCTGGAGAAGGGCCTGCGCCACTCGCGCATGGGCGTAAATCCGAGTCGCATCAATCGAGCCAATGCCCGCGCGCGCGATTGCGGCAACGGTGAACCGCCAGTATTCGCCGTTGGGTGCC
>QHNQ01000019.1 GCA_003218135.1 Verrucomicrobiota bacterium
GGTTTTCGCGAAGCCGGAATAAGAGATCCGATCAACTACGTGAAAAAATGAAGCGCCTACTCGGAATTTTCGAGCTCTCGAAAAACGAACAGCGCGTCGTCCTGATCGTAATGTTCATCCTGCTTGCGCTCGCGTTTATCCGATATGAAGGCCGTGTTAATCACTCTCCTGTTCAGCGAACACCACCGGAGGAACTGAAACCATCGCCCAGTCCTGTGAAAATTGAGGATGAACGCTAAAGTTCAACCCTCGCGAGGAATGTCTGTGTCAAAAGTCAGGACTGACCCTATTGTTCTACTTCTATTGTTCTACTTCTATTGTTCTACTTGGACATGGCTCGGCGAGGCCGGAGGAAAACCATCACCAATTTCTTAGAAATCGCCGATGTGGTCTTGCTCAGGCGACTGGTCGTCGAAGATTATCGACTGTTAGCCTTGAAGACTGCGTCTCTCCAGCGCTTGACGCTCCGCCACGCCCATTCGATATCAGATTTGTCGTGGTATGGTGAGTCAGCAAAGAGATAGAAAGCTCGATTGCGAACTCGAATGACGCAGCACGCTGCAATTGAAACGTAGCTCTGAGCAGTCGTCTCCACCTGTACCTTCGTGAGCGCCGAGAAGCATAGCGAATCGCTAGTGTCGTCAAAAAAGCCGAGCGGAATCATCTCTCCGAGTCTTAGACTAGCCCCGATATCTGAGGACCAGTTGCTCTCGATCTCCTTGATGACGCTGCGATACTTTTCGTCGAGTGGCGATGAAACGGTCTTCCGCAGTGAGGGCTTCGACGCGGCGAAAAACGAAGGAGTAATGTCACGGCTTTCGAGGCTGCGTTCAGATTCGGCGGCGAAGTGGCGTTCACTCTTCGGCAGGTGATCCATGAGCACCTCCGCCAATGTCTCCTCCGAGCCGAACGCTGCGAGGAGACGGTTAGTCGCTGGAACGAGCCGTTCCTCAAACCTGTCGACCTTCGCGCTCTTTCCATCGTATCGAAAAAAACCCTCCGGGGGTGGAAGCGAAATAGTAGTGCCGCCAACCGAAATCGCGTCCGTCCCCGCCCATAGAATGCGAGCACCGAGGGACAATGCGCCGAACAAAATGATGTGAAATCGAGTTGTGTTATTCATCGCCGGTTATGACTTCGTTAAGAAAATTTGAATATCCTCTGCCGCTGCCCCTATTCTGAGGGAAACAGCCTGCGTCTTTGAAGGAATGTTCTCCCCGTAAACAGCTAGTATCAATTTATAGGTTCCGGGAGGAATCTGACAGCTGAGCAAATCTTGCTTAACAAAATAGGCTAAAAGAGTAGCTGGGGAATTTGGTTCCCATGTTCGCGTGCCTATATCGAAAATCCAGTGTTCGTCCGGATTGAGTCTCCTCGGAATTCGTGTCCCGCCTTGCCACTGAAGAAAGCCATTTTCGATTCTGCCCGGCTGGATATTTTGACCTTCGACTCTGAGTAATTTTAAGCGGCACCGTTCTACTCCACGATCTCCAACATTCTTGATCTTGCCACGAATCCACTGCGCATCCTCAAAGCTAGCGCGATCGATCAAATCGTCCCCTACATAGACATCAATCTTCGGGCGATGGTAAAGCAGCCGAATGTCATCGAGGAAAACTGCCGCGATGACTGCGGACAGCGTGCCGAACGACATAAGCATTTCCCATCTGTTCTCACCCCCGAAAAACAAGATAGAAGCGCAAATCGCCGAAGTCACCAAAAGCGTGATACCCAAACGTGTCTTCGCGCGGCCCCTTACCCAGCCAATGCAAATCCCCAGAATTCCCAACACCAAGATGACAATCGCAACAGTTGCTAGACATTTCAGATCGTTCACAGCGCTAGAGCATAGCAGGGCACAGAAAGCCGAATCGAGTGTGAAATGCATAGCTTGTTCGTGGGAGAAATCGGGTTGCCTGTTAACATTTAACAGTCGCTGACGGCGAATAGGCCGGAGGCTATGCTCAATCTCCGATCAGGCCGGGGATCCGTCCGTAGCCGACAAAGACCGGACTAATTTTGGCGTCGCCGCTTTTAGGTGGCGGCGGCATTTTAAAATCGAAAACACTGACGCCCCAACGTTGTTTGCCATCGTAAGTGCGACCGTCGCTTGATCCTAACATCACGCGCTTTTTCGTTCGTTTTTCGCGACCCAGATAAATCATCGTGTGGGTGATTGGCGGGTCGCGATCGATATTGTAGGTGCCGCGCCAGAAAAGCAGGTCGCCGGGCTTGAGATCGTCGAGCTCAAATGAATCCTCCTTACGACTCAGGACCGCACTGAAATCTCCCGCCTTGCGGACCCAGACATATTGCTGACTGGAATCGCGCGGCACATCGGAAAATCCGTTTTCTCGGAGCACATAGTAAATAAAACCGGAGCAATCCATGCCGCCGTTTTTCGGATCGGCAGAGCCATAGGTGTAACCGAGATTTTGTTTTGCTAGCGCCAGTCCGGCGTCGAGGATCTGGCGAACTTTTGGCGGATAGCTGTCGTAATCCGCTATTTGATCAGGCGAAAGTGAGACGTTCGGCCAGCCTTTCTTCCCTCGTGCAGATTCTGGTGTTTCCTCTGGACTGGCCGCCGGAGTCTTGGTTGCGGACGGCGATTCGGTTGGTGTCGGAGTAGGAGATGCTTTTTTGTGCTTCGACTTGGTCTTCGGCGTCGGAGACGGCGAAGCTTTCTTTTCTTTAGCAGAAGCAGTAGGCGATGGCGTAGGCGTCGACTTCTTCGTCGAGTGTTTTTGATGTTTTCGAGTCGGAGTCGGAGTTGGGGTCGGCACGAGGATTTTTTTTATTTTTGTGCTCAACGACTTTTCGGCGGGACGCGCGGCGTCCATGGCTCCGAACAAGATCACAAGAATCAGGAGCCATTTCATAACTAGATGCTGTAGTGTGCGCTGTCCTCAGCGGAGAATCGAGTCCAGTCAGTTGGTCGGATGCGCTGAGGACAGCGCACGCTACAGTCCGGGAAGTAAATCGGCAGGCAGGATGCCTGCCGCCCGCACAGGCTCGCCACGGGACGAGTCCGTCCGATTGGCGGACAAGATGCCTGTGCTACGGCTGCGCGAGCTCCTGAAGAATCGCTTTGTTCAGGCGAATGCCGGCCTCGAAATTTTCGAGAGGAAAATTTTCATTCGGCGAGTGAGCGCGGCAATCGGGTAACGCGAGTCCCATCAACAATGTTTCAATGCCGAGAATCTCGCGGAATTGCGAAACGATAGGAATGCTGCCGCCTTCGCGTATAAGCGCGACGTCGCGGTTAAACGCTTTGCGCAATGCGCGTTGTGCCGCTTCACCGAACGCCGACTGCGGATCGGTGAGATACCACGGGCCGCTGTGCCCGGTGTTAATTTCCATCGTCACGCCTTTGGGCAGATTTTTTTGCAAATGCGTTTTCGCCAGTTCCAAAATTTCGTCGCCTCGCTGGTCTGGAACGAGACGAAACGTCAGTTTCGCAAACGCATGACTGGGGATAACGGTCTTTGTTCCCTGCCCCTGATAACCTCCGCCGATTCCGTTGGTTTCGGCGGTCGGCCGCGCCCAGATGCGTTCCACCGAATTATAGCCGGCTTCCCCGAACAGCTCCGGCACACCCGTTTCGTCGCGAATCAGTTTGTCGCCATCAACCGGAAGTTTCCGCCACGCTTCGCGTTCCCAGTTCCCAAGCGGCTTCACGCGATCGTAAAATCCTGCAATCGCTACGCGACCTTCGCGATCGTGAAGCGTGGCAAGCAATTGCGCGAGCGCGGTAATCGGATTTGCAACCGCCCCGCCAAACACGCCGGAATGCAAATCCATTTTCGGACCGGTCACTTTGACTTCGAGAGCGGTGACTCCGCGCAGGCCGTAACTTATGGTCGGCACACCGCGGGCAATCATTCCGGTATCTGACACCACGGCTACCTCGCACCGCAGTGCCTCGCGATTTTCAGTCATGAAAGGACCGAGGTTCCCGCTGCCGATTTCTTCTTCTCCTTCGATCACCAGATGCAGATTCACGGGCAAATCGCGATGCTGCTCGATCGTTTCCTGAATGCCGAGGATGTGCGCAAGGATCTGGCCCTTATTGTCCGTTGCGCCGCGCGCGAAAACGTAGCCGTTCTTCAAGACAGGCTCGAACGGCGGCGAATCCCAAAGCTCCAGTGGATCTGGTGGCTGCACATCGTAATGGCCGTAAATCAAAACTGTGCGCCGCCCGGGCTGGTGTTCGTTGCGCGCCCAGACAATTGGGTGGCGTTTCGTGGGTACGAGCTGCGTTTGCAGGCCGATGCTGTCCAGCTTCTTCACCAGCCAGTCTGCGCACTTGCCCAGCTTC
The DNA here is from genome assembly GCA_003218135.1 of Verrucomicrobiota bacterium. Classification (GTDB taxonomy): domain Bacteria; phylum Verrucomicrobiota; class Verrucomicrobiia; order Chthoniobacterales; family UBA10450; genus Udaeobacter. The sequence goes on from QHNQ01000019.1 coordinate 4,319, forward strand.
TCCTTGTATTGATCATCGGTCGAAACACTTGGAAACCGCAGGAACGAATAATACTCTTCGAGATAATTGTCGCGCATGGCCAGAAGAGTAAACCCGGGTTGCTGCAAACGTCCACCACTCAACGCACACCAAGCAACTGTAGGGTGGGCGCTTCGCCTGCCCGCGCAAAGCTGGCAAGCGGAGCGCTTGCCCTACAACAGCAACAGTGACGCGCTTGCTCGTTCGGAGCGCGAAATGAATTTCCGCACGAGATACACAATCGACGCGAGCACCAGCACGATTCCAGTCACGACAAATTCACGAGCCGTCGCATGCGCTAGAATCCAAATGATCGCGATTATCGCCAGCGCGGGCACGATTTTCATTCCGGGGAAATTGAACGGTTCGCCGTCCGAGCGCACGTCCTGTTGCACCAAAATCCAGCAAGCGGCGCAGCAAAGGAAATACATGAGCAAGACGGCGACATTCGAAAGCACCGCCAGTTGTTCGAAGGTCCCGCTAAGTGACAGCGCGAACGCAAGTGTCGCGTAAGTGATAATTGCGACATCAGGTGATCGGTAGCGCGGGTGAACGTGCGCGAAAAATTGTGGCAACGCGCCGTCGCGTCCGAAAGCAAAAATCATTCGCGGGGAACTCAGAATGTCGCTCGTTACAAATCCGAATGCGGAGATGCTGGCTCCGGCGAGAAGAATCGTGCGGCCGAGGTTGCCGAGAAATGTCGCCGCCGATTCGGCGAGTGGGGCATCCGGATGATTCGCGACATCGGCGCCGAGCGTCCCCTGCGCGACAAGTTGGATCATGAGGTAGATGCTAGTGGTGACGACGAGCGCGAGATAAGCCGACCGCGGAACCGTGCGCGCCGGATTCTTCACTTCGCCGCTCGGAATCAACGCCACCTCGATTCCGACAAAGGCGAAAATTAGCAGGATAACGGCATCGCCCAACGACTTGCTGCTGGGCCAACTGTTCCAGGCAAGATTCGGCGTGTGAATGAAAAATATTCCTACGGAAATGAACAGCAACAGGGGCAGAAGCTTTGCGACGGTGATCACAGTTACCGCTCCCGCGCCTTCCCGCACGCCCCGGATGTTGATCAACACGAGCAAACCGTACACGGCGAACATGACGAAAATCCGCATCACGGGACTGCCGAGAAACGGAACGACCAGGGCCACCGAATTCGCGAGAACGTTCACAACGCCAGCAACGGCGCCAAGTGCCGTTAGAAAATAAAGCATGCCCGCGAGGAACCCGACGTAACGGCCGAAGGCGACTTCCACATACGCGTAGAGGCCTCCGGTTAATGACACACGGCTGCCGGCAATCGCGAAACACGTGACGAACAAGACCATCGCAATCGCACAACAAACAAATGCGAGTGGCGCCGCCGAGCCTAGTCCCTTCGCAACTGTCGCGGGGATCACGAAAATTCCCGCACCAATTGTCGAGCTGACGATATTCGCAGTGAGAGCTGGAATTCCAATGCCGCGGACCAGCTGATGATCGATGCGCTCTTCCTGCTGTATCCATGCCGGCGATTCGTCTGCCATCGGCGCATCGTGAGTGATTCAATTGTCCAAAGCAAGAATGCGGGTTAATCTTCTCGCTCAGGGATTACTTTCAGAATGGCGGGCATTCGCAGCGACACGCGCAAAGGGCGCCTCTCCTTGGTGAAGGAGAGGGGAGGGTGAGGTTCGACTCGCACATTCCATTGATTGGTCCCGCTCACCTTCATCCTCTTCCCTTATTGCAAGGCGAGAGGCGACAAAGCACGCAAGGGTTCACGCGATTCCGATCTTATGCGGCGAGACGAAGGCCCAATATCCTGTGGTCGCCCCCCATCAGGACCCCTTCAAATTGTGTGATTTTCCGCTTGTAACCCGAGAAACCTTGCTGTATTGACCTTGCCGAGGCCCAGGTTGTGGCCACAATGCATTTACAATCGCTTGAGCTAATCGGCTTTAAATCGTTTGCCGACAAAACCGCCTTCAATTTTCACGAGGGCGTTACCGCTATCGTCGGCCCGAACGGTTGCGGAAAATCAAACGTGCTTGACGCCGTGCGATGGGCGCTCGGTGAGCAATCGGCCAGGTCACTTCGCGGCGACGAGATGGCGGATGTGATCTTCAACGGCGCCGATACACGCAAGCCCGTAGGTTTCGCAGAGGCTTCACTCACTTTCAGCAATTGCGCTGAGGAGCTAGGAATCGAATGGCACGACGTGCGCGTCACGCGTCGAGTCTATCGCGACGGCAATTCCGAGTACCTGCTAAACAAGACGGCCTGCCGGCTTCGCGATATTCAAAATCTATTTGCCGACACCGGGATCGCACGGGCCGCTTATTCTATGATGGAACAGGGCAAGATCGACATGATCCTGAGTTCGCGTCCGGAAGATCGGCGCACAGTTTTCGAGGAAGCAGCCGGAATTACCAAATACAAGGCGCAAAAACGCGAGGCGCTACGCAAACTGGAAGCCACTGATGCAAATCTTCTTCGCATTGGTGACGTTATCAAAGAGGTAAAGCGTCAAATCGGTTCATTGCAGCGACAGGCAGGCAAGGCGCGTCGATATCAGGGGTTACATGCGGACCTGCGCGTGCTTGAAACGCATTGTTCGCGCAAGCAGCTTGACGCTCTCGAAGCTGATCTTTCTGATTGTCATAAGGAAATTGAGCGTGTGACCGAATCGGAGCGCGCGACGCGCGCGCGGATTGACAACAACGAAAGTGGGCTCGCAGAAGAGCGCGGCGCGCTGGACAAAATCGACACAGAGATCGCTGAGTCGCGCGCGGAGGTACAGCGACTGGAAAGTGAAATCGCCGCGCATCGCAGCCGCATTGAATTCAATCGGCAGCGAGCCGAAGAGGTCGCAGAACTGATCGAGCGCGCGCGACGCGACGTCGTGGACGCCGAAAAAAAACACAAGCGCCAGGGTGCTGAGATCGAGCAAACAAACGACTCGATCGTAGAAATCGAACGACACTTGAAAGAAAAAGAGGGCGAGCTGACGAGGCTCACCAGTCAGGTCGCCGAAATGCAAAAAAAGCGCACTGCGCACAGCGCGCGCTTACAGGGGTTGCAATTCGTGTTTTCCAAATCCGAAAGCAAAATCTCGGCACTCCAGGGAGAACTTTCCGGAACGAAGGCGCGTCGCGAATCGACGTGCGCGCAAATCGAACAACTTGCGAAAGAGATTCAAACATTGAGCAGTGCGCGCGACAAACTCCTCAAGCAAATCACTGCCTCACTGAAAACAAGTCGGCGCGAAGCGGTCGATGTCGAGGCAAGTCTGCACAAAAAAGAACAACTGCTTTCCGAAGCGGAACAGAATCTCGCCGCCCTCGAGCGGACGCTCGCCGAGAAGCGATCGCGGTTGGAGGTTTTGCGTCAGCTCAATGAAGAAGGCGAAGGTCTCGCGCAGGGCTCGCAAGCTGTTCTCAAAGGCGTGGACGCTGCCGAAAGATTTCGCGACGCGATTGCCGGTTCACTCGTTGCGCATCTTGATGTTGACCCACAATTCATTCCTGCGATCGAAGCCGCGCTGGGGCGAAATCTGCACGCCGTCGTTTTAAAAGATGCGGACGTTGCCTTCGAAATAATCGCGCAACTCAAGAAAAAGAAGCTCGGTCAAGCCGCGCTGCTCCTTCCGCAGTTGACGCAGCCTGCTCAAAAATCGGTGCGGAAAATTCTGCCAGAAAATGCGCTCGCCTGGGCCACAGATAAATTGGTCGCGCCGCAATCGCTCGAGCCGCTCATCAGGCAACTGCTCGAGAACGTCGCTATTTTTTCCGACTTGCAACAGGCGCTGGAGTGTAAAAAGCACGAGCCTGCACTAGCGATGGCCACGCTGGCCGGCGAATTTGTTTCTACGGAAGGAATCCTCTTTGGCGGCAGCAGTGAAGTACGCGCGGCTTCTTTGCTGGAGCGAAAAGCACAAATTGCAGAACTCGCGAAAGAAGAAGCTGCGCTCGCGAAGCAGCGCGACTCACTTTGCACCAAACGCGACGAAGCGAAAACAGCGGTCGAAGTCGCTTTACAACTCCAGCGAGAGTTTAGCGAGGCCGAACGCAAGATCGACAATTTACGGTCCGAGAAAAATGCGTTGGAGCGGCAGGTGGGCGCGGCCGATGAACGTGTCGCCAAATTGGATGGCGAACTTCAAACAGTGCGTGATCAACTCGCGAGAGAGCAGACGGAGCTTGATGCGTTCGAGGCCGCGCAGAGTGAGACAACGCTGCGCGAAGAAGAGCTGAGCGAAAAAATCAATCAACTGCGGCTGGCTGTCGCGACCGAGCGGCAGCGCCATGAAAATCTGGTTGCACGACGCGAACCGATGAGGGCTCGTGATGCTGAGCTGTTCGAGCTCATTACTGTGCGAAAAGGGGATATCGCATTGTACGAACAGAAGCTAGCCGCGCAGGCTGACGAGTCGCGTAAATCGGAGGTCCTGATTAAGAACCACAGTACGCAACGCGAAGAGGCACAAGTCAACGCTGCGAAGATCGCGGAGCAACGCGCAACACGGTTCGCCGCAATTTCCGCTCGTGAAACCGAATTGCGCGATCTGCGTGATTCATTGGGTGAATTGCAGGATCGCCGCGCTCAACGGCAAGTGCGCGAGTCGCAACTGCAAATGAAAATCGACGGAGTGGCGGAGCACATCTCACGCAGCTATCAAGTCGATCTTCGCGAGTTTGCAGTTGATGAGCCTGCGTTTCAGAAAGTTTTGCGGATTCAAGCGAAAAGGTGGATCGACCGCTACACGGATGCCACAAATGGCGACGAAGGCGCGGATTCGCCATCGCGTTCGGAGAACGCGATCCAGCTTGCAGAAGCAGATCTTGAGAAACTGGTTGCCGATCTTCGCACCCAACTCGACAACATGGGTCCGGTGAACCTCGATGCTGTTCATGAATACGATGAGCTGGAAGAGCGATACAAATTTCTCGAAGCGCAAAATACTGACCTGACAAATTCGCGCCGCGAGCTGCTCGATGTGATTGCGCAGATCAACTCGACCACCAGAAAGTTGTTTGATGAAACCTTTGCCCGGGTGCGAACCAATTTCCGCGAAATGTTCGCTGAACTCTTCGGGGGCGGGCGCGCAGACCTGTCGTTGCTGGACGAAAACGATCCGCTCAACTGCGGAATCGAAATCACCGCCAAGCCGCCCGGCAAACAGTTGCAAAGCATCTCCCTGCTGAGCGGAGGCGAACGGTCCATGGTCGCGGTAGCGCTGTTGTTCGCCATTTACATGGTGCGGCCGAGTCCGTTCTGTATTCTCGATGAAGTCGATGCGGCAATGGACGAAGGCAACATCAACCGTTTTATCCGCATGCTGGAGCGTTTTGTAGAACAGAGCCAGTTCATCATCATCACGCACAACAAACGCACCATTGCCAAAGCCGACGTTCTCTACGGAGTAACAATGGAAGAGCGCGGCGTGAGCAGGCTGGTGGGAATGAAGCTGACTCCGTCTGTGCAAGCTTCGACTGAAGTAACCTCCAACGGAGGCGAACAGAAGCCAAGACAACAGCGCCTCGCTCTGGCGATGCGGTAATTGTTTTCTGGGAAGCACAGGCACATCAAGGAGCGGCGGTCTCTAGTCCGCCGCTTTAGCGAGGGCGGATTGGAAACCGCCCCTCCTTGTTTACTCGGCAGGCGAGACGCCCGCCTACCCCACGGCCAAAACGGACGTGCCACAAAATTTTTTCGCGCGGCATCGGTGATCTTAGGTAACATTGCGGGATGCTTCAGACGGCGCAGCGGACCGCAAAATCAAAAACGAAAAAGGCCGCGTCCGCACCGTCGCACAAAACTGGTGCGGACAAGGCTGCGCCGCCGCACGATCGGTTCCTCGAGGCGTTTCGCTGGATGCTTCTCACGCGTACGCTTGAGGAAAAGCTCGTTAGTCTCTATCGCGGTGGCCTGATCACAGGCGGAGTTTATATCGGCAAAGGCCAGGAGGCAGTCAGTGTCGCGTGCGGTTTGTTTTTGCAAAAAGGCGATATCTTCGCGCCATTGATTCGCGATCAGGCAGGTCGATCCGCATTCGGCGAACCGCTGCTTGACGTGACGCGCACGTATCTTGGGTCGCGTCTGGGCCCGATGCGCGGGCGCGACGGCAACATTCATCGAGGTCATCCGCGCAACAACGAACTCGCCATGGTCAGCCATCTGGGCGCGATGATTTCGGTAACCGTCGGCACATTGATGGCAAAGCGATTGAAAGGTGACAAAAACTTCGTCGGCCTGGCGTGCATCGGCGAAGGCGGGATGCAGACCGGCTCGTTTCATGAGGGGATGAACCTAGCCGCGGTCGAACAAGTGCCGCTCGTGGTCGTCGCGACAAATAATCATTATGCTTACTCAACGCCCAACGACCGCGAATTTGCCTGTCGTGATCTGGTTGATCGGGCGATCGGCTACGGGTTCGAAGGTTACAGTCTCGATGGAACGGATCTCGGCGCATGCCTGGATGTGATTGGCAGTGCAGTGAAACGCGTGCGCGCAGGTCGTCCGCCGCAGTTGGTCGTCGCTTCTGTGTTGCGGCTATCCGGTCACGGCGAGCACGACGATGCGAGCTACGTGCCAGAGGAGGTGAAGCGTCAGCCGTTTGCCCGTGATTGCCTGAAAGTCGCCGAGCAGACAATTGTCGACCTTAATCTTGTGGACGCTGAGACGCTGGGCAAATGGCGCAAAGACGCGATCGCGCAGGTGGAAGAGGCGATTGCCGCCGCGCAACAAGAGCCCGCACCCGAAGGCGACAAAGAAGATTGGTGCGCGTTATCGAATCGCGGTTTGGCCGATCAACCGGAATCGCCTGAATGACGACACCGCTTAACGCTTCAACGCTTTAACGACCGCCACACCGTGAGCATCACATATCTCGAAGCAATCCGGGAAGCACAGGCGAAACTGCTCCGTGATGATGAACGCGTTTTCATTTACGGGCAGGATGTCGGCGGCACGTTCGGCGGCGCATTCAAAGCGACGAAAGGTCTGGCAAAAGAATTTCCCGGTCGCGTGTTGAACGCGCCCATCAGCGAAGACGCGATTGTTGGCACCGCTATTGGCGCCGCTATGCAGGGCATGCGTCCGATCGTCGAAATGCAGTTCGCCGATTTTTCCAGCATCGCGCTCAATCAAATTCTAAATCAAGCCGGCACCCACTATTGGCGAACGAATATGCCGATTCCGATAACTGTCCGTCTACCTTCCGGAGGGACAAAAGGCAGCGGACCGTTTCACAGTCAATCGATGGAATCGATTTACGCGCATTATCCCGGACTGATCGTGATGACGCCGGCGACGGTGGAAGACGCCTACACCATGTTGATAGAAGCGGTGGCGATCGATGATCCTGTCATCTACTGCGAACACAAATATCTCTATTATCACCTCAAGGCCGACCAGCTGCCGGAGAAAGGCTTGCCGACTGGTCGCGCACGAATTGCGCGGGAGGGACGCGATCTCACCATCGTGAGCTACAGCGCAATGATGCAGGAATCTCTCGCGGCGGCCGAGGAACTCGAGCGTGATGGTTTCGAAATCGAAGTTGTCGATCTGCGGACCGTTAAACCGCTCGACACTGATACGGTACTGGCATCCGTCGCGCGCACCGGACGTTTGCTTTGCGTCGGCGAGTCATTTCCGTGGGGCGGCGCTACGGCGGAAGTCATCGCGCGTGTTACAAGCCAGGGCTTTCATTTGCTGGATGCGGCCCCGCAACGCCTGAATGCAAAAGACACTCCGATTCCGTATCATCCAAACCTCTGGAGCACGCATCGCCCAAACGCAAAGAACGTTGCAGCAAAAGCGAGACAACTGCTTCGAGAATAATTTATGCCGCAAGTCCCGATCATCATGCCGCAGTTGGGCGAATCGATCGCCGAAGCCACGATTGTGGATATCAAGGTGAAACCCGGCGACGAAGTGGTCAATGATCAGGAAATCATCGACGTCGAGACAAACAAAGCTGTCATGGGTGTGACCACGCCATGCAAAGGCAAAATCGACAGGATCACGGTCCAATTGAAAGAGACTTATCCGGTGGGCGCAGTTCTTGGCTACGTAGAAGCGAGCGAGGCAGACGCCGCGCGATTCGCAAAGCGAGCGCCTCCTCCTCCGCAGGGGGAGGTCGCAGAGGAAATTCCCGCGCGCGCTGATCAGGAAGTCGCTCCCGCGCGCGAGAAAAAAATCCCGACACGTGGTCGGGATGGTGAAGGCACACGCATAGGAGACCTGCCCGTTCCCGCGGTCACGAAAGGCGCCACTTTCATGTCGCCGCGTGTACGCGCGCGCATGGCCGAATTGCAGTTAACAACTGCTGACCTCGCTGGGATCATGGGAACAGGCGCAGGCAATCGCGTCACCATCAAAGATCTCGAAAGCTTTCTGCACAAGATCGAGAATCAAACGGCGCATGAAGCTTCCGCCATTCGCGCCGGCGTCGCGGACGCGATGCGGCGCAGTTGGACGCGCCCGCTCTCGACCATTGGATCGTCAGTGAATCTCGACCCGGTACTGCAGGACCGGCAGTCGCGCGATCCAAAACCCGGACCCGGCCTTTACGCGTCGCGCGCGCTCGCGGTGGCGCTTTCGGAAAATCCCGGTGCAGCGGCAAAACTGATCGGCAATCGTGTTGTGCAATCAAAATCTATTGACGTTGGAATCGCCGTTGAAGCCGAGGACGGAATCATGGTGCCGGTGATTCGGAGCGCAGATAAAACTTCGCTCGCCGATCTCGCGACAAAATACAAAGAACTCGTCGAGCTCGCGCGACAACGGCGGATTTCTCCGGATATGCAAGCGGGCGGTATCGCGACCGTATCCAACTTTGGCACGTTTGGAATGGAATGGGGCACGCCGATTCCCTTGCCGGACCAGACACTGCTGCTCGGTCTTGGGGTCGGGAAGAAAGTTCCTTCCTGGGATGAAGAGAAAAAGGAATTTGTTCCCAGGACCGAAGCCCAAATCACGTTGAGTTTTGATCATCGCAGTATTGACGGCGGCGGTGCCGGTCGTCTGCTCAAACGCGTGATCGAACTGCTGGAAAATCCCAAGGAACTCTGAAGGCAGGCTCCGAGATGCAAGGCACGACCCAGATGGCGTCCACGCAGAACGTTTCCAGGATTAACCAGAAGTAACCGCGCGCGGTTCTACGCGCCGTTTCATCGCAGCAAGAAACCCCGAAACCACCACCAACGTACAAACCACGCCTACCGCGCCTCCCCAGACGAGCCAATATGGCCGATACGCAAGCATAAGGCGCCCATGCGCACCCGCTGGGACTTCCACCACTGGAAATAATCCACGATACGAGGTGACAGCGAGTTTTTGATTCGCGAGGCGCGCTTCGTACCCGCGGAAATACGGGCGTGAAAACATCAGCAACGCAGACGCATTACCGCTCGGGACATCAACATCCGCTTCAACAAAATTTCGCGAGTCATTAATCCGCGAGATCGTCGCAGGAACAAATTGTTCGTTGGGCCGTGACTTGATTGAGGTCACCGAGCGCACTGGCGCGGACTGCGCGTCGCGCCGATGAAAGACGTTGCCTTCGTTAGTTGAAAGCACCAGTTCCCAATCGGAACTCGGCTGCGGCGCGATATCCACTTCCCGCGCAACGACGATTCCATCCACTCCCATCAACTCCAGTTCGCCCTCTGTTCCAGCTTGGTGACTCAGCAAATAGCTTCCCACGTCAGGATTAATTTCACCGTGAATGCTGGTTGCGAATTCGCGCGCCACGCCTGCCGCGCGGATCGGACTGTAGCCATTGATGAAGCGCAAGCCGGCCCACATTGGGGTGCTTCCCGGGCGCAGAGTTTGGCCGACTGGTTGCGGTTTGTTTGCCTCACAGTAGGTCAGCTCGGCCCAGGGATAGATGCTGAGATAAAGCCGGCGCGAATCAAGCGGCGATGTCTTTAGTAGCTCTTGAGAAAAATTGTATCTCGGCACACCGCAGTTTGTTGGAATGTAGAAATACGTGGCGAGGAATGCCAAAAACGTAATCACAACGGGCGGCCACTTTTGAAATGGAGAGTCACGCAACCAAAGCTCTGAAAATAACCAAATCGCCGCGAGCCCGAGAAAGATCCCCGTCAGTGGGAAAGCGTAGGAGCCAGTCGCGCGCATGACTAACATCAGGAGTGCTGTGAGTGCAGTCAGAGCGAGCGCCGCTGTAGCCGGGATCGTTGATCCAAGGTCACCATGCAGCGCCTCCGCCGCACATATTGCGAGAACCAAATGAAAAAAGGGCAGCCAGCGAAAACTCCACCTGAAAAGACCCGCCGTTGGAATCATGCAGAGCACCAGCACTAGCAAGAGCAAAACCAGCTCCCACTTTATTTGCCTAACGAGCATACGCCCACGCCAGATGAATCCACCAATCAGCGCTGCAGGCGCGACGAGTCCACACGCTAGTTCGGTTGCTGTGTGCGGTAGATAACGGCTAGAAAAATCAGCCCATTTGAGAGTCCAACATGGCAAGATGAAACCGGGTAACGCCGCGGGCGGAAAAAGCCATTGCCAGTGTGCCGCAGGCGACTGCAGTTCGCGTGCTGAACCCTGAACGTGATCGAGGAGCGCGAGCCAGGCCGGCGCAGACAATCCGAAGCCGAGCGCCACACCTAAAAGCATCGGCAGCACGGAGAAGACGCTTCGGGTTTGAACCAAGGTCTTGATCACGAGCCATGCGATCAAGAGCAGCAACATCAAAACAGTGTAAGGAAAACCGCCAGTAACGAGCAGATAAACGAACGGCGCAGGCCACAGGAATCGCCATTTCGTCAGTCGCGAACTCAGCGCCCGTTCCGCGCCCCACCAAGCCCATGGGAGCCACGTGAACGCGCCCAGCGCGCCGAACCAATCGGTCGCGCCCCAGCAAATGATCCAGCCGTTCAGGGCAGCAACGAGCGCGACAAAGATCGACAATGGAATTGAAAGTTGCCGGTCGCGCGCGAGCAAAAATGCGCCCATCGCCAAAACGAAAAGATGGGCGATCGAAAGAGCGGCGGCCTGTTGTGGAAACGTGAGCGGAAATTTCCAAATGAAAACGACGGCCGCGTTTACAAAAAGCGAGAACGTTCCGTATTGAAATTAACCGGCGAGATTGCCGCACACCCACGAGTACGGGCTCAGGATCGGCCAATGGCCCTCCGACCAACTGCGCGCCACGTCGGCAAATACTGGCAGCACGGACAATTCATAATCGTCATTCCAAAAAACGAGCGGATTGTTCCAAAGAAGAAGCAGGCAGAACGCGACGACGATAAAACCGGCTGAGAACGCGCCAAGATAATCCGGCCACTGATTAACACGGATCTTCACAGATGCAGGAAAAGAATTCTGCAAATCTGTGTTTTATCTGTGTTCATCTGTGGCTAGAAAGGTTTTGTCTAAAGGACGACCGGCTTTCCCTCAGTCATCACAAGAACCTTTTCCTCGACGCCATGTTCGCGAGCGGCGGCAAGGAGACGTTGCGGCGGCTCGTGAAGCGGTTCGAAGCCGAGGCGAAATGTCCCGTAATGCATCGGGATCAAAGTGTCGGCACGAAGCTCTAGGAATGCCTTAACCGCTTCCTCAGGGTTCATGTGAACTTCGCGGCCTGTGGGCGCTTCGTAAGCGCCAATGGGGAGCAGCGCGACATCGATCTTGTGGCGGTCGCCGATTTCCTTGAACCCGGGAAAGTAAGCGCTGTCGCCGCAATGAAAAATCGTGCGACCGTTTGAAGCGATCACGAACCCGCCGAAATCGCGATGCAAATCCGCCAGGAAACGGGCGCCCCAGTGGTGACAGGGGGTGAGAGAAATCTTAAGCGGCCCGAGTTCGACCGTCTGCCAGTAATCGAGCTCGTGCACAATATGAAAGCCCAGATCATGGACGAGGTTTCCTACGCCCATCGGTACAACAATCGGTTGATCCGCCGCAACGCGTCGCAGTGTGCGCCGGTCGAGGTGATCGAAGTGGGCATGGGTGACGAGGACAAAATCAATCGAAGGCAAATGATGAATTTCGAAACCTGGTTGTTTCAACCGCTTGATGACCTTGAGCCATTTCGACCAAATCGGGTCGATCAAAATGTTGACCTCGTGGGTTTGGATGAGAAACGACGCGTGGCCGATCCACGTAATGCAGATCTCGCCGTCTCGAATCTTTGGGAATTGCGGAGCCGCGGGACCTCCAGAGCGCTTCACGAAAAGCGACGGGATCAACACGCTCGTGAGAAAATTGCGTTTGTGCCAGTCCGCTCGCGGACGCAGCCGGACGCGCGTGGAACGTTTTACAGGTGCGCCGTCTCGTGACGTCTGCCGAACAATGTTTCGCCGGCTCTTTTTCGGAAATCGAATTGGCACAGTCTTAAAAGAATATGAGACAGTTAGAACGGTTAAAAGCGTTAAAAAAGTTCAAAAATCTATTCGCGTGCGACCTTTTTAACGTTCTAGCTTTGTAACCTTTTTAACCTTGTAACCTTCTCCATCTCGCGTTGAGTTACCTGTATCATGCGAATGTGGAGAGCTCTTGTTCCGCTCTATTTAATCTGTTCAATGGCATTTGGATCCGAATCGCGATTGCCATTTAACACGGTTTTTAAGGGTCAGGAGCAATTCAATCGTCTGGTTGCAAAAGCCAAAGCGGGCAATTGGAAAGGTTTGCCGATTGGGGAACGAACCGCTGCAGTTGGGCAAGCATTGGTTGGAACGCGGTACAAACATTTTACTCTGGAAATTGATAACCGAATCGAGTCGCCATCTGTGAATTTTCAGGGGATGGATTGCTGGACCTTTTTCGAGATTGCAGTTGGCTTCGCCCGAATGCTCAACGAGCCCGAATCGAACTGGACGCCGGAGCGCCTGCTTTATTACATCGAGTTGGACCGATATCGCGGCGGTCAATGCACAGGCGAATATCTCTCGCGCCTGCATTACTTGGAAGACTGGCTGCGCGACAACAATCGCCGCGGTCTGGTAGAGGATCTGACTCGCGACCTCGGCGGGCGCAGCGTCCCACATTCGGCGCGCGAGATGAGCACTGGCTGGCGGCATTACCGTTATCTGGCCGCGAACCGGTCGTTGCTCGGTCCGCTTGGACGAATGGAAGCGAATGTTTCATCGCTGCCGCTCTATCAAATTCCAAAAAGCCAGGTCGCAGCCATTGAGCCGAAACTCCGAAGCGGCGATATCATCGGCGTCATTTCGCGGGAGCGAAATGGACTTTATTCGACCGCGCATGTCGGCCTGGCATTGCGCACGAGTGACGGCGTGCTGCATTTCATGCACGCTTCCTCCCCCAGCAATTACGGCCGCGTCGTCATCGACGACGAGCTCTCGAAGTATCTGTATCGCTACCGCTCCGATAGCGGGATATTGGTCGGGCGACCACAGCGATAGTCTCAATTTGTTTTTTGCTTCGAGGCTTGATTGTTGCGCCGAGCCACCGGCAAGATCAACACTCGCACAATGAGAATCTGCAAGCTCTTGTTATCGATCTCGCTGTGGTTTGCAGGAGCTGCCTTTGCTTTTGCCGAAACGAAGATTCGCGTTGGCCATTTTCCAAACATCACGCACGCGCAAGGCGTGGTTGCACATGCGCTATCCCGCCAGGGCAAGGGTTGGTTCGAGCAACGGCTTGGACCGGGAACCAAGATCGAATGGTTTATCTACAACGCCGGCCCGAGCGCGATGGAGGCGATCTTTGCGAGTTCGATTGATCTAACATATGTCGGTCCCGGACCGGCGCTCAATGCTTATACGAAATCCAACGGGGAAGAGATTCGGCTAATCGCCGGCGCGGCCAACGGCGGAGCGGGCTTGGTTGTTCAGCCGGATGCAAATTTGAAGGCAGCCGCCGATTTTCGAGGCAAGAAAATCGCCACGCCGCAATTAGGGAATACGCAGGACATTTCCTGCCGGGCATGGCTGACAGACGGCGGACTAAAAATTACTCAACTCGGCGGGGATGCACAGGTGATTCCAACACAAAATCCGGATCAGTTGGGGCTTTTTAAAGCGAAAAGGATCGACGGAGTTTGGACCGTGGAACCCTGGCTAGGTCGCCTTGAGCAGGAGGCATCCGGCAAAGTGATCGTCGAAGAAAAGGATGTGGCAACGACAATCCTGGTTTCAAGTGTGAAATTTCTGAAGGAAAAGCGCGACCTGGCGAAAAAATTCGCGCAAGCACATGCGGAATTGACGGACTGGATTTCAAAAAATCCGGAAGAAGCGCAACGATTGATTAAGGCCGAACTGCTCGAAGAGACGAAGAGCGACATGAGCCCACAACTGATCGCCGCGGCATGGAAGCGCATTGTGCTTACGGCGGAAACACCACGTGCCTCGGTGGAAAAATTTATGCAGAACTCGGTCAGAGCCGGTTTCATCAAAACAGCGCCTGATCTTTCCAAGCTATTTGAAACTCCCTGATGTCCCTCCAAGAAGAGCTGCAGGGTCCGCCGCCGGCGAAACTCATTGTCGATCATATTTCGAAATGGTTTCGCCAAAAACGACAGACTGTGCACGCGCTGGATGATGTCTCGCTGGAAGTCGAGGAAGGCGAATTCATCGTTATCGTCGGGCCGAGCGGCTGCGGAAAATCGACGCTGCTCGATATCATCGCCGGTTTGGAAAGACCGGACAAAGGACGAGTGCTGGCAGACAATCAACCGGTGATCGGACCAGGGCGGCACCGACTGGTCATGTTTCAGGAATCCGCGCTATTTCCGTGGCTGAATACGTTCGGCAACGTCATGTTCGGTTTGAAGTTGAAACCCGGTTTACGGAACCGGGAACGGCGCGAGGTCGCGAAATTTTTTCTTCATCTGGTGGGCCTTGAGAAGTTCATGGAAGCTAACGTGCACCAGCTCTCCGGCGGCATGAAACAGCGGGTCGCCCTCGCGCGAGCACTCGCGCCAAACCCGCGCGTGCTGCTGATGGACGAACCGTTTGCCGCGCTCGATGCCATGACACGCGAACAACTTTACGGCGACATCCAACAGATTTGGCAAAAACGGCGTAAGACGATCATCTTCGTCACTCACAACGTCCGTGAGGCCGCATGCTTGGCGGATCGGGTCGTGATCATGTCGCCCACGCCGGGACGCATTCGGGAAATCTTTGAAGTGAATCTGCCGCGACCGCGCGATTTCAACAGCATCGAAATTGCCCGGCACGCGTCGCAATTGACGGCAGCGCTGAAAGGTTACCTTGCGCCGGAACCGGCATTAGGCGTGGAATGAGAAGAACCTTGCTCGCAGTTTTATTTTTCGTCGCGCTAGTCGCGATTTGGGCGGCCTTGGTGCACGCAAAGATTTGGTCGCCAGTTTTGCTGCCTTCCCCGCGCAGCGTTATGGATTACCTCACTAGCTCCGCACGTGATGGCACGCTCTTCAGCGCATCGGGCGTCACATTGCGGCGTTTGCTCGTCGGATATTTCATCGGGCTCGCAATCGGGCTCCCGCTTGGGCTGCTGACTGCATCTTTGACATTTGCCGAAGACACGGTGGGCGTGCTCGCCCTCGGCCTGCAAACATTGCCGAGCGTTTGCTGGGTCCCCCTGGCGTTGCTGTGGTTCGGACAAACCGAGGGCGCGATGCTCTTCGTCGTTATCATGGGAACGGTCTGGTCAGTAGTGATCGCCACTGATACCGGAGTACGCACGATTTCACCGATCTTTGCGCGCGCAGCGCGAACGATGGGCTCGGGGCCATTGCATCGGTGGATCCACGTGATTTTACCGGCATCACTGCCGCATTTGATCAGCGGAATGAAACAGGGCTGGGCATTTGCCTGGCGCTCACTGATGGCCGCGGAAATTTACGTCACGATCCTGACCGGCTTTGGCCTCGGCCATTTGCTTCATTATGGTCGCGAATTAAACGCGATGGACCAGGTCATCGGCATTATGCTGGTGATCGTGGTCATTGGTTTGCTGGCGGACAAAATCTTATTCTCGCCCTGGGAACGCTTCTTGCATCGGCGTTGGGGCACCGGCAGAACATAAGCATTCGCCTGGGAGCACGCTTCTGCGGCAGGCAACGCTTGCGTTTCAATCAGCCTGCACAGCCGGCGCGCAGGTTAGTAGCCAAACCGAACATCAAGTTCCGCCAACGCGTCCGCGGCGTATTTCTGATCTTCGCAGGAAAGATATTCACGGTATCCGCCGACCTTTCCGCGGCGCACCTTGAACGACTCAGGATCGCGCACGTCGCCCGGACGCAGGATCTTTGAATCAAAAGCACCCGCCGCCTCGAGTTTTTGCATGTTTTCGAAACCGGCAAACTTAAGCGCCTCCTCAAAGATCGTGATATCAGGCGTCGATTCGCCGAGCAGGGCGAGCAAGTCTCGGAAATGTTCTGCCGGCGAAGCGCGAACGGCTTCGTATCGGATCAGGGTGAAATTGTCGCGGCGCGAGAATTCATTGAGCCAATCGTTCATCGCATTGACGATTGCACGCACCCCGAATCTTTCATCGCGCAGCAGGTCGCTGACACCTTTTTGCTTAAGGTCAACTGGAGCATTGGGATCGCGCCTCGTTATCTGCAAATACAGAGAAACGAAACAATCGCGCGGGTCCCGCACCAGCAAAATGATCTTTGCCCGGCTAAGCTCCGTTCGCGGCACGAGATATTTGCCTCTCAGTCTATCCCAGAGACCGCCTTTGGTCCGGTGTTCGAACAGATCGTGAGAAAATATCAGGCGGGGAACACGCGGGTCGCGATAACGTTCCGGCCGTAGAGTGAATTCAAGGCCGAAGCGCTTGCAGAAGTAAGCGCAAACGAACGCGCGGAGCCAGGTGCGTCCACTTTTTGGGACCGAAACGATAATTGCATCCCCACCCGACAATTCGGACGCACGACTGCTGAAATTGCGACGAGTCCATCGCGGCGATGGTCGCCACCATTGAAAGAGCCACGCAGCCTTATCCGATGACGCCGGTGGGCGGCGATTCTCCTTGTGAGCCGACACTCCCTCCGGCTGGGCTCCGGCCAAAGATTCAGATGTGATTTCGATTGCCATTCGGGTCGCTCGCGGAACACTCAGGCAGTTGCATGAAACCGCAAAACGAGCTACTTATTCAAGCACAATTTTGCAGGGGGCGCACTGGCTTCGACTCATCGTTGGAAGCGCAGGCGGCATGTCGAGGACGGTTCGTTGGCCTCGTTAAAAACCGGACCAAAACAAATAAACGCAGATCACCAAGATCTCGCTCTCGCGGCTTAATTGACCGTGACGTTTGGAGTTGGACGCCTGCTACGGCGCCAAACGTGGACAGCAGGCTAATCAAACGGCGGAGCGACCGCGCCGGATGGTGAAGGAAATTCGTGGACGCTCGGGAGCCGGCAGTGTGCCGGTGCATGGCTTGGCTCCTCAGAATTTATCGCCGGATAAACATGTAGATGTTTGCGTCGATAGCGACGAGGACAGGGGTTCAACTCCCCTCGCCTCCACTTTCGCTCTTCGAGCGAAAGTGTCCGCCGTAGTCTTGGCGAAGGCGGACGGGCACCTAGCCGTCTCACTGCCCAGCGGATTTCAGCCATTCACTCCAAAGCTGCGGTCGGCCGTTAGGATTTGCACGCGCATACTCGTAAAACGCGCGCACAAACGCGGCACGCTCTGCTGCGTAAGGCGCCTTCCAGTTTCCGGGTTCATTCGGCTGGAGCACATCATAGCCGTTACTCAGAATTTTTTGACGCCCTACAAGGTCGTCGAGCGACACGCGATTGGCGTTTCGCAGGATGTCAAAAAGCACCATGAACGTCGTCGTGCGACCGAGACCCGCTTCGCAATGGAAATGCGCCCAGGCATTTTCTGAAAGCGCGCGAACCGCGAGAACAAATCGGTCCACTTCATCATCGAGCGGTCGCGTGTGGTCGGTGACGGTGATGCGGACATAACTCGCGCCAGCGCGTTGGACAACATCGCGCTCAATGCTCGCACGCTCGACTGTCACCTGTTGCGGTGGAACGGAATTGCCGTTGCCGTGTTTCACCGGGTGGCCCGGCCGAACATCAAGTTTGCTCCCAGGCTTAAGCGATGCTACTCGCGCAGTTTCATCGGCCTCAACATCGCTCTGACTTCGACCTACATTCGCCCAGTCGCGTGACGCATACCAGCTAACCGGAAGGTCGTTCACGAATATGTGCGTTTCCTGTCGCAAATCGAAGACCGTCACCGGACCGCGAGTTCGCGCCAGCAAAAGTTTCAGACCTTTAGGAGTAAACTCGCCGCTGCCCGACGCGCGCAGATTCCTCAAGCCTGTTGTCACAGGCGCTTCACTTTTGTTCGCTTCGAGCGGCTCGTCGGTTGTGCGGAAGTTTCGTGGCAGGGCGTTCGCTAGCTTGAGGTCAATGTCCCAGATTCCGACTGCCGAATCGGCATCGGCAGGGCGAACTGGCGGATCCTTCTGCACAAGTGTCGCTCCCAGAAGAGCTGCTGGAATCAAGATTAAACTGAATACCGTTAAGCGCCTGCTGCGCGGACGAACAAAAGCAGTCATAATACTTGCACCTGATTTGACGTAAACACTGTAAGCCGGGCAAGAAATTTCTTGCTGACTTATATTCCAAACTCGCAATTCGCATAGCCTGATTTAATTCTGAGTTGATGCGCGACGCACTCACCCCAATGATGCAGCAATACCGGCGGCTCCGAGGCAGCATCCCGCCGGACACGCTTCTGCTTTTTCGCCTGGGTGATTTTTACGAGCTGTTTTTCGAAGACGCGAAGGAGGCTTCAGGCCTGCTGAACGTGGCGCTGACCAAGCGCAATGGCGTGCCGATGTGCGGCGTGCCGTATCATGCAGCGCAAACTTACATCGCGAAGCTGATCAAGGCTGGGCGGCGCGTGGCCATCTGCGATCAAACAAGCGAGCCGCAACCCGGAAAGATTGTTTCGCGAGATATCACTCAGATCGTCAGCTCAGGCACGGTAAGCGATCTGGATCTGCTCGAGGCGAAGCGTGCAAATTATGTCGGCGCCATCTATGTAGATTCAGGCATTTTTGGCTTTGCTTACGCGGACCTCAGCACAGGCGAGTTCCGAATCACTCAGTTGGAGAATCGACAATCGTTGCTCGACCAGCTTGCGCGCGTTTCGCCAGCCGAATTATTGATCAGCTCGGAACAGAAAGAGCAGATCGGCGAATTCGATCACGCACTTGAGTATGACAGCTACGCGTTTCTGCCGGAACAAGCAGTCTTTACGTTGTGCGAACATTTCAAGGTCAAATCGCTGGATGGATTCGGCTGCACGCAGATGCCGCAGGCAGTGGCGGCTGCTGGCGCGATCGTTCATTACCTGAAGCATCAGCTTCGGCGGAAGATCGATCATCTCACTTCATTGCGAAGTGATGCGCCCGCCGATTACGTGCTGCTCGACGTCGCCACGCAGACAAATCTCGAGCTGGTGGAATCCCGGAGTGTGCGTGATACAACGCTGCTGGCAGCACTTGATCGCACGGCCACACCAATGGGCGGACGCAAATTGCGCGCATGGATTTTGCAGCCGCTGCGCAATTTGACCGAGCTGCAACGTCGGCACCAGATGATCGCCGATTTATTGCAGGAGCCCGACATGCTGGTGGCGATTGGCGGCAAGTTGAAATCGATTCGGGACATCGAACGCGCCACCGGGCGCTTGAGCCAGGCCTCAGGAAACGCGCGCGACCTGGTCGCGCTGAAAACTTCGCTTCAAGAGATTCCGGCGTTGAAAGCCGATCTGCAAAAGCTGCTTGATCGGCTGGCGTTTGGCGCGAGCCGCGTAAACGAACAGGACGAAGCCGAATCATTGGCGCAGCAGTTGCAAAAGAATATTTACGAAACGCCAGACTTGGCGGAGAAGCTGGCAAGAGCGCTCGTCGATGATCCGCCGCTGACGTTGAAAGAGGGCGGAATTTTCCGCGAGGGTTTTGATCCCGATCTGGACGCGCTGCGGCAAGCATCTCGCGAAGGAAAAAATTGGATCAGCCAATTGCAGGAGCGCGAGATCGCGGCCACCGGCATCAAGTCGCTGAAGGTGCGTTACAACTCTGTGTTCGGCTATTTCATTGAGGTGACAAAATCGAACCTCGCGAATGTGCCGGTGCATTACGAGCGCAAGCAAACCACCGTCGGCGGCGAACGCTTCGTCACTCCCGAGCTCAAGGAAATGGAGGCGAAAATCCTAGGCGCAGACGAACGCGCTCGGCAGATCGAGTACCAGCTCTTTCAAAAATTGCGCGACGAAACTTTGCGTGAGCTCGGTCCGATCCAGCAAACCGCCGAGGCAATCGCGGTCCTCGACGTGATCTGCGCGCTTGCGGAAACCGCGCGCCTCTTCCGTTACTGCCGTCCGACGTTGAACGAAACGCTGCGGCTGGTAATCAAAGACGGACGACATCCCGTCCTCGATCAAACGCTGGTAGAAGAGAAGTTCGTGCCGAATGATACGTCGCTCGATGGCGAAGACTTGCGGCTCGCGATTATCACGGGCCCGAACATGGCCGGCAAATCCACCTACATCCGCCAGGCTGCGTTGATTGTGTTGATGGCCCAGATCGGCAGCTTTGTCCCGGCAGAGAGCGCAGAGATTGGTCTGGTCGATCGCATCTTCACGCGCGTCGGCGCAAACGACGATCTCGCACGGGGACAGTCAACGTTCATGGTCGAGATGAACGAGACTTCAAACATCGTCAATAACGCCACCGAACGCAGCCTGGTGATCCTCGACGAGATCGGACGCGGCACCTCGACCTTCGACGGGCTTTCCATCGCCTGGAGCGTCGCCGAATTTCTGCACGACAAAATCAAAGCGCGCACGTTGTTCGCGACGCATTATCACGAGCTGACCAAACTCGCCGAAGACCGTCCCGGCGTCTGCAATTTCAACGTCGCGGTGCGCGAATGGAACGAACAAATCATTTTCCTCCGCAAAATCATTCCAGGCGGCGCAGACAAAAGTTACGGTATCCACGTCGCGCGACTGGCCGGCCTGCCAAAAGAGATTCTCGAGCGGGCTAAGGACATTCTCGCGCACTTGGAAGATTCAAGCCGCACAACTGCAGAGCCAAAGCCGCGAGAAAAAAAATCAGCCAAAGCGATGCCGGAATCCCAGAAGCCGCAAATGGATTTGTTGTAAAGATCAGAGACCCTCGATTTGCTCGGCATGGCAAACGATCAACTAGCCTTGACGCACGCCGCTCTGTGCGCACGCATCCGCGGTAGCCAGACGGGAGCGCCGTGTGGAATTACGGGACGCCAACGGGTATCGAAACGCCAAAGACCGGCGTTTCGCGCTAGTTGGAGTGCGCCGCAGAATTCGTCGGCCGTGATGCCACGATTGATTTCGGTGAAGCGCGGTTCGGTCTCGGCTTTGTGCGCAGGATAATATTGATCCATCATGTTAACGTAAGTATCGGGTGAAATGTTCTGGGCGATCCAGTGCATGATTTGGCGCGTGTCACCCAAGAGACCGGGCATGACCAGATGGCGCACGAGAACACCGCGCAATGCCAGGCCGTTCCCGTCCACAATTAATTCGCCGACTTGTGCGTGCATCGCCGCTATGACCTTCCGCGCGGCTTCGGCGTAATTACTGGCTACCAGGTATTTTCGGCAGTGCTCGGCGTCCCACAGTTTGAAATCGGGCATGTAGACGTCCACGACGCCGTCCATCCATTGGATGCTTTCGATGCTGTCGTAAGCCGAGGTGTTATACACGAGCGGTAAACGCAAGCCACGCTCCACCGCGATCACGAGCGCTTCCAAGATTTGCGGCACGACGTGCTCGGGCGTGACGAAGTTGATGTTGTGGCAGCCGGTGTCCTGCAAATCGAGCATGATTTGCGCGAGCTCACTGGCACTGACCTCGGCGCCTTCGCCGAACTGGCTCGTCTCGAAATTTTGACAAAAGACACAGCGCAGATTGCACCAGCTGAAAAAAATCGTGCCCGATCCGTTCCAGCCGCGCAGACAGTCTTCTTCGCCAAAATGCGGAAACGCGCTGGCTACACGCGCCAGCCTGCCACTCTTGCAAACGCCGATCTTATTGTTAAACCGGTCAATCTCACAATCGCGCGGGCAAACACGACATGACCGCAGTGATTTAATGGCTTCCTCCGCGCGTTCTTGAAGAATGCCGTTCTCAAACGTCCGCACATAAGCCGGGACGAAATCTTTGCGCGACAAAACGAATCGACCGCCGCCGTTTAGTTCGAAAGGCGTAGTACTGGAATGCGCGTTGCCATCGAAAATGCGCATCGGTTAAATAACTTTAGTTCATCTCAGCGCGAAGTGCCATTGCGTGCTCACGCATGAGTTGCGTTTTTGTGATAAGCTACCCGCGATGGCGGTCAAGACCGAGAAAGAGCTGAGCGCGTCGCTACACGCTTTGTGGCTGAAAGCAGTCGCCGCGATTGAGTTGCGGAACTTCGGTTACGCAATTTCCCTCTTGCAGGAAATTCTAAAGCAGGAACCCGAATTTCTGACAGGCCGTCAGTTGCTGCGACGTGCCGAGGTAACAAAAACTCAGTCGGCAAAGAAAAGCTTTTTTAACATCTCAACTGCATCGTTCACGGTTATGAATGCGCAGCGAAAAATTAAAAAAGATCCGAAGCGCGCGGTTGAAGTGCTGGAAAAAATTTTGGAAAAGGAGCCTTACAATCGGCAGGCAAATCTGGTTTTGAAAGACGCGGCCGTAGCCGCGGGCTGGCCGGAGATCGGGGTTTTCGCGCTCCGGACGCTGCTCGAAGAAAATCCCCGCGACGTCAAGGTGCTGCACGAGCTTGGGCGTTTGTATCATCAACTCGGAGACAGCGACCAGGAGGAGGAAATCTATAATCAAATCACGGCGATAAATCCGCTCGAAGCCGAAGCGCTCCGTCTGGGCAAAGACGCATCGGCGCAAGGATCGATGAAAAGGGGGGGATGGACCCAGGCTGAAAGTTACCGGGACCTGATCAAGGACAAAGAGGAAGCGATTTCGCTTGAGCAACAGAGCCGGATGCGATTGACCGGCGAATCACTCGATCAGCAAATCGCGGAGACGTACACGCTACACCGGGCGGAACCGGCAAACGTCGATCTCGCGCGACGCCTGGGTGCGTTGAATGAACAAAAGAACAATTTCGATGCAGCGATCCGCTGGTATCAGTATGCAGCCGAGCTGACCAAGGGTGCAGACCTTGGATTGGTTCGGAAAGCGTCCGACCTAAAGATCAAATCCCTCGAGCACGAGATTGCCGCGCATGAAGAGTTCCTTTCAACGCACGACGCGACAAACGAATTGTATGCGAAAACGTCCGAGCTACTGAAAGCCGCGAAGGTCAGGCGTGCCGAAATTCTCATTGTGGATGCGCAGGAGCGCGTCGCGCGCAATCCCACCGATCTCCAGCTTCGATTCGAAGTCGGCGAAAACCTTTTCCACGCCGGACGTTTTCGTGAGGCGGTGCCGGAGCTACAGCGCGCACGGCAAAATCCATATGCGCGCTTGAAAGCAATGAATTTGCTCGGTTGTTGCTATGGCGACCTTGAGATGCTGGATCTTGCAGTTAAACAACTCGAAGAGGCCTCGAGTGAAATTCTGTCAATGGACGCGATGAAGAAGGAGATCGTGTATAATCTCGGCCTCGTTTACGAGAGGATGGGGGAACGGGAGAAATCCCTAGCCTGTATGAAGCAGATTTACGAAGTCGAACACGGTTACAAGGACGTGGCGACGCGCGTGGAAAGCTCGTACATTTCCAAAGCCTGATCGTCCTCGGCGACGGCGATCCACAACTAACCCGCGTCCAAGCGACCGTCAGTTTTCGATTTCTTATTGCCGGGATGCCCCGGCACATTTCAAACTGGGACAAAATCAATGAAAATGAAAAGCACATTTATATCGCAGGTTTGTATTGTCGCTCAGGCGATTATGACGCTCTCCGTTGCCGGGGTGGCCGTAGCACAAGAGAGTCCAGCAGCTAAGAGCTCCTCGTTGAGCGAAAAGGACAAGACTTTCATGAAAAAGGCTGCCAAGGGCGGAACGATGGAAGTCGCGATGGGAAAATTGGCTGAACAGAATGGCCAGAGCGATGACGTTAAATCGTTCGGTAAACGTATGGTGGCCGATCATGGCAAGGCCAACGACGAGCTAAAACAGATTGCATCGCAAAAGAACGTAACGTTGCCGGCGAAAGAGCCAAAGGTAAGCTGGAGCTCGGATAAGGCCTACATCGATGCGATGGTCAAAGACCACGAAAAGGATTTGGCCGAATTCCAGGGTGAAGCACAAAACGGAACCGACCCCGACATTAAGAAGTTTGCGGACGACACAGCGAAGATGGTTCAGGAGCATCTTGACCTTGCCAAGCAGATTCAAAGCAAGCTGAAATAAAGAGAACGCCCGCCGCGCGAGGCGGCACGCTTCGCAACGCGTGCCGCAATTTTATTATCGTTATGCAACGGGTGTGCCACGAGAGGCGCATGCCGTGCAAAAGCGTCTTGGCTTTTGCAATGCCCAAGCCAATTCTTTGATTGTGCGCAAGACGAAGATTATTTGCACGCTCGGCCCGGCCACAGAAGAGACAGAGGCACTCCGGCAGTTAATCCAGAAAGGAACGGATGTTTTCCGGCTCAACATGAGCCACGCCACTCATGAATGGGTGCGCAACATTGTGCCGCGGATTCGCAGGCTGGCGCAGACAGCGGGCCGCCCGGTTGCGATTCTCTTCGATACGCAAGGCCCAGCTATTCGCACCGGTGAATTGGAAACCGATCTGCATCTGAAACCGGGCGACATTCTGGAGTTCACGGTGCGGGGCGCAAAAAAGAAGGAACAATATTCCGTGGACGTTAATTACCCCGGATTTGTAAAGGACGTTTCCACTGGCGACACGGTCTTGGTCGACAACGGTTTGCTGAAAGTCGTCGTGCTGGGAAAGGGCAAAGACCGCGTGCGCACCAAGGTACTGACGCCCGCCGTCCTTGGCTCGCGCCGTCACATTAATCTGCCGCGCGTTCATGTGAATCTTCCGCCACTTACCAAGAAGGACATCGCCGATGTGGCACTCGGCGCGCAGTTAGATGTTGATTTTGTGGCACTGAGCTTTGTCCGGGAGAAAAGCGACATCGAACAGCTCCGTCAACTTCTCTCCAGAAAGAAGAGTAACGCACAGATCGTTGCAAAAATTGAGGACCAGCTGGCAGTACGATCAATCGAGAAGATGATCGAAAGCGCTGACGTGATCATGGTCGCGCGCGGCGATTTGGGAATCGAATGTCCGATGGAGGAACTGCCAATTATTCAACGCCGAATTGTCAAAAAATGCATTCATCTGGGCAAACCGGTGGTAATCGCAACGCAGCTGCTGGAATCGATGATTACAAATCGGCTTCCCACGCGCGCAGAGGTCACCGATGTGGCGAACGCCGTTTTCGAACAAGCCGACGCTCTCATGTTGAGCGCTGAAACAACGCTTGGCCGTTATCCGATTGAATGTGTGGAGGTCCTCAACCGAGTGGCGATACGCATCGAGCGCAGCGGGGGCGCAGGATATGCCAATGATGCGATGTTGGAAAGTGTACGGCAGAAAACAGTGGCTTCAGCCGTCGCGTTAGCTAACTCGTTGCAAGATTCAAAACTGATCGTTTTTACTCGGTACGGACGAATGGCGCGTTACGCATCCAATTTGCGCCCGCAGCATGCACCCATCTTTGCGTTCACCCCGAGCGAACAAGTATATCGGCAGCTGGCACTTTACTGGGGTGTCTACTCCATCTGCATCGATTTTACCGGGGACCCGGACCAGACGATTGCGTCAGCGGAGAGATTTTTACGTGCGAAAAAACTAGCTGCCCCTGGCAATCGAATGGTGATCGTCAGCGACGTGCACATGGGACGCGCAATGATCGATTCTATCCAACTACGCGTCGTCAAGTAGCTGTAGCCACCGGCCTGACCGGTCTCTCGATCATCGCTCTGACGGCCCACAGGGCCGTGGCTACAGCGCTGCAGCTTATGCCTCGACTGGTAATTCGACGTCGACCGGCCGCTCCTTTTTGCTCAGAGCGCGGCGAAGCTTAGAGAGCGCGATGTTCTGTAACTGCCGAATGCGCTCCCGTGTAACGCCGAATTTCTTGCCGACTTCCTCGAGCGTCTTTGGTTTGCCGCCATCCAAGCCGAACCGTTGGAAAATGATTTTCTTCTCACGATCATCCAACACGTCGAGCAAACCGCCGACTTCATTGCGCAGATTTTTGTCCCGCAACAGTTCGAACGGGGTTTGAGCATCCTCATCACCGACAATTTCACCGAATTCGGTGGAATCATCGTCGCTGATCGGCGCATCCAGTGACGCGGGACGGATCGACACTGTTTTGAGTTGCGAAACCTTTCCGCTCGCGATCCCGATCTCATCACCGAGTTCATCGTCCGTTGGCTCACGGCCGAGTTCCTCACTCATTTGCAGCGAAACGCGGCGCATTTTGCTGATCTTGTCCACCAGATGCACGGGCAGACGGATCGTCTTGCTCTGATTGGCCAGAGCGCGCTTGATCGATTGCTTGATCCACCACGCCGCATACGTGCTGAGCTTTCCGCCTTTGGCGGGGTCAAAACGCTCGACGGCCTTCATCAAGCCGATGTTGCCTTCGGAAATCAGGTCCAGAAGCGGCAGACCGAGATTCGCGTAGTCGTGCGCGATCTTCACCACCAAACGCAAATTGGACCGGATCATCAAGGCTCGCGCCTCGCGGTCACCCTTTTTGATTTTCGCAGCCAAGTCGATCTCCTGGTCGGGAGTCAAAAGCGGGATTTGCCCGATCTCCCGCAGGTAAATCTTGATTCCGGTATCGCTGTCTTCAGCAGCCATATAACTCTTTTTCATCAAATTCCTGGGGGGTATGGGTCGACAACATCCCGTAAATTCTATTCGTCGATGCTTTGTCGATCACGCGTTGTAGCATCCGGGAAAGTATTTAACAAGGTTAAATATTCGAATTTGTGACAACCCGTGGATGTATGGTGTTCAATCTTTTTTGCAGGCCCTGTTGTGGGAGCCAGCAGCGGGGGAATAAGGCGGCGACAACAGACAACTGGACTACAAGCCCGCAGTCCCGTACTCGTGTAGTCCGTAGTCAGTGATTTTTCCTATGCTGGACATTGAACAAAATCGGCGCGCCAGGAAGTACTCCTCGGGCGAGATCATCCGCCGGATCTTGTGGACTCTCGCGCAGCCCCTTTTTCGGTTTAGTCCCAGGCCTTGTTTCGGTTGGAGGCGATTTTTGCTCCGCTGCTTCGGGGCGAAAATCGGTCGCAGGGTTCATGTGTATCCTTCGGCAACGATTTATTTTCCATGGAACCTCGAGGCTGGAGATGAAAGCGCCATCGGGGAGCATGCGTTTATTTACAACTTGGGCCGCGTCACAGTCGGAGCGCGCGCAACAATCTCACACCGGGCTCATGTTTGCGCAGGAACACACGATCACAGGAAGCCGGATTTTCCGTTGCTGCGTCCACCGATTACCATCGGCCCCGAAGCGTGGGTTTGTGCGGACGCGTTCGTGGGGCCGGGCGTTATTATCGGTGAAGGGGCGATTGTTGGCGCGAGAGCGGTAGCGATGAAGGACATAAGGCCCTGGAGCATTGTCATCGGCAACCCAGCACGCGAAACCAAACGACGCGAGATTACTCAATGAGCGAGCAGTCCGGCACGCGGGTGCCGTTGTCGGTCCTTGTCCCTGTTAAGAACGAAGCCGCGAACCTGCGCGATTGTCTTGCCAGCATTTCGTTCGCGCAGGAGATCGTGGTAGTCGATTCGGTGAGCACAGATGGCACGCAAGCAATTGCCGAGGCGGCTGGCGCGCAGATCGTGCAATTCATTTGGAATCGCAAATTCCCGCGCAAAAAAAACTGGGCTTTGGAAAATATTCACTGGCAACATGAATGGGTGCTAATCGTCGATGCCGACGAACGCATTACGCCTGAGCTACAACGCGAAATCTGCGAGGCAATTCGTCGCCCCGACGTCGATGGATTTTATGTGAACCGCCGATTCTGGTTTCTGGACGGGTGGATAAATCATTGCGGTTACTTTCCAAGTTGGAACTTGCGTCTGTTTCGGCATCGGCTCGGCCGATATGAACAGATCGAAATCGGCGACACTGTCCTTTCCGGAGATAACGAGGTGCACGAGCATGTATTACTCAATGGCCGTGCCGGATATCTAGCCGCGCCGATGGAGCATTACGCTTTTCCAGACATAGCGACTTTTGTTGAGAAACATGATCGCTATTCCACCTGGGAAGCGGCCTCCGAGGAATTCCATCAGCCCGCTGGCGCAAGGACGTTGCGAGCCACACCTTTTGGAACAGCAATAGAGCGCAAGCGTTGGCTAAGGAAGCTCACGATGCGGGCTCCGTTCCGCCCGAGCTTGCGCTTCCTTTACCATTACTTCTGGAAACAGGGTTTTCGTGACGGGTACCGCGGATTTGTGCTCTGTCGCCTGCTCGCCTCGTACGAACGAATGATCGTGGTGAAGGAACGCGAGTTCAGAAAAACACGGAACGGTGGTTGTCTCACCCTCAATCAGTGAAATAGATGAGCGTGTGCCCTTTCAGTTTTATCACACATATGTGAGCTAAAACTGAAATGCACTCGCCCAATATCCAGAGGCGCTAATCCATCGACTCTGTCTTCGAGCGAGGCTACTGCGAACGCGTTCGAGAGCCGGGCAGACCCGCGAATCCTTCAACGAGAATCATGTTTGTCCGTGCCGTACGGTGCCGCATCTTGCGCGGTTCGCGGTATTCTTCGCAGTTCAGCCACTCTTTGGCGCGCTGCGCTGATTCGAATTCAAGCACAACGATGCGCTTCGGCTTCCAATCGCCTTCGAGCACTTCGGTCTTGCCACCGCGCACGATGTATTTCCCGCCGTACTTCGCTACCGTCGCGCCTGCGAGGTTCTTGTATCCTTCGTAGCCGACCGGATCAACAATGTCGATTTCAACGATGATGTAAGCGGGCATTGTGATAAGTCAGAAGACAGAAGCTTGGAAGTCAGAAAGTTGCTACAGGCCGTTGTGATCGCGGTCTTTTGCGGCGAGTTCTGGGATTTTTTTTCGGCGTCGTAGTCGCAACCAATTATTCCACGTTTTCCGGAGACTATCGCGCGGGGTTTGATATTTTTGATTCAGTTCATTGCTCTTTAGGATCTGCGCGAGAATTCCTTTCACCGAAAAATCGTCGGTGTTGACGATTGTGTAAGCTGTCCCGACGGCGGCGGCATGATGCGCGTCGCTGGCGGCAGTCATGGGCAAACCTCGAATCTGCGCATACTTGAAGGCATAACGATTGTAGCGGCGCAGCGTAGTCGCTGCGTTGAAAACCTCGATCGCATCCACCGGCAGCGTTTCCAGAATGGAAAAACGGATTCCGGCCCGGAACAAATCGTAAGGATGTGGCGGAATGGCGAGACCGCCGCGCTCATGAATGATATCGCAGACTTCCCGCGCCGGTTTTCCCTTCAGATACGGCAGCTCCGCACCGATGCAGAGAAGATGACCATCGGCGGTGGTCACTTCCACTCCGGGCAGAACGAGGAAATCATCGACGGGCAAACCATCCAGCCGCATCAAACCTTTCTGAAGCAAGTAATTGACCGCGTCGCAGGTATTGTGATCGGTGATGGCAATACCGTTCAAACCCTTAATGCGGGCGGCCGCAATCATGTCTTCCGGGCTCGAAACGCCATCTCCGGAAAAGAACGAATGCGTATGCAGATCAATATTAAGCGGCATGGCTGCGCCGGTGTTAAATCGTTAAAAGAGTTACAAGGTTAAAAAGGGAGAGGGGACTTGCACGTTGTAACTGTTTTAACTTTTTTAAACCGGGTTTCACACAAGCTCTTCAACAAGAACACCTGCTTCGGCTGCGCTTTCCTCCGGAATGCGATTGAATTGGTGATCGTATAGGCGCCGGTAGTAGCCAGATTTTTCGAGCAGCTGCGCGTGCGTCCCGATCTCCTTGATGTGGCCGGAATCCATCACAATGATTTGGTCGGCTGACAGAACAGTGGAGAGCCGGTGAGCAATCGCGATCACCGTGCGTCCGGTCGCCAGTTTGGCCAGGGCTTTTTGAATTTGCTTTTCCGATTCGGAATCGAGCGATGACGTGGCTTCATCGAGCAACAGAATCGGCGCGTTTTTCAGAATGGCGCGCGCAATGGCCAGGCGTTGTTGTTGTCCA
Source organism: Verrucomicrobiota bacterium (assembly GCA_003218135.1). Classification (GTDB taxonomy): domain Bacteria; phylum Verrucomicrobiota; class Verrucomicrobiia; order Chthoniobacterales; family UBA10450; genus Udaeobacter. The sequence continues at coordinate 34,528 of QHNQ01000019.1, forward strand.
CCGGAGAGAAGGCATCCTTTGTCGCCAATTACAGTTTCGTAGCCTTTTGGCTGCGCCATGATAAAGTCGTGGGCGTAAGCAGCGTTGGCTGCTTCGTAAATTTCCTCAGCCGTGGCGTGCAGGCGGCCGAACACGATGTTGTTGAAGATCGTATCGTGAAACAGAAATGTCTCCTGCGTCACGAGCCCGATCTGTTCGCGCAACGATTTTTGTGTAATCGAGCGCAGATCTTGGCCGTCGATCTTCACAGCGCCGGACGTTGGGTCGTACAAGCGCAGAATTAGCGAGAGGATGGTGCTCTTGCCCGCGCCGCTGGCGCCAACCAGCGCGTAGGTTTTTCCCGCTTCGATGCGCAGGTTTAGACTGCCGACCGCGTCGGTGACGGTATTGACATATCGGAATGTTACATTTTGAAAATCGATACGACCCGTTGCGGACGTCAGCTCGATGGCATCTGGCGCATCCCGCACAGTCGGCTCAGAATCAAGGACCGAGAAAATCGAGGTTGTCGCTGCGATTGAATTCTGCATCACAATTTGAATTTTACTCAGGGTCTTGATCGGATCGTAAAGAATGAAAATTCCTGTGATCAGTCCAAAAAATCGTCCCGCGCTCAGGTTCGCAGCGTAAACATAAAGCAAGGCCAGGCCTACCCCAATGGCAGCGATAATTTCGACCAGCGGCCCGGTGGCCTCCATCGCCCTGATGATGCGCATCATCTGGGAGAACTGCAGTTGATTGCTGCGCTTGAATGCTTTTTCTTGATGCGCTTCGCGCGCAAAGGACTTGATCACTCGAATACCAGCGAACGTTTCCTGCATCGTTACTACCATTTCGCCCATGCCTTCAAACTGACCTCGCATAGCCTTTCGAGCGCGACGCCCATAATAGCGTAGCGGCAACAAACAGGTCGGGAAGAGAATCAGCGTGATCACAGTGAATTTCCAATCCATCAGGAGCAGAACGCCGATCGCGCCCACAATCGTGACTGGTTGCTTGAAAATATCGCTGCTGACCGCCGTCAGAGCCATTTGCACTACGCGGGTCTCGTTGGTAATGCGCGAGATCAATAAGCCTGAGCGCATCCGGTTAAAGAAGTCCATCGAAAGGCGCACCATTTTGTTGAATAGCTGCGCTCGAAGGTCGGTCACGACCTTGTTGCTCACCCACTGCATGCAATAGGTGTTCCCATAAGAGCACAAGCTGCGCAGAGCCATGATTGCAGGAATGGCCAGGCAGATAAGAACAATCGAGTTGACTTTCGGACCTGTATCCAAAACTCCAAGATTGGAGCGCAAGGCCATTGGATTAGGAGCAGCCCCGTGGAAGATGGTGCTCGTGACCCGGGCGGTGGCCAACGGCAAAAGCGAATTGACTCCGCCGTACGCAAAACCCAACAGCAAACCAAGGATAAAGCGCCCCTTATATGGCCTAACGTAGCTGTAGAGCCGCCGGTACGGGCCGGACGCTGCCTTGAGAGTCTGCCAGAATGAGAGTCTCTTCTTTGTAGTTTTTCCCCGGCTCATGAAGGTTCCGTTGCCAAATGAGTGGCCAGCAGCGAATCCATAGCACCGATGACCGCTTCCGTCGAGATTTGACTCATCGGGACGCGCGGCTGCACTGGCGAAAACTCCGTTACCGGCGTGCCCGATTTTCCTTGTAAAATGACAGCTGGACTTTCCCTTGGTCGCCAATGGAATGGGTTGGTTGGCCCGAACAAGATCACTTGCGGTGTACATGTCGCAGCAGCGAGATGCACCGATGCGGAATCGACTGTCACAAGAAGTCGCGCAGAGCTAATCAACGCTGCGAGCGTAAGGAGATCTGTTTTTCCAGAGAGATCGGTGATGCTTTGTTGCGCCTTGTTCTTAATTGCCGCGATATGCGTTTGCTCGTCACGGGATGGCCCACTGGTCAGAACAAAATCAAAGCCATTGTTTTGGTCAAAGTAGTCAATCACGTCTGCCCATCGCCCTGGCTCCCAAAGTTTCTCCTGACGCGCCGAGCCGGGATGCAAAATTATGTACGGCCTCACGACCTTCCAACTGCGGCGAAGCGCGTCGGCTTTTTCATATGCGATCTGCGGCAGATCCAGATGCGGTGCGGTTGGAGCATGGCTTGCGCGGAGTGGCTCGAGTAAAGCTAGGTTGTAGTCGATCGTATGCATGTCCCGCATACGAACGCGCACGAAGTCTGTGTAAGCGTGGCTCCGCGTCTTCGACTGTTCGCGCACGCGATAGGACACTACGCGTCTGCGTGCGCGAGACAACAACGCCAGAGAAGCAGAGCGATCATTTCGTGTGAAGTCGATGCAATAATCAAATCTCCTCGTTGCGACGGAAGAAAAGAGCGCAAGGTCGCGCAGATTG
>QHNQ01000125.1 GCA_003218135.1 Verrucomicrobiota bacterium
GGATTTTCGCGCGGTTTCTTTCCCGCCCGATTTCTTTTTCGCAGCTTTCGGTTTGGGTGTGGGCGTGTGGCGCCGCTTTGATTTCGGTGAAGCGCTGGCCTCCGGCGTCTCGCGCGGGGTAGGCGATGGTGTTGTGTCCTCTGTTTGGACGGATTTCTTCGCTTTCTTTGTTGCCTTGGTGCTTGCTCGTTTTGCCGCGGGGCTCGGAGATTTCCTTGGTTTCGGGGACGACGCAGTCGGGGATTCGCTTCGCTCGCTTTCGTTGCGCCGGCTTTGTTGTTCTTCACTGACCTGCGCGCGGAGGAGACCTGTAATGATTGCGCCGAGGACGAGCGCAGTTGCGAGCCAAATGCGAAAGCGCACCACTGCGACGGAGCGTAACAGAGCGCGCGATGCGATCAACGCTTAGAGCAGTGATTTGTTAAAAAAGTTACAAAGGCTACAATGTTAAAATGGTGCTCCCTTGTAACTCTTGTAACTTTGCAATCTTCTTAACTCTTTAACTCAGCGCCACCGGTTCCGGTGCAACAGGCGCCGACCTGCGCATTCGCTCGCGTTCGCGACGCAGGATGGCGTTCAATTTGCCTCCCAACAACAACAGCAGACAAGTCAGATACATCCAGGTGAGCAGCACAACGATGGACGCCAGCGCCAGATATGTCGGGTTGTATCGATCATATCGTGCCACGTAGAACTGGAAAAGTTTCGTCGCGACGATCCAGCCTACCGCAAAGAAAATCGCGCCCGGCAACGCCTGACGAATGGTCGAATAATTTTCGGGCGTGAGTACATAAAGCGCGAGCGCCAGAACAATCAGGGCGAACGCGGTGAATGGCACATTCAGGTATCCAATCCACGCTTGCAGTGGGAATGCGAGTTGAAAATTGACTTCCGCAATACCGGCCAACTTTTCACCGAATACGATCGCGTTAAAGCAAAACACGATAACGATCCCAAACCAGAACAGCATGAAAAATGAGATGATATATTTTGACCACCAATGCGGATCTTCGCGCATGCCGTACGTATGGCTCAGGGCCCGCGAGATTGTCGCAATGAAGACCGTCCCGAAATAAATTCCGAGAATGATCCCTGCGTTGGCAAGCAGACCGCTCGAACCCGTCACCACCACATTGGCCATCGCAGAATCCAGAATGTCCTGCACCTTGGTGTCGGGGGGCATGAAGCTTTTCAGGAGAAGAAACATCCGATGCAACTTACTCGGGTCCGTGCCGAACAGACCCAGCAAGTGCCAGAGAAACAGCGAGCCGGGCGCCAGTGCGAAAAGAAGCAGATACGCCATCTGTGCAGCCAGACCGGTTGTCTGATCGGTCGCCGTTTCCCAAACCATCCTGCGCAAAACGCGCCAGATGAATCGGAGATACTTCATGTGCGCGAGAGTTTACTTTGCCCCGCGCAAATATCCATTAAAGTCCGAATACTCTCCCGGGTGAGCCCGCGTTTTTTCCGGCGCAGCCGAGTTTCACGTTGCACCATGCTAATCGACAAGTTGTGAAAAAGAGAATCCTGATCCTCACCGCCAGCTTCGGAGAAGGTCACAATGCGGCTGCGAAAGGAATTCGTGACGGGCTGAACCGTGTCGCTTTGGAACGGACTGAGGTTGAATTGCGCGATTTATTCGCTGAAGCCTACGGCCCAATTAACGAGCTAGTGCGAAGAAGCTACCTCGGGCTGGTCAATTTCGCGCCGCGCGCTTGGGGAAGTGTTTACCGCTGGCTCGATCGAAAGAACGATTTCGATAAGGAATTCGAGCGATTCTTCCGCTTAAAAGATCATTTCACCGCCTTGCTCGACCGATTTCAACCCGACGTCGTCATTTGCACTTTCCCGGCGTATCTGAATCTGCTCCGAGAAATTGAAGGAGCAAACGGCGACCGTGTTCGGCCATCCAAGAGTGTGGTGGTGGTCACGGATTCGATTACCATCAACGCGGCCTGGTATCGCTGCGCCGCGGATTATTTTCTCGTTGCCAACGAACAGAGCGCCTCCGTCTTGCGAGCAGTAGGAGTCGCGCCGGAAAAAATCAAGGTGTTTGGATTTCCCGTCAGCCCCAAATTTGCTGAGTTTGCCGGGTCGAATCGAGTGTTGCCTTCCAATAACTGCGACCGTCGGGTCTTGTACATGATTCATGCCGCTACGGGCCGAGCGCCGGATGTCGTACGTCGCCTCGCTACCCTTGGCGTCGATCTGACTGTGACGATTGGCCGGGCTGATAAACTTCGGCCGGCTATTGAAGCGGCGGCAGATGGTGCGGCCAAGATCGTCGGCTGGACCGATGAACTTCCGCGCATGCTGTTCGAGAGCCATTTGCTCATCGGGAAAGCCGGAGGCGCGACGGTGCAGGAAACGATCGCTGCCGGCTGTCCCATGATCATCAATCAGGTCGTTTCCGGTCAGGAGGAAGGGAACGCTCGCTTGATCGTCGAAACCAACTCCGGCGTGATCGCGCTTTCACCGGCAGCCGTCGCCGCACACGTACAACGCGCGTTCGCTGATGACGCAAAACAATGGCGCGAATGGGCGGCGAACATCTCGAAGCTAAGCCGCCCACGCGCTGCGCTCGACATCGCTGAGTTTTTATTGTCGATTTGAGGCCAACTCGTCGCCGCCTGTAAAGACACGCAGGATTTCCAGCTTCGGTGAAAGAACAACAAGGTCGGCGTCAGCTCCCACTCTCAATCGGCCTTTTGTTTGGAGGTCGATGGCTTGTGCAGGATTTTGCGTCGCCATTGCGACGGCTTCATGCAACGGCACATTGACCTCGCTAACCATTCTTCGTACGAGATCGACCATGCGCGCAGCGCTGCCAGCCAGCGCCGAGCGATCACTGAGTAAACAGACGCCGCCTGCCACGAGACAATCATTACCGAAGAGCGAAAATCGAGATTCATCCGGCAGTCCGGCCCCAGCAGTTGCATCTGTTACGAGGCAGATTCCGCCCGGGCCCTTGGCGCGGTACAACATTTTCATCAACGTTGGCGAAACGTGATGGCCGTCGGCAATTAGTTCGCAACTGATTTGCGGCTCGCTTAATGCAAACTCGAGCAAACCGCCGACACGATAGACTCCACGACGGCGCGCGGAGGACATGCAATTGAAGGTATGCGTGACACTGCGCATGCCGCGCTCGAACGCGGCGCGCGCGTCTTCGTCCCAGGCATCGCTATGTCCTCCGCTTACGCTGATTCCATGCTTGCGGAAGTTTTCTATCGTCTCGAGTGCCCCCGGCAATTCCGGCGCGATCGTGACGCGTTTGATCACATCGGCATGTTCAAGCAGTCGCTGCACCGCAGCCAGTGACGGGTCCTGAATGAATTCCGCGCGTTGCGCACCGCACTTTTCTTTTGAAATGAACGGACCTTCAACGTGAACGCCCGCGATGGTAGGGACAGCGCGCTGCGCTGTCCGGACGCCGCGGCGCGGCGTCCCTACCTCGGCCCCCACAATCCAATCCCGAACGGCTCTCAGCACTTCAACGAGCTTCTTAATCGGCGCTGCCGCTGTGGTGAGCAGAAGCGACGTGGTGCCGCCGCTGGCGTGATAATCGCAAATGGCGCGAAATGCTTCTACCGAGGCCTCCATAGTGTCACGGCCGAGCGCGCCATGCACATGAAGATCAACGAAACCAGGAGCGAGATAATTTCCCGCAAGATCAACGACGTCTTTCCCTCGCGCCCGCGCAGCCGGGCGGATGGCGTCGATTTTTCCGTCGTGAACAACCACTTCAAGCCCGTCGCGGATTCCATCGGGAAAAATCAAACGCGCGTTTGTGAGGATCATGGTTGGTAAGCGAGACGATTTCTGTAGGGGAAGCCGTTGGCTTCCCCCGGACGATAACGTCGCCTATCGGAACTGATTGCCTTTGGTCGCTTCAAAGTCCATTTTCAATGTTGACGATGGATTCAGATTACGATGTCGCGATCATCGGTGGCGCGTTTTCGGGCGCGGCGACTGCGCTGATGCTGAAACGCAAACGACCCCAAGCGCGGATCCTGATCATCGAAAAAACGGACGAGTTCGATCGCAAAGTCGGTGAATCGACCACGGAAGTGAGCAGTTGTTACATGACCCGGATTTTGGGTCTCACCCATTACCTCGGCCATCATCAACTAGCGAAACAAGGACTGCGTCTGTGGTTTTCCAATCGACCGGATCAAGGCTTTGATGACTGCGTGGAGGTTGGCACCCGTTATCAGAGCCGGTTGCCGGGTTTTCAGGTGGACCGTGCAAAGCTCGATTCACATATGCTAGATCTCGCAGTGGACGCGGGTTGCGAACTATGGCGTCCAGCGAAAGTAATAAACCTGGAGCTTAATAACGGGAGCGGCCAAAGGGTAGGCGTCGCCCGCGAACTCGGGGAATCCACCGTTCGCGCACGTTGGCTGGTCGATGCTACGGGACGCGCTGCCATGTTTGCGCGAAAGCTCGGATATTTTCGCCCGAACACGGAACACCCCATCAACGCGGTGTGGGCGCGATTCACCGGCCTCAAGCAGTGGGACAGTTATGAATGGCGACAACGTTTTCCCGATTACGCGAACCGTTGCCGCACCGCGCGTGAGTGGGCCACAAATCACCTTTTTGGGCGCGGTTGGTGGGTCTGGATCATTCCATTGCAGGGCGGCGATGTGAGTGCCGGAATTGTCTACGACAGTCGCATCTTTAAGTTTCCAGAAGGCCCGACTCTGGGGCAACGGCTGCACGCCCACATTCTCAGCAATCCAGTTGGGCGGGAAATTTTCGGGGCAGCAAAGGTGATTGAAGGCGACGTGCACGCTTTGTCGATGCTGCCATATCACAGTGAAAAAGTTTGCGGCGACGGCTGGGCCGCAGTCGGTGACGCCGCCGGTTTCATCGATCCACTTTACAGTCCGGGTTTGGATTTTTGTTCCTACACTTCCTATTACGTTGCCGATTTGCTGGCGCACAGTTTAGCGGGAGAAGATGTGACGGAGCGGCTTCGCCACTACAACCAGCAATTTCCAATCACGTATCGGTACTGGTTCGAAAGTCTCTACAAAGACAAATACTACTACATGGGGGACGCCGAGTTGATGTCGGCCGCGCTGCTTCTCGATGTAAGCAGTTACTATCTCAGTTTGGTCCGCGCAGTTTATCGCGATCCGGAACGTGCGTTTCTCACTCTGCCTTTCACGGGCGCCCGCGGCGGATTTGCCCGGAACGCGATGAATTTTTACAGCCGACGTCTCGTCGCCTTGGCAAATCGCAGATGGGCGACTGGTTATTATGGAAAAAGAAACGCCGGCTGGCGCGAGCTCTATGATGGATTTGTTCCAGACATTCGGATTCGCAAACAGCTTCGTCGCGGTCTGCTGCGCTGGTGGAAATGTGAGCTCATCAACCTTGGGCTGATGCTACGTCGGAGAATTGTTTCTTCAGCAACTCGGCCATCCGCCGAGTGGGCTCTTAACCAATCACGAAGCACGAATGTCGAGTGACGAAATAAGCACAAAGCCCGAATGACATCACGGCTCTTCGTCCCTTAATCATTCGTCATTCTTTCGAGCTTCGTCATTCGAATTTCGTCATTCCGACCAGTTGGCGTCGATTCGTGTCCGTTCGTGGTTGACCTGGCCCTAGGGGCTTAGCAGTCCGGCGTACCAATGAAGAAAGGTCTCGCCAAAAAACATCCAGGTAACCGCGCCGAACGCCAGGTAAGGTCCAAAGGGTAGTTTGGCCGACCAAACAGGTTTTCCTACGACGAGCGTAACCAATCCGATCATGGAGCCGAGAAGCGATCCTGCGAAAAGACTAAACAATACCGCGCGCCAGCCGAGGAACGCCCCAATCGCGGCCAGAAATTTTAAGTCGCCGCGCCCCATTGCCTCGCGAGGAATCACAAGCTCACGAGCTATGCCGGAAATGTCCGTCAGATCATCGAGCATTAGCACGTGACCTTCGGCGGTGACGCGGTCGTAGCGGAACTCCAGCGTCACGTATCCAAATGTGTGGTGGTCGATCCTGGCCTCGTCGCACTCGAGCAATAATCGATCTTTCTCTCGCGCAAAATATTCGCTCCACAGGCTTTCTTCACCGCCTACAGCGAAATGAGCGTCGTCCCCGCGTTTTGTCCACGTGAACGGCGTTGGCGCGTCAAATCGAATCCGTTTTCTTCCGAAAGCGATTTTGCCTGCTTCCAGGACAATCAAAAGGATCACATAGCCAAGAGCAGCTGCGAGCAACGAGCGAACACCGGCTGCGAGCCGCGAATCGGTCCCCATCAAAGCAGGAACGGTGAGACTGCAGGCAAGGCCCGCGATTACTCCGCCGATCGTTACCCGATCTGGAATAATAAAATGCTCAAAGTCGATGAAAGTTCCGACGATGAGTAAGCAAACAAAAATCCAGTACGCGATTGCCACCTGCCACGGAAACCTTTCCCAGATTGCGAGAAAAAGCAGTGCGGTCACCAGTTCCACAGCGAAATAGCGGAAGGCAATTTTCGCGCCGCAATTTGCACACCGGCCCCGAAGCGCGAGCCAACTGACCAACGGCAGATTCTGATGCCAGGGAATTGGTTGTTTGCAACTGGGGCAGAACGATCGACGCGGCTGGTTGATCGAAAGATCAAAAGGCCAGCGATAAATACAAACATTCAGAAACGAGCCGACCGCCGCGCCGAGCGCAAACGCGAACGTGCCGAACAGAAATTCGTGATGCGGATGATACACGCTATTAGCCGGCAATCTGTTTCAACCGGCGGCGCTCCATGAGCCAGGCGATCCAGATGCAGCTCTCGTAAAGCAGACACATCGGCAGCGCCAGTGCGATCAACGTCAGAATGTCTGGGGTCGGTGTGATGATGGTCGCCAGGATAAAGATCAACACGACAGCGTACGGCCGGGTGCGCGCCATGAATTTGTAAGTGATCAATCCAAATCGGACCAGTGCCAGAACGACCACCGGCAATTCGAACGCCAGACCGAACCCGAGGGTAAACCGCGTCACGAATGAGTAATACTGTTGCACCGTCCAGGTCGGCGCCCATCCCAGATTCTCGGTGTCGTGAAAGAAAAAGAGAATCGTTTTCGGCAGCAGCCAAAAATAACAGACGAACACGCCCAGAAGGAACAGCGCAAAGCTGACTCCGATTGCAGGAAACAAGAACCGCTTCTCGACGCCAGTGAGCGCGGGCAAAACAAATTGCGCCAGAAAATACAGCAACAGTGGAAAGGAAAGAACGATGCCGGTGTAAAACGCCAGATGAAATGAGATCACGATTGAATCAGTGATGCCGAGCGCCTTGAGCGTTCCAACTTGCGAGCCCACATCGCGCAGCGGCGCCTGCATGACCCGCACGAGGGTCGATCGAAACGCAAAGCAAGCAATCATCGCGACGCCGAGGGTGACCGCCATCTTCACAATCGTCCATCGCAAGTCCTCGAGATGTTCGAGAAACGGTTTGGAGGTTTCGCTCTCAGGTGAATCACGAAACTTGAAGATGTCTCGCAGCGCCATTGGTCAAGAATTCGAAAGATGTCCACGCTTCCAAAAGCGATGCGAGGACGCGCACGCACTTCTAAAGCTTACGCGAAATGGAGATAGCAGCTCGCGCCGGTTTTGCGCGAAGCGCTTTGGGAGTGCGAGGCGTCTTCGCATCGCTCTTTAATCATCGTTCGCGAGAAGGCCGCGCGCCCAGAGACCTGCCATCAGGCTGAGCGTATTGGCGTCGCGAATTTCGTTCTCCGCGATCATGCGGCGAATTTGCTCCAAGGTAAACTCGCGGCAATCGAGAATCGATTCCGCTTCATCTCGATCCGGGGGTTCCTTACAACGCTGCACCGGGCGTGCCAGAAAAAAGTAGCCACGCTCATCGGTGAATCCTGGTGAGGAAAAATAATGGCCAATCGCAATGAGTTCGCCGTCTTTGAGGAGTTCGTAACCGGCCTCTTCGCGAAGTTCGCGCAACGCGACTTGTTCGATTGTCTCTGTGGAGCGGCCGGGATCACCGCTCCCGGCTACAGTATCGATCTGGCCAGAGGGCATTTCCCAGATAGCTTCGCGGATCGGAATGCGTTCCTGGCGAATGAGCAGAATTTTACCCTCGCGCGTTATCGGCGCGATGATCACAGCCGCTTTGCGATGTACAATTGTCCACGTGCGCGGCTCACTTCGGGACGGCGTTCGGACGCGCTCGGTTACGACTTCGAGATGCGCATTGGCAAAGTGCCGTTCGCTCGAGATGGTTTCCCACGTGCGCTCTTTCACGCGGAAAGATTATGAACGCGGGGGAGAAAAGCGAATCCTCAGGTAACCCCGTTTGTGAATTTCTTCCGCACTCAGTCGCCTGCGTGCCAGATATCGTTCCAAAATCGGATTGCCGGATTGGAAAGGTCATGTTCATAGCTGAGTCCGCTAAGGCTTGCTACGTCCAACATAAAAAATTTCCCGACGAATGGTTCGAGACCGAGCCAGCGAGCGGTGAACACTCGCAGGAAATGTCCGCTGGAAAAAATTAGCACATCCCCTTTGATCGCGCGTATCCGACTGACAACACGATCGGCTCGCGCACCGATCTGTTGTGGCGATTCCCCGTTGGGGCAACCGTCGCGAAACAATTGCCAGCCGGGCCGCTTCGCACGAATCTCCGACGTTCGAAGACCTTCGTAATCGCCATAGTTCCATTCGATCAGATCGCGATCGCGTTGTGCTACTGCGCCGAATCCGGCCAGTTCACAGGTCCGAACGGCGCGCTGCA
>QHNQ01000126.1 GCA_003218135.1 Verrucomicrobiota bacterium
GAAAACACAATCGTTCGTTCGAGGAATTGCGTACATTAACGGCGCGTCGTCACAAACAATGGCGCATGAGAGATCTTCGACTCGCGGCACGATCACGACCTGGCCGCGATGTGGCTCGAGATCCGTATCCCGCACAAGTTCGCGGGCACCGATTCCTGCGCAGTTGATTACAAGATCGAAATCGCGATCGACTTCTTCGAGTTTTTCGAAGCGAACATTCGCGTTGATTTCGCCGCCTGCTTTTTGAAAACGTGTGGCTAGATAATCGAGATAAATGGTCGTGTCAGTAAGCGGGACGCGCAGCGAGAAACCGCCTTTGAAGACCGGCCGCAGGCCAGTGGATACAGCAGCAGCGCCAAGTGGAATCGCCCAATCCGGGATTTGAATTTCGCCCGTGCGCGAAAACTGGCGCAGGTCGATCATTGAAACGCCGCTGCGTGGATCGCGTGTAAGATCGATAAGTGCTTTGTAGGTCTCGAGCGCCCAGGGAATCACTTTCTCCGCAGGCTGCGCGTCGTACGGGAACCAAATCGCGGCTGCGGCGCCGGACGTTGTTTGCTGCCCGATTTCCTTCGCGAAAATCGCGGTATGGAATCCGCGCTCGGCAAGAACGACGCCGCAGGTTAGACCGGAAACGCCTGCTCCAACGATCGCGACACGCTCTGCCATGCTACGATGTTGTAAGCGCAGCGGCAAAAAGACAAGGAGCGGCGATTCCCCTTCGCTCGCCGTAGTTCTGCGAAGTTTGTCACAAACGTCGCATAACTGACTGAGTTGCGCAGCGATCCTGCCAAGAATCGCTCCAAGCCGGTAAGTATCTAATGGTTGACAAAGTCGCCATCAAAGCCGCAAGAAAACGCACACGAGCAAGAGGCGTAAGTCATCCGATTAGATTGTGGAGAAAAATGAAACTTGCTGAGAAAATGAAAGAAGTGGGGCGCCACAGGTTATATCCTGTTATGGTTGCTCGGTATTCCGATTCCGGTTCTGCTTCTGATCTTTCTGCTACGAGGTTGCTCATAGTATTTTGGGAAAGGCTAAGGACGCTATTCGTGTTTGCAATCGGTGTCTCTAAATAGGTGTGTCACCCTAGCTAAGAAATTTTATATGCAGAACTTCGAAGCGATGGCGTTAGTGCTTGGCTGCATCGGGACGCTATGCTGGATCGCGTGCTTTTGGTGGATGCATCGCATCTCATCCCGTCAGGACGCGATGTTGGAAGAGCTGCATGAAATGACAATCCGCATTGAAAAGCTTTCTCAGGCCGAGCACGATTTGATTAGTGACGTGCACCCGCAGGTAAGCGAAATCAAACAGCAGGTCGAAAACGTTAGAGAAGTTGTTTCGTCCGAAAGGAGCTGACCGCGTGTCGATCTGATCCATCGGATGCGCAGGTTTTGTCATTGCCTACCCGAAGTGCGGCTCGAGGCCTCTGAACGAACGGCCCACCGAAATTGCTCCTGAGGCAGCTCAGCCGGACGCGCAACCCTTCATAGGTTTCCCGTTAAAGCGAGAATTATCAAGATCAGAAGAATCAATCCGAGTCCTCCGCTGGGCCAATACCCCCAGCCGGAACTATACGGCCACGCCGGCAGCGCGCCTATCAATAAGAGGATCAATATGACTAATAAAATCGTGCCCATGGCTTCTCCTTTCTTGACCTAATTTCGCGGGCGCGAACAATTTTGGATGTTGCAAATGTTGGAACGCGATCAGACAAAACGGCTTGAAGCGGTGGTGATTATCCGGTTTCAACTTCTCTTGTTTCGACGCGGACTGCGTATTCGCTTGGCTTAAATGCACGACCCGCTCGCGCGGCATAGACCTGTGTAAATTCAGCGCCGAAAAGCAGGATCTGTGAAGAATAATAAACCCAGAGTAATAACGTGATGAGCGAGCCGGCCGCTCCATACGCCGAGCCGGCAGCGCCGCTGCCGAGATAGAAACCCAACAGCCATTTTCCAATTCCGAAAAGGATTGCAGTCAGCACGGCGCCGATCCAGACGTCGCGCCATTGAATTTCGACGTCGGGCAGAAACTTAAAAATCATCGCGAAGAGCAGGACGACGACCGCAAAATCAAAAATGAGGTATACTGTGAGCGCGATCACCATTCCGCCCGGCAACGCAGATTGTATGTAGTGACTAAATCCCTTGAGCAGCGCTTCGATCGCCAGTGAAACCAGCAACAGAAAACAGACGCCCGCCACCATCGCAAATGAGAGAAAGCGGGCGCGAAGAAATGCCCAAATACCGCCACCAGGCTTCGCTTTCACGCCCCAAATCGTGTTCAGCGCGTCTTGAAGCTGACCGAACACGCCGCTTGCGCCGAAAATCGCGAGCGCGACTCCGATGATCGTAGCGATTGTGCTTTTGCCCGGCTGCGAGGCTTTTTGCGCAATATTCTGAACGACCTGCACGGCACTTTGATCGAGAAAGTAGCTCATCTGTTGTGTGATCCTGTCCCAGGTGCCTCGAGGATCGTCACGGAAAATCATTCCGACAATCGCAAGCAGCACCAGAATCAGCGGCGCCAGCGAAAAAACCGTGTAATAGGCGAGCGCCGCGCCCAATTGCGGCGCCTTGTCCTGCAACCATTCGTTAAAGGTTTGCTTCAGCAGATCGAAAGCGTTACCGAAAAAATTGCGCTGCTTTGCCACAAGAAAAATTCGTCCGAGATGCTACCTGTGGTTTGCGCAAAGAAGTAATGACACGCTGCGAAACGTCCAGCAGCGCCGCGGTTGCGAACCATAGAAAGCGATGCTGCTAAAACCGCCGTTGGCTCCGATGGAAACGCGTTCGGTCGATGAAATTCCGACCGGCGACGGTTGGCAGTACGAACCAAAGTGGGACGGCTTTCGGTGCATCGCGTTTCGGGATGGCGAACAGATTTACTTGCAATCAAAGAACGGTCAGCCGCTGGCGCGTTATTTTCCCGATGTCGCGGGAGCTCTCACCAGATTGCCCAGCAAACAATTTGTTCTCGACGGCGAACTTGTTGTTCCGGTCAATGGCGCGCTTTCATTTGACGAGTTGCAATTGCGGCTGCATCCAGCCGCGAGTCGCGTCGCAAAGCTAGCCAACGCGCATCCTGCAACCTACATCGTGTTCGATCTGCTCGCGGAGAGTGGGCAAGTGTATTTGCAACGAATGTTGCGCGAACGCCGTCAACTTCTGGAAAAATTCGCGCGTTCAAATTTGGGTTCGGCCAAAAACTTGCGTTTATCTCCTGCGACCACTGATCGTGACATTGCGAATGAATGGTTTAAGCGAGCCGGTGGCGATCTTGATGGCATTATCGCCAAACGCCTCGATGCTGCTTATGCATCCGGCGAACGCACTGCAGCAGTTAAGGTGAAGCAAATCCGCACAGCCGATTGTGTGGTCGGCGGATTTCGTTACGCGACTGGCAAGCGCGTAATCGGTTCTCTTTTGCTCGGCCTTTACGCTGAAGATGGTTTGCTCCATCACGTCGGATTTATTTCCGGATTCAAAGCTTCGGAACGCCGGGCGATAACGAACAAATTTGAAGCATCGAAAAAAACGCCCGGGTTCACCGGTAACGCGCCCGGAGGGCCAAGCCGCTGGAGCACCGAGCGGACTGGCGAGTGGGAACCAGTGGCGCCGAAAGTGGTCGTGGAAGTTGCGTACGACCATTTCACCGGCGGCCGGTTTCGGCACGGTACAAAATTTCTTCGCTGGCGTCCCGACAAAGACCCGCGCCAGTGCACGATGGAGCAGGTTGAGCATCGCGAAGGCAAGGCGATCGCGCTTTTGTGACGTTAGAATTGCGGACTCGTGTCCGAGAAACGAGAACGGACTTTGAAAGCGCAAAAGAAGTGCGGATATCTCGCCCGCTCTTGATCTGGCACGGAGCCGCACACAAAAAAAAGTTCATTACTCGCGCATTCTGAACTTTTTATGCGACCAAACATTCTGTAGAACTCGATCAGGAACTAACAGCCTATGAACAAATACGTATTTGGTATAATCGGCGCCATCATCTGTATGGCATTTATTGCTTCTTCTTGCCAACAGCAGGGAACGAAGGCGACGACGACAACTGCACCAGCAGCGGCCAAACCGACGCCGACGCCATCGCGGACACATCACAAGGCCGCCAAGAAAACTCCGCCGAAGACAGAGGGCTCAACTGAGTCGCCCTCGCCGTCGCCTGCGGAGTCGCCGGCGCCGACGCCGTAAAAAGAGCGAGACGCCGTAAGTTGGGGGTGGCGGCGGGAGCCAACGCTTGCGACGAGCTAGCCGCTCGGCTAGTCAATGGAAGTTTTTTGCTCCTGACCGTTTTCAAACCGCCTTCCGCGAGCCTGTTTAAAGTCGTGTCAGGCTCTTTTGCTCTCCCGTTCGCTTCGAAGCGAGTAGTTCGGAAAAGTAAAATTAGCGAGAACTCGCAAGCAGTCAGGTGTTTGATCGCTGCGCGCGAAGAAACTTCACAACTGCGGATTCGACCGTGCGCAGTTTTATTTTGTCAGGATTTTTGATTATGTCGCGGAGTCCGGCAACTTGGCGTCCGCTTACGTAAGCTTCGACAATGGCCGGATGCACGTAGCATTTGCGGCAAATAGCCGGAGTGTTTCTGAGAAGTTCTGCCACGGCGCAAATGGCTGTCTTCACATTTGCTTTCGCCTGCTTCTTCGTTTCAAACTCGCCTTGGGCGTTGAGCGCCATCGTCGCCAGGACCGTTCCGGCCCACGTCCGGAAATCTTTTGCCGTGAAATTTTCGTTTGTGATTTCGCGCAAATAATCGTTCACATCCTGCGATGTGATATCCCGTACCTCGCCCTCATCGCTGACATATTGAAATAGATCCTGACCAGATAAGTCCTGGCACTTTGAAACAATTTTCGCGATTCGCCGGTCTGTTATATCCACTTCGTGCTGCCGACCGCTTTTGCCGCGAAAACGAAAACGCAACCGCGGTCCTTTCACCTTCACATGCCGGTCTTTCATTGTGGTCAGGCCAAATGATTTGTTCTCGCGTGCATATTCTTCATTGCCAATTCGAATGAAAGTTCGCTCCAGCAATCCCACGACGGCGGCGAGCACCTTTTCGCGCGGCAGACCAGGCAACCGCATGTCCTGAGCAACTCGCCGCCGAATCTTTGGCAGCGCGTTGGCAAAGTCTGCGAGCCGTCCGAATTTGTTTTCATCGCGCAGCTCGCGCCAGCGCTCGTGATAACGGTATTGCTTCCGGCGGCGTGCGTCGCGACCAGTCGCCTGAATGTGTCCGCTTGCCGAGGGACAAATCCAGACGTCCGTCCACGCTGGTGGGATGGCCACCCGTTTGATTCGGAGAAGACGTTGCTCGTCGCGGATTGTTTTACCCTGAGTATCTAAATACTCGAACTCGCCGTTCTTCGCTCTGCGCGCGTAGCCCGGACGATCGTCGCCGACGTATTCGAGACCGGCTTCCTCCGCCGCTTCTACAGAATCCGTAGCCAGGCCGGCTTCGATTATTTTCCCGTTACGGCTGTTTGTCCCCGGTGTCCCCATTAGGAAATCTCACTCTGAGCGACTCGGAGTCCAATTCTTTCACAGGACGAATATTGTTCGCTGCGCATATCCACTTTAGCCGTGTCCACAGGATCGTTTCGCTCAGTGACATAGCCGTTGCCGATCGTCCGACGCAATCTTCCACGTCCAAACATATAACTAGAGGCGAAACCATTTTGTTATGCCAGAAGAAGAAGCAATTGAACGAGCCCACGAAGACGAGCGTGAAGGTAAATCGCCCAGCACTCAGGCGGGCGAGTTTGTGCGCGAAGAAATGGAACACATTCGGGAAGGCGAACATGGCGCGCGTTCGCCGGAGCAGGCGATCGCCATCGGTCTCTCGAAGGCGCGGCGGGCGGGAGTAAAGTTGCCGCCGCCAAAGCGCGGCAAAGAACGAACAAAACGTCAGGCCAAGCGTGATCTTGCAAAGGGCCGGACCGCCCGCCGCAGGAAGGCTTCCACGACACGCTCACGCGCGACGAAACGTGCGCTCAAACGCGAGAGCCGCCGGTCGGCATCGAAGAAAGCTTTGTCGAGACACGCGAAGCGCGTTGCGAGGCAACGCTCTGCGCTGTCGCGCTCGGCTGCGGCGAAGAAAGCAGCACGGACCCGAAGGCGCCGCCGCTGAAATGGTAGAGTGGCTCGCGGCAGCCCGCGAATGCCCTGCAGTTCGTAATCTCGGCGGTAGTTTTTTCTAGTGTTGGCGGACGCGACAAGTTATCACGTGCTCCTACCCATTGAGCCGAGGAACCGTTATGCCGACGCCAGACCTCGCTGGATTCTCCAGTTCGACCGTTGCCGAAATTCTGGCAAAGCTCGGAACCGATCCGAAGACGGGTTTGAATCCCACGCAAGTGCAGGAACGTCTAATCAAGTACGGCGCAAACGCGCTGCCCGAAGAAAAGAAAAGCGCGGTTTCTGTTTTGTTTGCCTACTTCTGGGGGCCTATCCCATGGATGATCGAGGCTGCTGCCTTAATGGCGCTGATCGTAGGAGATTGGGGTGATCTCACGATTATCGTCTCACTCCTGTTGTTCAATGCAGTATTGGGTTTTTGGGAGGAACACGAAGCGTCCAACGCGCTCGATGCCTTGAAGAACTCGCTGGCGTTGAAAGCGCGCGCGCTTCGCAGTGGAGAGTGGCAGGAAGTCGACGCCCGTACGCTCGTGCCTGGAGATGTCATTCGCTTGTATCTCGGCGACGTTGTTCCTGCCGACTGTAAGCTCATCCAGGGCGACTACGTCAGCATCGATCAATCGGCGCTCACAGGTGAATCACTGCCAGTCACCAAGAAGTCTGGCGAGGACGCGTACTCAGGTTCCGTCGTCAAACAAGGAGAAATGGTCGCTCTAATTACTGCGACCGGAGTGAATACGTTTTTTGGACGAACAGCGAAGTTGGTGGCCGGCGCGGGAAGCGTTTCCCATTTCCAACGAGCCGTAATGAAGATCGGCGACTTCCTGATTATCCTGGCGCTGGTGTTGGTGGTGATTCTTGTGGCCAGCCGCCTTTTCGATATGCGAGGCCACTACGACCGGGTTGTTTTGTTAAGGCTCGCCGAAATCGTTCTCATCCTTTTGGTGGCATCGGTGCCAGTAGCCATGCCTGCTGTGCTCTCAGTAACAATGGCTTTGGGAGCACGAATGCTTGCCAGGAGCAAGGCAATCGTTTCCCGACTCGAGTCAATCGAGGAATTGGCCGGTATCGATGTGCTTTGTTCCGATAAGACCGGCACATTGACTGAGAACAAACTGACACTTGGCCAGACAGAGCCCTGGGCCGGCACGGACGCGGCAACATTGATTCTGATGGCCTCCTTAGCTTCGCGTTCGGCGGACAATGATCCAATTGATCTTGCGGTAATCGCCGGTCTGAAAGATCCCTCGCTGCTCAAGAGCTATCAGCAAGAAAAATATGTCCCTTTCGATCCGGTTGACAAGAGAACCGAGGCAACGATCAAAGATCCATCTGGCAAAATTTTTCGAGTTACTAAGGGCGCGCCGCAAGTGATTCTCGCGCTTGCGAAGCTCTCCGGTTCCGATCTTGAGAAAGCCAACCAGACGGTGAACAGTTTGGCCAGCCGCGGCTATCGCACCATAGGTGTCGCTGTCGCCGAAGGCGATGGCCCATGGGTATTCCTTGGAATCCTTCCGCTGCTTGATCCGCCGCGGCCGGATTCCAAGAGCACCATAGCAAAAGCTCGTGCCTACGGCGTGAACGTGAAGATGCTTACCGGAGATAACGTCGCTATCGCCCGGCAAATCGCTATGGAGCTAGACATGGGAACAAACATTCAACCCGCGACCGAACTGTTCCCCGGCGATGTTACAAAAGGACAGATTCCCTTCGATGCTGCTCAGAAAATCGAAGAGGCCGATGGTTTCGCTCAGGTTTTTCCAGAACACAAATACGCCATTGTAAAGATATTGCAGCAGAACGGGCACATCGTGGGAATGACCGGTGACGGTGTTAATGACGCTCCTGCACTCAAGCAAGCGGACGTCGGCATCGCCGTTTCCGGAGCAACCGAGGCAGCTCGAGCGGCAGCGGCTCTAATTCTGACTGCGCCCGGTCTGTCGGTCATTATCGAAGGGATCGCAGAAGCGAGACGCATTTTCGAGCGGATGACGAGCTACGTGTTATATCGAATCGCCATGACAATCGCACTCATGGTATTTGTGGTGCTAGCGTCGATTTATTATCACTTTTTTCCTTTCACCGCGATCATGCTTATCGCGCTGGCTCTTCTGGACGACGTTCCCATAATGACTATCGCGTTCGATAATGCCAGCGTCCCACAACAGCCCGTAAATTGGCAGTTGGATCGCGTGTTACTGATTTCGTCAGTCCTGGGGTTACTTGGAGTTATTCAAAGTTTTGGACTGCTCTACCTTGGTGATACGTTTCACCATCTCGATCACCTACAGCTACAAACGATGATGTTCCTGCAACTTGTTGCCGGTGGACACCTCATGTTATTCGTGACCCGTACGCGGAGAGCGTTTTGGAAGCCACCGTTTCCGAGCGCCAAACTCTTCTTTGCAATCGTCGCAACTCAAATCGCAGCGATCCTAATGTGCAGCCAGGGCTGGCTCGTGCCTCCACTGCCTTGGACAATCATCGGCTTTGTGTGGGGCTACAACCTGATTTGGATGATACTGCAGGACGTCGCGAAGCTTGGAGTTTATCGCATTCTGGATCCCGTTCACTCATGGAAGCGATGGCTTTTCGAGCCGTTGCGAGCTGCAATGATAGGTGCTCAAAAGACTGCGAGGTGAAGCAAACAGAAAGAGCGCTCATGCCAAACTATCTAAAAAAACTTATCGTCAACCCGGGATCCAGGATCCGGCTAAAACATTTCGATCCCAGCTATCACGGTAAGCATGAGTCACGGAAGGCAGCTTTGCCGGAGATAGAGGAGAACGTGCAGAAGATGGATGAGTTGCAAAGCTGGCGCACGATTTTCTCTGGCGCATCCACCCCCACGTGCCGGCCAAAGGCTCAGTCGTAATTTTCAATCGCTCCCATTATGAGGACGTGTTGGTGGCAAGGGTTCACGGCTTGGTACCGGAAAGAGTCTGGTCGAAGCGCTACGATGAAATAAATGATTTTGAACGGCTAATCACTACCGAGAATAACACAACGATCCTCAAATTCTTCCTGCACATTTCAAAGGAGGAACAGCTTGCCCGATTTGAGAAGCGACTGGATGACCCCAATCGCCAGTGGAAGATCAGTGAATCGGATTACAAGGAGCGAGAGTATTGGGATGACTACACGAAAGCATTCGAGGATGTGCTTACCAAAACCAGCACGGATCATGCCCTTTGGTTTATTATTCCTTCAAATCATAAGTGGTTTCGCGATCTGGCTATTTCGCAGATCATTGTTCGCCACATGAAAGACATGGATATGGACTTTCCCGAGCCAACCGTGAACCTAGCGCAGATTCGGCGTGAATATCATCAGGCCACTGATGAGGAGAAAAGGGACAGACGTAAGAAACGGTAACTTTGTCCGAAATCACGCTACCGCAACGGTTGACGTTGCTGCTGGATGAGTCGCCCCTTAACGGGATTCAGCGATGGCTTTGGGTGCTCTCGACCGGAGGCACGTTACTTGATGGGTTCGCTATTTTCGTCTTTGGCGTGGCGATGCCGCTGATCATCGCTGAGTTTCATTTCCAGTCAGATGTGGTTGGGCTTATCGCCGCAAGTCTAATGTTCGGTGCTGTATTCGGGGCCGGACTTGGCGGCGTAATGTCAGACCGTCTTGGTCGCAAGCCATTGATGCTTATCGACATGATCATTGTTTGTGCAGGCGCGGCGGCCAGCGCCTTAGCCAAGGGCCCAACGATGTTGTTTATCGGGCAGCTCCTCGTCGGGGTGGGAATTGGCATCGATTTCCCCGTCAGTAGCAGTTACGTTTCGGAAGTCTTGCCCAAACGCAATCGCGCGCGATTGATGGTCGCCACGATTGCCTGCCAAGCGCTTGGTATGCTGCTCGCGGCTGCGATTACGCTCGTGCTGCTGAAAACCGTCGACAGCATGCAGAACTGGCAACTTTTCCTGGCGAGCGAAGGCGTCATCGCCTTTCTGTTTTTCCTGTTACGTCTCTCAGCGCCAGACAGTCCGAATTGGTTGATGGCTCGGGGTAGATTTGCCCAGGCGGCGCGAGCGTTCATCCGGATCATGCCTGAACAACGCGAGGCAGTGTTGCAACTTACCAGCAATATTGGAAACCAGAGCCTCGCAAGCTCGATCGCGCGCGCAAGAACGTCAGGGATTTCGATTCTTTTCTCACGCGCCTACCGAGCTCGAACGGTGCTTGTCGCAATCCCGTGGTTCTTGATGGATATCGCCACTTACGGCGTGGGTCTCTTCACTCCGATTATCTTGGGTGCGATTGATGTTTCCGGTAAGAGAGGTGGCGTCATTGCTGATGACTTTGCCGACGCGAGGGGAAGCAGTGCAATCGATTCGTTCCTGCTCTTCGGCTTCCTTCTTGGAATCTGGGCGGTTCCACGGTTCGGACGTATCCGCATGCAGGTCATCGGTTTCGCGGGCATGACTTGCGGCATGATCCTGCTCCTGGTTGCTGTTCATCTATCGAATTCGAGCTTGCACATTCCGCTAGTGTTCACGGGATTTATTATGTTCAACCTGTTAATGAACGCAGGACCTAATTCGACCACGTTTACCCTGGCTCCTATCCTCTTTCCGACTCAATTGCGGGCGACTGCTAGCGGCTTCGCCGCTGGTGTCGCCAAAATCGGAGCGACTTTCGGCGTCTTTCTTCTGCCAATCCTAAAAGGTACGTTCGGGGTTCCAGCAGTCCTAGGAATGATGGCGGCCGTCGGTCTTCTAGGTCTGATTGTGACGTTGGTCTTTGGACGTGAAGACACGGGATAGTACTTAGCCATGTGTTGAACTGGACCCGCTGGTTTTCCAATGGAGACGCAAATTGTGCTTTTTCTTGTCGCCATCGTGGCTACGGCGATTAATTCGATAGCTGGCGGCGGCGGGTTGTTAACGTTTCCCGTACTAATGACGGTGTTACCGCCGGTAACAGCCGATGCAACCAGCGCGGTCGCTCTTC
>QHNQ01000127.1 GCA_003218135.1 Verrucomicrobiota bacterium
GGTGTCGATCAACATGGACAAAAGGTCCAGCAATCGGCTGCGAAGGCTGGCGTGGCTCCGGCTGAATTCGTCAAAGGAATTTCACAACAGTTTGTCGATCTTGCGAAAAAACTCGACGTGCAATACGACGAATGGGCGGAGACAATCAGCGATCGCCACAAGAAAGTCGTTCGAGGAATTTTGCAGCGGCTCTTCGATGAAGGCCAAATCTACAAGGACAAACAAGCCGGCTATTACTCGGTTCGTCAGGAACAATTTCTTACCGACAAAGAGCGCGGTCCTGATGGCCAGTTCGGGGCTGAATGGGGCGAGATCGAATTTCGGGAGGAAGAAAATTATTACTTCAAGCTAAGCCAGCACAAAGAATGGCTGCTGGGCTATCTCAACAAACGAGCAGACGCAGTCATTCCCGATTTTCGCCAAACCGAATTACGGAATGCTGTGGAAAAGATCGGCGGCGATCTTTGCATCTCGCGTCCGAAGTCGCGGCTCGATTGGGGAATCGAGCTGCCATTCGACAAAGATTTTGTCACTTACGTCTGGTTCGACGCACTAACGAACTACATCAGCTTCGCCGGCTACGACCCTTCTGTTTCATCCTTCAACCTTCAACCTTCATCCTTTCTGGATCGCTGGCCTGCTCTGCAAGTTATCGGCAAAGACATTCTGGTCCCTGCGCACGGCATTTACTGGCTGATCATGCTGCACGCGATCGGCTTCCCCGACGACCAAATGCCGCAACTGCTGGTCCACGGTTGGTGGAATCTCGGCGGCGCCAAGATGAGCAAGAGCGCCGGCAACATCGTTGATCCTTTCGTGCTCATCGAAAAGTACGGCGCCGAAGCATTGCGTTATTATCTAATGAGCGACATCGCTACCGGCCAGGACGCAGATTTCTCCGAGGAACGTCTGATCGAAGGTTACAACGCCGACCTGGCTAACAATCTCGGTAACTTGCTCAACCGCACGCTAAACATGACCCATCGATATCGAGACGGGCGACTACAAAGGCCCAGTGAGAATCTGAAATTGCCTGATGATGCTGTCGACGGATACAAGCAGTTACTAAATGAATACACGGCAATAAAGGTTGCGGCCCGTCCCGATGTGATGACCGAACGTTCGCTATATCTTGCGTCGGTCCTCAATGGCTTTATCGAAGTTCGCTCGCCATGGAAACTAGCTAAGTCATCGAGAGGAGAAGATCGTGAATTCTTGGATGAACTTTTGTACGATTGTGCAGAAGCTCTTCGAATACTAGGTATTCTGATTTCGCCCATACTGCCGCGAGCGGCGCATCGAATTTTTGATCAGCTGAATTGGAAGATGGAGTTGAGCGGAAAAGAGGAACGACTTTCCCTCGCAGACGCGGAGTGGGGGAGATTGCCGGACGGACATGTTGTCGGCAAACCAGTGCCGTTGTTTCCGCGGATCGAGACCGCAGAATTGTAGGGCAACCGCATCGGTTGCCGGCAGGCGAGGCGCCTGCCCTACAAAATCATTATCGTTGTCTCACTGGGCGCATTCTTCGAAGGCTCCGGGTTCGCCGCGTAAATAGGCGAGAACTTCGCCGGCAAAATGGAGCGAGCCTGCGATCAAAATCGGATTCGCCTTTGCGCGCGCGAGAGCGAGGGCTTCAGCGACCGATGGAGTAATGGAAATTGTAGGGCAACCGCGAACGGCTTCTGGGTTACCGGCAGGCGAGGCGCCTGCCCCACAAACAGAAACAACGCTTTCGAAAATCTTTGCTAGTTTTTCCGGTGCGGCGGCGCGGTCGCTGCGAATCCTGGGCAATACAACTGAATCAGCAATTGGTGCGAGCGCGTCACAGATGCCGCGCAAGTCTTTGTCGGAGAGAACTGCAAGAATCAGTGTCGCTTTCTGATTGCCGAAAAATTCGCGCCATGTTTCGGCAAGCATGCGAGCAGCGGCTGGGTTATGCGCGCCATCGACGATTGTGCGCTCGTCCCACTTCTGAAAACGCGCCGGCCAATCGATAGTGGCAAGTCCGCGCGCAGTGGCTTTATCGTCGATATCGATTTGCGCAGCGTGAATCGCGGCGATTGCCACAGCGGCGTTCTGTTTTTGGTACTCACCACGTAAGGCAATTGGCGAGCGTCCGTAAGATTCAGTTACAACTTGCAGAGGCGCTTCGCACTCGATGGCGCGAGCGCGAATGACTTGTTCCGCTTCGAGTAGCTGTGGGGCAGAGACAACAGGAATTCCGCGTTTGATGATTCCCGCTTTTTCACTCGCGATCTCAGCAAGCGTGTTTCCGAGCCATTCTTGATGATCAAAGTCGATTTGTGTAATGACTGAAACATCAGACTGGATAGCGTTCGTCGCATCAAGGCGTCCGCCAATTCCAGTTTCAAGGATAGCGACGTCGATTTTCGATTCGGAAAAATGTTTCACCGCGAGCGCGGTGGTGACCTCAAAAAATGTTGGATGCGGGTCCCAATCGGCGATGAGATTCCGAACCGTGGTCAAACCATTAGCAGCGGCGTTCTCGGAAACCATTTCGCCGTTCACGCGAATGCGCTCGCGGAACGTGACGAGGTGAGGAGACGTGAAAAGGCCGGTGCGATGTCCCTGCGCGCGGCAGATCGAGTCAACCATGGCGCATACGGAGCCTTTGCCGTTTGTGCCGGCTATGTGGATGACTTTCCAAGGAAGGGCGATCTCCAGATCGCCCACGGCGGCTTGGAAGCCGCCGCTCCTTGATAGCGCCGCCAGCAAGCGCCGAATGTTTTCCAGGCCGAGCTTGATGCCAAAGCGCTGGAGGCTGTAGAGCCAACTGAGCGCCTCTTTGTAAGTCATGGATATGCGGCCCAGTCAAAGGCAGGGACATCGCGCTGCGATGTCCGGACGCCGCAGCGCGGCGTCCCTACCAGAGGACCCGAATGCTTTCGGGAGCCTACATTCACAGGGTAACAGTGAAGTAGCTGAGCAACCGACTGATCTCTTCACGCAGTTTTTTGCGGTGCACGATCATGTCGATCAAACCGTGTTCCTGGAGAAATTCAGCGGTCTGGAATCTTTCCGGTAACTCCTGATGCGTGGTTTCCTTGATCACGCGCGGTCCGGCGAAACCGATCATGCTCCTTGGCTCCGCAATGATAACATCGCCCAGCGAAGAAAAGCTGGCCATCACACCGGCAGTAGTCGGGTTTGTAAGAACCGAAATGTACGGCAGCCGTTCCTCGCCATGTTGCGCGAGTGCGCCGCTTGTTTTCGCCATCTGCATCAAGCTCAGCATTCCTTCGTACATGCGCGCGCCACCGGAAGCAGCAACAATGATCACTGCACAGCGCTGGGCAGTGCCATACTCAATCGTTCGCGTGATTTTCTCACCAACCACCGATCCCATCGTCGCAGCGAGAAAACCAAAATCCATCACCGCGATCGACACCTTGTAGCCGTCAAGAATTCCGTAGCCTGTGATGACAGCGTCGAAAAGCCCCGTGCGCTCATGGTATTTTTTGAGCCGATCCTTATAGCTAGCCATTCCTTGAAAGCGCAAGACGTCGACCGATTTCAAGTCGGCATCTGTTTCTACAAAAGTCTCCGGGTCGAGCAAATTTTGAATCCGCTCCTTGGCAGGTTGCGCAAAGTGATAGTCACAGCGTGGACAGACACGTTGATTTTGCGCGACCTCGTTTTCCGGCACGACTTCGGAACAGCCAGGGCACTTCTGAAAAAGACCGCGCGGAATTTCCTTCTTTTTGCCGGATTGAGCCTTGATTGCTGGCTTCTTGAAAATTGCCATGGTTTTATGCGCGTGCTGCCGTGGCACCGTAAACGGAAAGCGCGCCCGCCCGTTTTAACACGCGCGAGCACTCATTCAATGTAGAGCCTGTGGTAAGAACATCGTCAATTAACAGCACTCGCAAACCTCGCACGTCTGCGTTTTTTCGTAAACGGAATGCGTTATGCAAATTTTCCATCCGCTCGGACCGATCAAGCGCGGTCTGTGTGGTGGTGTAACGAATCCGCTCGAGGTGCAGCTTCAACGGAATTGAAATCTGCGCGCTCAATAACTCTGAAAGCAGGCGAGCTTGGTTAAATCCACGTTCCCGCTGCCGGGCGGGGTGCAGGGGGACTGGAACTAATACATCAAAGTGGTTTCCGTGCAGCCGTTCGTCATCCAGCGCAGCACGGAGCCAGCGCGCTACGAGATGGCGCAGATGAATTTGCCGCCCGTATTTAAATTCATGAATGATATGACGAACGACTCCACGACCGCGGTATGCGGCCACTGCGGCTTCGAAATGAAATGTGCGATGAGCACAGTTCGCACACGTGAACGCGCTCGTGATCGAACCTTCGAAAGGTTCGGAGCATTTCTCGCAAAACGGCGCGATGATGCGGGCTGCCTTTGCTTCGCAAACATTGCATAGATACTCGTCACCTCGAACGCTTCCCCCGCAGATTGTGCAAGTGGGCGGGTAGAGAAGTGATACCGCCGCTTCTAGCAAATCAATTTTCTGCAGCGCGATCATATTTCAGCCAGGTTCGCATCATTATCCATGTCAGCGCGGCTACGCCCAGCGGGATAATTCCAATAAGCAGATTGTTTCCCAGCCAGGGGAGGACGACCGTTTGCCGACGCACCAGCAAGCTGAAAGTGCCGCTCCCAAAAATCCATCCAGCATGTAGTCCAATCGAGAGCCATAACGAGTGTGTGAGCACGCGCGCGTCGGCGAGAATACAGCCAATCAGAAACAACGTCGCAAACGCGGACACCAGCATCATTGGGTCCCAAACGCTGGCAAATGAATGGGCGATCGAATTGAAGCCGGAAGTCCATGTTACAATCGCGGACGTTCGTTCCGATCCCTTCAAAAAATGGACTGCTGCAAAGAACGCGGAAACAACAAATAAGGCGATGTATTTTCGACCAGTCCTAAGCAAGATGCCCAAAACGATTCCTCGAAAAAATGCCTCTTCAATCAATGGAACGGCGATTGAAGCAACCAGCAACTTGGCAAAGCGTGACCAGGCAAAGACGTGCCGAAACGAGTAAATATGCAGTTCGATGAGCAAAGCGCCGCAACAGAGCAGGGGAACTACAGATAGAAGAAGCCCCGCCAAGACATCGCGGCCCCAACGCGGGTTGGGTGCAAGTTCCAAATCGGCCATGCCAGACACATGGCTGACCCGCAATAAGGGCCATAATAAGACCGCAGCAGCAATCAGGATCGCACGATGAAAAAACGTTTCGAAATCGTACTTCGCCAAAAAGGAAAAAACGCCGTGCGCTGCAAGTGATTGGGCTGACCAATAAAGGATTGGAGCGAGAACCGCTCCAACGACAACCATCCCAATCAAGTAAACCGCCAGTTTAACTGCGTCTTTCAAGCTTGCTATTGTAAGGTCTTACAGCAATGCCGAGTCAACATATATGGACGGACAGGAACCCAGATGGCAAGAGACGCGAAGTGCGAGCCACAAAATTCGGCGGCGCCTGGCGGTTCCAAGCAAAAACTGCAGGTGATCTTGAGTGGACCTATTATGAGCGGCCATTGTTGGAGGATCTGTTAGCGCTTAAGGAAATCCTTACGCGAAAATATCAGCGACGGCGTGCTTCAATTGAGGATGTCGCCTCCATCGAGAAACTAATTCAACGCCAACGTGGGAATGACTGAGTTCTTGTGGGGAAAGCCCACCAATACCTACGGCAATGCTTGTAGCTCGATCTCACCGAAACTTAACTGCAGCGCGTCTCGGGCGACGTTCAGAAAATTATCCGCGGCATCCGTCAGTGCTACATGCAGCTCACCGCGGTTTTGCGGCGCAGCTCGCAATGATTGTTGATTCAACATTTCTTCCACGGCGCGCGCACAATTTTGGGCGGAATCGACAAGTGTGATCTGGAGTCCGAGCACTCGCGTAATCGCGTTGGTGAGCAACGGATAATGCGTGCAGCCAAGCACAAGCGTGTCGATGTCATCGGCAACCAAGGGCTGGAGATAACGCAGGATCAGTTGGTCGGTCACGTCATCCTCAAGCAAGCCTTCCTCGATCAACGGGACGAGCAATGGACATGCACGACTACTTACGCGCACATTGTTATCAGTTGCGCGCAACGCCTTTTCGTACGCCCCGCTGCGGATCGTCGCCCGGGTCCCGATCACGCCGATATGGCGGTTGCGACTGGCTTGCAACGCGGCGCGCGCTCCCGGCTCAATCACTCCGATCACAGGCATGGAAAATTTCGTCATCAACATCGGCAGCGCGACGGATGAAACCGTGTTGCACGCAACAACCAGCACCTTTGCGTTTCGTCGCGTAAGCAGCTCCGCCAATTCGATTGCGTAGCGCTGTACGGTTTCTGCGCTTTTCGGACCGTAAGGAACGCGCGCTGTATCGCCAAGATAAACAATGCTTTCATTTGGCAGCAGATCGCGCAGCGCCTTTACGACGGTCAGACCGCCAATGCCCGAATCGAAGACGCCAATAGGTCGCGGATCGCTCATACAGCGGGGAAAACTCATCGCAGGGCCGATTCGCTGCAAGTGGTCGCCTCTCCCTTGTCAAGGGAGAGGGTAGGGTGAGGGTTGGTTCGTGGAAGATGAGCGATCCCTCACGCCAATCCTCTCGGCGCTCCGCCCGGTCGCGATCCCAAGGGAGAGGCGGAATCCTTGACGCAATGTCAGTCAGCTATTTGCAAACGCGCTCCGGCTTTCGGATGATTCATCGCGATGGCTGAACTCCCAAAGAGGTACGATCCGAATTCGGTTGAACCGAAATGGTATCAGCGCTGGATCGACAATCGCGATTTCGTGGCGAACGCGAAATCGGCGAAGTCACCGTTCTCCATCGTCATGCCGCCGCCGAACATTACCGGCGTGCTTACTCTCGGACACGTGCTCAACGACACTATTCAGGACATTCTTGCCCGGCGCGCGCGAATGCGCGGCTTTGAGGTGCTTTGGTTGCCGGGCATGGATCACGCGGGAATTGGAACGCAAACTGCCGTTGAGAAATATCTGCGACGGACTGAAAACAAAACGCGCCTCGATCTCGGTCGCGAAGAATTTTTACGGCGCGTTTCCGAGTGGCAGGACAAACACGGCGGCATCATCATCGAGCAACTCAAGCGGCTCGGCTGCTCCTGCGATTGGTCGCGCCAGCGTTATACCCTAGACGAGGATTACGCGCGCGCAGTCCAAAGCGTTTTTGTTGACCTTTACAATAAAGGTCTGATCTACCGCGGTCGCCGAATGATTAACTGGGACCCGGCTGCGCAAACTGCGCTCTCGGATGAGGAGGTCGTCTCCAAGCCTCAGAAAGGAAATCTCTATTTTGTTCGCTACGAGATCGTGGAAGAACCGGGTCGCTTTCTCGAAGTCGCAACCACGCGGCCAGAAACGATCATGGCCGATACCGCGATGGCTTTTCATCCCGGCGACAAACGTTATGCCGATCTTCTGGGCAAACACGCATGGCGGCCACTCGCGCGCGAGAAAATTCCCATCATCGCCGACGAAGCAATCGATCCGGAGTTCGGCACGGGCGTTCTAAAAGTTACGCCGGCTCACGATGCCGTGGATTTCGAGATCGGCCAGCGCCACGACCTGCCAATTGCCGATGTGCTGCATCCGGATGGACGCATCAATTGTCCGACAGAACCGGAGCTAGATGGCCTTGATCGATTCAAAGCGCGAGAAAAAGCCGCGGACCTGTTGGAGGCGAGGGGAGCGCTGGCCAAAACCGAGCCGTATGAAAACAATGTTGGATTCAGCGATCGGACCGATGTGCCGATCGAGCCGCGCATCAGCGAGCAGTGGTTCTTGCGTTATCCAAAAACGAAAGAAGCGATGGCTGTCGTGCGTGATCACCTCATCCGCTTCTTTCCAGCGCATTGGGAAAAAGTTTACGCTCAATGGCTCGAGAACATCCGCGATTGGTGCATTAGCCGGCAGGTGTGGTGGGGACATCGGATACCGGCTTGGTACCGGAAATCTCAAATCCCAAATTCCAAATCCCAGGCGAGTGAGGAAATTTATGTCGGCCTGGAGCCGCCGCCTGATCCGGAGAATTGGATCCACGATCCGGATACGCTCGACACGTGGTTTTCGTCGTGGCTATGGGCTTATCAAACGATGGACGACGAGACGCGGAAGAAATTTTATCCGACCAGCGTCCTCGTCACCGCACCGGAGATCATTTTCTTCTGGGTGGCACGCATGATTATCGCGGGGCTGGAATTTAAACCGGGAAAATCAGAACGCGTTGAAGACAATATCCCGTTTCACGACGTCTATTTTACGGGTC
>QHNQ01000020.1 GCA_003218135.1 Verrucomicrobiota bacterium
AATTTCCGATCAGAACGGCTATTCAACGCTTTCGGAATTTAGGCGCGAACCGCATTTCCAAGTACAGACTTGCACCCTTGAGGTGAGTTGTTGGTGCGCGAGATGCAGAGCATATTGGCAAAGTCTATGAAGGATTCTGTCGTCAGAGGATGCCTGCTGCAGCTTCTCTATGAACGTCGAAGCGAAGGTTCCATTCCGTTCGGCCAAGGTGAGCAGGCGGTCCTGCCGCCAGGAGGCATAAATCACCGTGACTGGCTGCGCGCCTTGGCCCAGCTTTCAGAGTATCACCTCATCGACTGTACCGCTCTTGAGGATCAGACCGGGATGGGCCTGCTGTCCGGCTTTGCTAAGATAAACGACTTCGGAGTCAAAGTGCTCGAAGGTGGTGTCGCGCCCCCGATTTCGATCTCTATCGATAAGAGCCGGCGAACCACCGTTCCCCGGCGGCAAACGCCGACCGCGCCGAGCACTCCGCAGCAGCAGCAAGTGATTATGAAGGCACTGGAGAAAGTGATCACTGCGATCAATCAAGCCGATGTGTCGGAGCAAGAGAAAAATGAAGCGAAAACTTTGTTGCGAAGACTGCTGGGTAGCAAAGCAGCGGTTAGCGTATTAGGCCCTGGCGCGCAATCCCTCGCCGCGAAGTATTTCACGGAATAAAGCAGACAGCGGGCGTCAAAGATTCGCTCACTTGGCCGTTCGATTGGAAGGCCCGGTTCTTCTAGCAATCGAACAGCTATCTGCTGCGCCGGAGATGGGCCCGAGACTACCACAAAGGCCAAGCACGCGATTCTTTCCAGTCGGTTCCTACCTGATCATTTATCGGCTGGATGAGGGACTACGCGCCGTGCGGATTCTGCGCTTCTGGAACGCAGCGCGCGGCAGACGGCCGACGCGCTGACGGCCCCGGGATTGCGCCAATCGCCCCTACCTCTTTCGTGTGAAATCGTGTCTATTCGTGGTCGAATAAAAAAGCCTCCAATCGTGGATGGCCTATCGGTCGTTGTCGTGTGTGCATTGGTAATGTTGAGCGGAAGCGCACGCGCGGCCGACGCGATGAATGCTGTCGCCGAGCGCTACGTGCATCTCGTGCTCGCCCTCGGGCAACATGATCCGGATTACGTTGATGCGTTTTACGGACCGGCCGAGTGGAAGACCCAGTCGGAGAAGGAAAAGAAATCGCTAGATGTGATCGGCGCCGAGGCGGCGGAATTGAGCGCGACGCTGGCGAAAACGCCCGACGCGGGAACAAGCGGAGATGAGGTGCTCAAATTGCGGCGCGAATATTTGCAGAAACAAATCTCCGCACTCGCGGCGCGGGTGCGGATGTTGAAGGGCGAAAAATTAAAGTTCGACGACGAATCGCGCGCGCTTTACGACGCCGTTGCGCCGACTTATTCGGATTCGCATTTTATCCAGATCATCAAACAGCTCGAGGCAAAAATTCCGGGTCCGAGCCGGACTGGCGATTCGTTGTGGGAGCGCTACGAGATGTGGCGCAAGCCGTTTGTGATTCCGAAGGAAAAACTCGATTCTGTGTTTCAACTTGCAATCAAGGAATGCCGCGCCCGACGCTGGCGCACGTTGCGCTTCCGCCGAACGAGAGTTTCACCGTCGAGTACGTGACCAATAAGCCGTGGGGCGGTTACAATTGGTACAAAGGCAATTTCCACAGCGTGATTCAAGTGAATACTGATCTCCCGATCTACATCGATCGCGCGGTCGATCTCGCGGCGCACGAGGGTTATCCCGGCCATCACGTTTACAATTCGCTGCTGGAAAAGAACCTGGTCCGCGATCGCGGCTGGATGGAGTTTTCAGTTTACGCTCTGTTCTCACCGCAATCGCTCATCGCCGAAGGGACGGCGAATTTTGGCAGAGACGTTGCGTTCCCGACTAAGATCGAGCGAATGAAGTTCGAGAAGGAAGTCTTGTTTCCCGCCGCAGGAATCGATGCATCACGCGCAGACGAATATTACGCTGTGCAGGATTTGATGAAGGACCTCAACTACGCGGTAAACGAAGCGGCCCGCAGGCTGATCAACGGCCAGATCGATGAGAACGCCGCGGCCCACTGGTTGCAAAAATACACCGTGGCCGAGCCGGCGCGCGCGCAGCAACGGGTGAAATTCATCCAGCGTTACCGAGGCTACGTGATCAACTACAATCTCGGCGAAGAGATGGTGAAACGTTACATCGAGAAACGAAGCGGCGCCGATCCCGAGAAACGTTGGAGCGAATTTGGCAAGCTGCTCGCGTCGCCGCGATTACCGAGCGGGTTAACGGATTAATCAGGAACCCAGGAAACCAGGAAAGTGAATAAATCTCCTGGATTCATGGTTTCCAGATTCCATCTTCTTTGAGGGAGATCGAAGTGGGGGAAATCAAAGCGGGGTCGCGTCTATGAGCTCCGACGATCAGGTACTCAACGCCGTGGAAGTTTAGTAACGCGATAAACTCTTTCGAGTCGTTGCTCAGGGGCATGGTTTAGGAGTTCGAGGAGAATTGCCAGACGCTCTTGGGGAGTAAGCCTTTTGTAGAAATTGCCGTCGGCTCTCTCTGCTTCCTCGAAGCTGCGGAATTTCGTAAGCGTCTTCTCCATTGCTCATCAAGTTTAACATGCGATTGCAGGTGCGCGAAGTTGTCTTTCGAGCTACCGAAGCCGTTTGACATTCGCACGAGCAAGGTAGTGGCAAGTGACTCTTTACTCGATTCCACAATTGCTGAGACAATTGCGACGCGGTAAAGTTGGTCAATGAGTTTGGCTGAAATCCAGAGCGCGATCGAGCGACTCTCGTTCGAAGAGCGGGCTGAGCTTGCGGCGTGGTTGCACGGCTGGAACGATGACGAATGGGACGAGCAAATGAAGCGCGATGTGGCGAGTGGTAAACTCGACACTGTTCTGCACGAAGTAGAAGAGGACATCAAAGCGGGGCGCGTTCGCGAGATGCCGTGACCTCCAGAACGCACCGGCGTTTCTGGCACGAGTTCAATCGACTCCCAGCTCACGTCCAATGTCTCGCTCGAGAGAAATTTCAACTCTGGCTGCGTGACCCGTTACATCCATCGATGCAGTTCAAGCCGCTTATTGGAAACGTCTGGTCAGTGCGAATAGGAGATCACTATCGCGCGATGGCACAGAAGCACGGCGATCTCGTCGTCTGGTTTTGGATCGGCACCCACGAAGAATACAACAACTTCGTCAGGCAACTGCGGGTAGCCGGTTAGCTACTCCGCCATCGTCTCGCCCGATCCCCCAATGGTAGCGGGAAAGTCTTTCATCTTTGGCAGTCCGTCTCTTATCGGCAGCACCGTTTCCGCGTAATTGAGATGCACCGTTGGCTTGAACGTGAAGTTGCTGAGCGGCACGCGAATATCGGCCAGGCCGAGCGTGGGATGATCGATCATCACGTGGCCGCCGCACTTGGTGCAATACCGGCGGTCACTCAACTCGCTGGCGTGGAATTTACCGAGAAATTGCGCGCCTTGGCTAATCTTCACAGTCTCGGGTTTCCACAACGTGAAGATGCTGACCGGCGCCGTGCAATAACGCCGGCACTCGTTGCAATGACAGTAACCCATGTCGAGCGGCTCACCGGTCGCTTCGACTTCCACCGCCCCGCAGTAACATCGGCCTGTATGCCTCTCCGCCATGATCAAGATATTTAATCAGCAAAATAGGAACGCAGGAAGCGCTTTTTCTTTATTCCTAAGGTGCCTCATTTTTGCTCGACGGCTTGGAAGCCGTCGAGCCTTGGTGTAGCGTCGCGAATGCTTTCGATGCTCGAGCTGGAGAAATTTCGGAACACTCCTCTCACTAGCGAACCATTTGACTTCTTGATCGTCCCTGAATTTGTGAAACCCGACGTGCGCGCTGCGATCGACAAGGATTATCCTGAGGTGAGTCGACCCGGGAGTTTTCCTTTAGGCGAGGTCAGTTATGGGCCCGCGTTTACAAAACTCGTCGAAGAAATGCGCAGCGACGAATTTCGTCAGGCGTTTGAGGAAAAGTTCAACGTCAATCTCGCCAACCGGCCGGACATGATCACTGTGCGCGGTTGTTGCAGCGAAAAGGACGGCAAAATTCACACTGATTCGGAGACGAAGATCATCACGATCCTTATCTACATGAATTCCGGTTGGGAATCTTCCGGCGGCCGGCTTCGGTTACTGCGTTCCGGAAACAATCTCGACGACATGCTTCTTGAAGTGCCGCCGACGGAAGGCACGCTGCTGGCGTTCCGTCGCAGCAACAATTCGTGGCACGGTCACAAGCCCTTCTCTGGGCCGCGTCGGGTGATCCAATTCAACTGGGTGACCAGCGAAGCAGTGGTGCGCCGCGAGCAGAATCGCCATCGGTTTTCGGCATGGATGAAAAAACTCCGCGGCGCGTTCTCGGGCGAGAAAAAGGCCGCCTAGTTTTGCTCGCCGACCTCGAAGAAAACGCCGAACGCCCAACATCGAACGCCGAACTATCTCAATTTGACGTTGAGCGTTGGGCGTTGAGCGTTGGACGTTACGGTTTTTGTGCGAGACAGCAATTGAAGAACCAAATCGAAAACGCACCGATAAGGAACGCGAAGTCGGAACTCCAATCCGCTGAGTTCTCGCGCATTTTGCTGATCAAACCATCAGCGCTCGGCGACGTGGTTCATACGATTCCGGTGCTGGTGAAGCTGCGAGCGCGTTATCCGCGTGCACGGATCGACTGGCTTATAACGCCGGAGAACGCCGAGGTCGTGCGTCACCATCCGGCGCTATCGAATGTCGTTCTTTTTGCGCGACGCGATTTCTCGAAGCGCGGCCACAGATGGCGGGCGATGCTGGCGTTTCTCGATCTGCTCAAGCAAATCCGTCGCGCGAAATATGATCTGATCATCGACATGCATGGCCAGGTACGTTCGGCTTTGTTCGCACTCATCAGCGGGGCGCGTGTGCGCATCGGATTTGATCGGCCCGTGAAATTTTCACGTACGATTTCTGCGGAGCACGATCTCAAAAATATACCGAGCCACGGCTGGCGCGGGGCGCGTGAAGGTTCATGGATCGCGTACACGCATCGCATCCCGATTCAGACCCTCGATGTTCATGCAATCGATCGTTATCTTTGGGTCGGAGAATTGCTCGGATTCGATGACAATCCGCCGGACCTGACAATTCACCTTTCACCGGAAACCGTGCGCAATGTGGAACGATTACTTGAGGAGCGCGGTGTGCCCGCTGGCAAACCACTTGTTGTTTTGGTGCCCGGAACTATTTGGGAAACCAAGCATTGGACCATTGAAGGATTTGCAGGTGTCGCGCGCGAGTTCCTCCGCGAAGGATTTGCCGTGACTCTCGCGGGAACGAAACGTGACGAGACGCGATGCCGGCTGATCGCTGCGGCCGCTCCCGGAGCTTGCGATCTTTGTGGCAAGACGACGCCGGCAGATTTGGCGGCGCTGATTCGCCGCGCAGAGGTGGCAGTGACCAATGACTCTGGCTCGATGCATGTCGCCGCTTCCTTGGGTAAACCGATGGTAAGCGTGTTCGGACCGACGAATCCGGTTCATATTGGGCCTTACCAACGTCCCGAATCGGTGGTTCGCATGAATCTGCCGTGTTCGCCATGCAATTATAAGCGGCTAAGCCAATGCCCGTTTGATCACGCCTGCATGAAACAGGTTAGCTCCGCAATGGTCGTGGAGCGCGTGCGGAAAATTATGACGGTCAAATCAAATTGATCGGTTGCCTTGCGATTCGACGACCGATGTTGTTTACATTGATCGGCTCTGTGTTGCGCGTGATGGGTCGCCGTCAGCGGCTATGCGCGTCAGCTTCGAGAAACAATCTCAATAAAGATCGTACGCTTCGACTAGAGCAACTCCGGTGGTGTTATTTACCCCGCGCACAATCGCGGTGTAGTTACCCGGTGCCAGGTTTGCAATGATCGCAGATTCGCTCGGGTCGCCTGGAGCATGGCCGCTGTTCTGAATATCGTCGACCTGGTCCTGGGTGATAATCCCGCCGATGATGGTAGTCTGCCAGTTATCATTGGAGGCAATCAAAGCTCCATTGCCGTCGTGCAGTTCCAATGTCGGATTGGCTAGTGGATTGGGAACGCCATACTGACTGAGCTCAGGCCCAATGGCACGAATAATCACGCTCCTTGGTGTAGTCCCCTGGACAATGAATCCTCCAATCATCACGTTGTCACCTGTCTGCACCAAGCTGCGAGTGCTGATGTTACCTAGAATTGAGCTAACATCCGGACTAAGATCGTACACCTCCACCAGAGCAACTCCGATCGTGCTGCTTACGCCACGTACGATCGCGGTGTAGTTACCCGCTGGCAGATTGGCAATGATCGCAGATTCTCTTGAGTCCCCAGGAGCGTGACCGCTATTCTGAATATCCTGGACCTGGTCTTGAGTGATGATCCCACCGATGATGGTGGTCTGCCAGTTATCGTTGGAGGCAATCAAAGCTCCATTGCCGTCGTGCAGTTCCAATGTGGGATCAGCCAATGGATTGGGAACGCCGTACTGACTGAGCTCAGGACCAATGGCCCGAATAATCACCCTCTTTGGTGTAGTCCCTTGCACGATGAAACCGCCAATCAGCACGTTGTCACCTGTCTGCACTAAGGCGCGCGTGCTGATATTGCCTAGCACTGTCCGATTAAGATCATAACCAATGACGTCCAGGTTGATGCCCTCGGGCGAGGTAGTCGTGACATCAGAGAATTGTCCCGTGCAAGCAAACGCATTTTGGACATATGGTTGCGTCTGCGGACAGTCCTCACTCAACCAATCGCCGAAATCGCCGCTGGAGTCCTGATTGAAACCGACAATGTTGGTGCTGCCGGAGTCGATCGAAAAATACCGTGAGCCTGTCCGACTGACATTTCTTTGTCCGGCAGACGACCAACTGAACAGGTCTTGTGGTCGGAAGTTAGAGAGCATTGCATTGGATCCAAAACCGATAATTTCATCGATTTCGTGCTCCGTCGAACGTTGTGCGTCGAAGTAGCCGGCACTGACCGGTCGGCTGAACAGAAATGGGTGCGCTGAATTAAGGGTAACGATGCCATCATACGGTCCGCCCAGATGGCCGTTTTGAGCAATAGCAGGAGGAGTGTCCAGCCCCACTGATCGCCCGTTCGCACTCGACGGCTTGATGCTTGCAGCTAATGCAGTGCCGGGCAAACTCGCGTTCGCAAGAAAGTCGTTATTCGTTCTTGCATCCGCCGTCAGAGCATTGACAAACGTGTTCCACGGAATCGTGTACACCGCGAAGTCACTCTCTGAAAGAACCCCAGGCGGCAAAGGAGTGCCATCTGGAGCAGTGGTTGCGTAGCGAAAAAAAATCGGGATCGTAAATGGATCATCGAACAGCGATTCGTAAATCGAAATGGCCCGGGTGATCATCGCCTCGATGGCAGCGGCGTCTGGATCATTCGTGATAGAACTGTCAAACGTCGGATTAATGATCAGCCCCGTGGTGGGCGCCGTAGCACCCCGCATCGGCTGCGAGTAACTGGCCAGACCGTTGTTAGTGTAAGGCCGTACTCGATAATAATAAGTCGTCCCTGGATTTAATCCGGTCACGACTTGCCGAATTACATTTCCCACATCCAAATCGCGATAGCCGCCTACGTAAGTAGTGAAGGAGTCGCTCGTCGAGACGTCCAGCAGGTAACCCTTCGCGCCGCTGGCGCTCTGCCAAGTCGCCGTAAAGGTGCTGCGCGTTGGTGGCGGCGCCGAGAAAGTTCCTACGCCCGCGGCAATTTCGCGTGCGCTTGGAAACTGAAGCGCAAGTTCTGAGGCAGCCTGGGTTTGGTGTGTCGCGACACTGGGTTCGAAAGACGTGCGAGAAACGAGGTTGTGCTGTGGCAAATTGATGTTGCCAGCGAGTGCGGCCAGCCCCAGCGCAAAAGCACCAAAAACAACTGAACAAATTATCGAAAAGCCACGCCGCCTGCTCATTTCTCTACAAGATCGGTCAATCTAGATCGGCCTTCTCGATGCACAAGTCGGAACACCAAGGACCAGGACGTCTTGACGCTCCTTGTCGCGCGACAACTTTCGTCACATCCGACCTCGCCGCTGATAGAATTTGTAGCGGTCCATGATTGACTCGACGTACTTTCGCGTGGCGGGGAAATCGATGTTTTTGAGAAATGTTTTCACCGGGACGTCGCCGACTCCGTGTCCACTCCACCGGTCCACCCGACTGGCGCCGGCATTGTACTCTGCCAACGCGAAAGGAAGCGGATCGGACTCATGTTTCCAATGTCCGACGGCGCGTTGGAGATACCACGTGCCTGCCTCCAGATTTGTCCTCGGATCGAAAAGCTGGTCGACATGGAAATTGTTGATCCTGTTTTCCCGCGCCCATTCGTTAGCTGCTTTCTCGGTTACTTGCATGAGGCCGCGCTCTCCATGGCTCCCATACTTTCTCGGATGAAATCGGCTCTCACGCCAAACGACCGCTTTCACCAGCATCGGATCCAGGTGATGTTCAACTGCCACCGTGCGAATGAGGCGGTCGTATTGTTGAAACCGCGCCGGGCTCATCCATTCGTAAAACGTGTAAAACGGATCCCCGGACACGAGTGCGAGATAGGCAAAGCCCGCAGCCAGCGCCAGCATCACGCAGAGGATCAGTTTGAACAAAAACCGGATCATTCAGTTCGTGCTACAATAATCGATGAGGATTGAGAGCACGAGCACGAGCACGATTTGTGAACAGCGCATGGCAAAGGCCAATTACGTTCGCGTAATTGTCGATCGGGCGATCCATCGCGAACTCGACTACTCCGTGCCGGAAAGTTTAGCCGAACGCGTGGGAGTCGGTTCGCGCGTCCGCGTGCCGTTCCGTGAGAAATCCGCGCTCGCCACAGTCGTCGCACTTCCAGAACAGACCGAAGCGAAAGGAATCCGGCCGATCGAAGCCGTGATCGGCGAAACGCCGGTCTTGAGCGAGCACTTGCTCGAATTGGCAAAATGGATCGGCACCTACTATTGCTGCCCGATTGAAACAGTGATGCGCAGCATGCTGCCCCAGGTGATTCGGCGCGCAGAAGTGGGATGGAAGAAACAGCTATTCGTGCGGCCCGGACGCAAGATCGACAACGACGAGCTTGAGAAATTGCGACGACGCGCGCCGCGACAGGCGGAACTCCTGGACGCAATTTCCAAATTAGAAGCGCCAGTGCGCGCGGCGGAACTCCTCCGCCAGACATCGCTCGATAACCAGACGCTGCGCGCACTGGTGAAACGCGGCCTCGCGGAGTTGCGTGAGGAAGCCGTGGTTCGCGATCCACATGCGGATGAGCAGTTCATCGCAACGTCCAATCTTGTTTTGAATGAGGAGCAAACGCGCGCGCTGAAGGAAATCACGGATGCACTCGATTCACCTGAGAACGCGCGCCCGATTTTACTCCATGGTGTGACCGGTTCCGGTAAAACCGAAATCTATTTACAAGCGATCCGGACAACGCTCGATCGCGGGCGCACC
Organism: Verrucomicrobiota bacterium; assembly: GCA_003218135.1. Classification (GTDB taxonomy): domain Bacteria; phylum Verrucomicrobiota; class Verrucomicrobiia; order Chthoniobacterales; family UBA10450; genus Udaeobacter. Next base: position 9,502 of record QHNQ01000020.1, read on the forward strand.
GCAATCGTTCTAGTCCCGGAAATTTCGTTGACGCCGCAGACGGTGGAGCGTTTCAAGAGTCGCTTTGCCGACGTGCCGTATGCGGTCGCCGTCCTCCACAGTCATTTGTCTGAAGGCGAACGCCACGATGAATGGCACAAAATTCACTCGGGCCGAGCACGCATCGTGATCGGCGCGCGCAGCGCGATTTTTGCGCCTCTCAAAAATCTCGGGCTCATCGTGGTCGATGAAGAACACGAGACAACCTATAAACAGGAGGAAGCGCCACGATATCACGCGCGCGACGTCGCAGTGGTGCGCGCGAAGATCGAGAAATGCGCTGTTGTTCTCGGAAGCGCCACGCCTTCGCTCGAGAGTTATCACAACGCCGCGACCGGCAAGTATCGACTCGTGGTCCTGACACAGCGTATAGATCAAAAGCAGATGCCGCTCATGCGCATCGTCGATCTTCGCCAGGAACGACGGAAAGAAAAGAAAGCTGCAATACTTTCGGAAAAATTGTCGCAGGCAATTGCCGATCGTTTGCAAAAACGCGAACAGACGATTCTGTTTTTGAATCGGCGCGGATTTTCGACGTCACTCCTTTGCAGCGAGTGCGGTGAAGCGCGGAACTGTCCGAATTGCAGCGTCGCGCTCACGTTTCATCGGCATCCCGCGGTGGCGGGACGCTTGAGTTGTCATTTGTGCGGACATACTGCCGCCGTGCCAAAGAAATGTCCCGCCTGCGGAAAGGACGCGCTGATTTATTACGGCTTCGGCACCGAGAAAGTCGAATCAACAGTCGCACAGATTTTTGCGAAAGCTGTGGTGCGGCGCATGGACGCTGATTCGATGACGCGCAAGGAAGCTTATCGCGAGACTTTAAGAGATTTTCGCACTGGCAAGATCGACATTTTGGTGGGCACGCAAATGATCGCCAAAGGTCTGCATTTTCCGAACGTGACGTTGGTTGGAATCATCAACGCTGATCTTGCCTTGCATCTGCCCGATTTCCGAGCAGGCGAACGAACGTTCCAGCTTCTCACGCAGGTCGCCGGGCGCGCCGGCCGCGGCGAAACGCCGGGCGAAGTTTTTGTGCAGACTTACACGCCGTTTAGTCCGTCGATTCAGTTTGCACGGCACCACGATTTCGCCGGTTACTTCCAACAGGAACTGGAGTTCCGTGAGCGTTGCGATTTTCCGCCGTTCAAACACGCGATCCTAATCACAGTACGCTCGGCACACGAAGGTCGCGCAAAATTGTCCGCCGAAACTTTAAAACGTCGTTTGAAAGATGCGTTGCCTGAGGAATTCATTCTGGGCGATGCCACGACCGCGCCGTTGGAAAAACTACAAGGCCAATTCCGCTTTCACATTTTGATCCGCGGCGAAGCCATCATGCGCCTGAGCCGGCTCGTGCGCGAAACCCTCGACAAATTGCCATTCCCCGAAGACGTCACCGTGACCGTCGACGTCGATCCGTATCAGTTGTTGTAATGCTGAGGAACACACGCGCCTCCTTGGCGCGCCGTAGCACGAGCTTTTCCCAAAGCGGGCGAGGAATCGGATGTCAGGCGCCCAGCCTGCCCTGGCAGGCGGATTCGCCAGGCTAGCAGCCTGGCGGCCGAGTCGGCAAAGCTGACCAACATCCACAAAAAGCACTTGAAGTCGGCCTCCGAAATTCCCAAAATTCACGCCCTCGATTCCGATTGCATCACTCATGAAAAATTTATTTGTTTCGATTCTCGTGGTCGCAGCACTGGCACCGTTTGCCGTTCACTCACAACAAAGCAGCGGCACGCTCGCTGGTCTTCTTTCCAAACAAGGCCTGGCCGGCGCCAAACTGGAGCGGCGCTCCGGCAACCATCTGTTTGTTCCGGTCTCGATTAACAATCAGCGCGGCGCCTTAATGATCGACACGGGATCGCCAAACACCGTCATCGACGTCAATAGCGTGAATACATTTGGTCTCACTGTCGAAAAAAGCGGCTCGAACGTTGGTGGTTTGTTTGGCCGGAGCTGGGAACGCTTTGGCACCAGCAAGGTAAAAAGCTTAGCAATGGGCAATTGCACCGTGACAAACGTGCCCGTCGCGATCGCAGATTTCTCCGGCATGAATCCAGAGCACAGAGCTGCCGCAACCGGATCGCATCTTGCCGATTCCAAAGCCCTGGCGCACATCAATGGTGTCCTCGGCGCGCGCGAGATGGTGAAATTTGGGATGATCATCGACTGCACTCGGCAAATGCTTGACGTCAATCCAAACGGACGCAGTCCCGGAGTGAGCCAGAGCCTCGCAAGTTTTTTGGCCGGCCGCGGATTTACGCGAATCCCAATACGACTAAATGCGAATGATCATTTTGACGTCGAAGGCGCGCTCAACGGACATCCAACTCGCTTCATACTGGACACCGGCTCGGCGAACACGCTCATCGATACGCAAGTAGCGGTGAAATCGGGAACAGGGGTGACTGCCCTTGCCGGATACGGCGCGGGCGGGGCCGGTGGATTGAGTGAAGGCATCAATCGCACCGGAGTGAAGGAATTGGCGATCGGCAATTTTAAACTCGCAAACGCCGAAGTGGTTGTCGCGCATGTATCAAAAGACGTCCTGCTGTCGAACTCGGCAGCGGAGTCGAACGCGGGCGTGCTGGGCCAGGAATATCTCGCGTCGAATTTCGCCGTCATCGACATTGGTGGCATGGCGCTTTATCTGCGCCACCCCGATTCCCGCTAAGAATCGTTTAGCGTTTGATCATTTTCGGAACGGTCGCCTTCGCGAGGGTCGTAAACGCGGCGACGGCAGTGTTTGCTGCTGAATCGCTCAGTCGCAACAGGCCAATATCGAGGCCGAGATTTTTACCCCGTAACCGGATGGCTCTTAATTTCAGATTTTCCCGGCCGCGCAATGCGATTTTTGGCATCAAAGTGCCGGCTTGCGAGGGGCCGAGCGAGCGAAGCAGGGTTTCAATAGCGTTGATCTCAGCAATCACATGCGGACGGACCTGATGCTTTCGACAAATCTCATCCGTCATTCTGCGCATCACAAAAGTGTCCGGCAATTGGAGCAGGCGTTGCTGGTGCAATTCCGAAAAATCAACTACCCTTCGGTTCACCCACGGGTGATTCTGAGCGACGATCAAGGCAAATTCATCTGTGCAAAGCCGCTCGTAGCGCAAGTTTGGAGAGTGCCGGGTCAGAAACCCAAGGCCGACGTCCATGCGGCCTTCTTCCAGGGCCGTCTCGATCTCAGTGGAAGATATTTCTTCAACAGTGATACTGATCGCCGGATGCAGAATGCGCTTTCCACGGCGCTGAAATAGAGGCACGCGAAGACCTGCTTCCAAATCCCGCATTTGTTGCGACACACTCGGTTGCGAAATTCCGAGCCGGTCGGCTGCGCGGCTGAAGCTTCCCGCTTCGGCGACCGCGAGAAAATAGCGAAGATGTCGAATATCCAAAGGCTCCGGCATGGAGAAGGAATATTGTTCGGGAGAGTTTATAAATGCAATCAGGAGCTTGACCGCGAAACTGTTCGGGGTTGATTGCGGCCCAAGGTTCTGCTTCCATAGCCCAGACTTATTGGACTATTTACAAAACCTTTAAACGGACAATGCCTTCGCGACTTATAACCGCCCTTTCGTTGAGTGTTCTGCTGGTGGCCGGCTGTAATAAAAACTCCAGTCCCACCGTTCGGAATTCAAAAAAAGTCCGCGTGGGTTACATCGGGCTGACCTGCGAGGCACCGATTTATGCCGCTTACGAGAAGAGTTTCTTTAGGGAGGAGGGACTCGAGCCTGAATTAGTGAAGTGTAACTGGTCGACTTACAAAGACGCACTGGCCCTTGGCAGCTACGACATTACTCATCACCTTGTGATGTACTTCCTTAAACCTATCGAACAGGGCTTGGATGTGCGATTCCTCGCCGGCATCCATCGCGGATGTCTGCGCGTGCAAGCGGGAGTCAAAACGAATATCCACACGATCGATGACCTGAAAGGAAAACGAATTGGTGTGCCAGGCATGGGCACGCCGCCCTTCGTGTTCGCAAACCGCGTCTTCGGCGTCCACGGGATCGATGCCGGAAAAGATATTACCTGGAAAGTTTATCCGGCAGGCGAATTAGGTCTGGCGATCGACAAAGGCGAAGTGGACGTCGTCGCTGACGCGGAACCAATCGGCAGCCTTTTGATCGCGGAGGGGAAGGTAAGAAACGTTGCCGACCAGATAATGGATGCGCCTTACAAAGATGAGTATTGCTGCGAGGTGATAGCGAACGGCAAATGGGTGGACGCCAATCCCGATACTGCAGCTCGAGCAACGCGTGCCTTGTTGAAAGGCGCCAAATGGGTCGAGACCAATCCAAAGGCTGCGGCGATTATGGCTGTAGAGAAAAAATATCTCGCCTCAACGCCCGAACTGAATACGGTCGCCCTCGCGCGTTTGCGCTACATACCAAGCGTGCACCTAGCTGAGGAGTCGGTTCACACTGCCAGCCGGGAAATGAAAGTCGCCAAGATGCTTTCCCCGGAGACCGACACCGAAGCGCTGGCCAAGCGAGCCTTTATGCATCTCCCCGGCATTACAGACGAGTGGATCAAGAACCTGGAGGTGGAAAAAATTGCCGGAGCCCAGGTTTCACCCGACGAAGATATCCGACTAATCGCGGCATTGATCCAGAAAGACACGGCAGATTCGTGCTGCCGAAGAAAAATGTTCGATCAACCGGACCAGGATGCGCCGAATCTCGCCGACCCTGACGCACCGTGTCTTCAGAAAAATACGATAGCCGCCCAGAAATAAGCGAACGAGCAACGCTGGCTCCATTAGGTTGGCCGAAGACGGCGGAATCCTTCTAATAAATGACGTGTCATGTTGAGCGGAGCGAAACATCTCTGTCTATTCCTGCGCGGACGGGGCTGCAAATGATCCGAGATTCTTCTCCCGCGACCGCGGGATCAGAATGACATCTATGAAACCAGTTGCAGGGACTAACGCTGTCGGTCTTACCAACAACCAATCGACATTGTCTTGGCTGATGCAGCTGGCTGTTCCGGTCGCAACTCTAATTGCGTTCGGAGTTCACTTGCTGTTTGCGAAAAACGCGCCGCCCCTTGAGACGCATTCTTATATACTGCTGTTTTGGGAAATTCTCGGCGTTTCAATTGTTCTCGCGATCGCCCAAACATTCTGGGCGGGGTTGCGCCAATGGATGCGGCACATGTGGCCGATTTTTACGGCTGCAATCCTGTTACTTGGTGTTTGGGACGCGATTACGTTGGGCTTCCACTTACTTCCGCTGCCGTACTTTCCAGGCCCCGCAGCGGTTTTACGCAGTTTGATTAGCGATCGCGCGCTGTTGCTCGATAGCACCTGGCACTCACTGGTTTTACTCTTGAGTGGCTACACGCTTGGCGTGATCGTCGGACTCATTAGCGGAGTGTGCATTGGATGGTCGAGTTCGGTGCGCTATTGGGGAATGCCGCTGCTCAAGGTTGTGGGACCGATTCCAGCCACAGCATGGATTCCTTTTTCGATGGTTGTGGCGCCTTCGGCAATCGTGTCCGCAGCAGGATTAATCGCGCTCGCGGTGTGGTTCCCGGTCACGATGTTGACTGCGTCCGGAGTCTCTAATACTCGCGCGTCCTACCTTGACGTGGCTCGAACGCTCGGCGCCGGACGCGCCTATCTTATTTTTCGTGTGGCGATTCCAGCGGCGGTTCCGAATATTTTCATCGGCCTGTTCATGGGACTCGGTGCGTCTTTTCTGACTCTCGTGGTCGCGGAAACTGTGGGAGTTAAATCCGGCCTCGGTTGGTATGTCAGTTGGGCGCAAGGCTGGGCGGAATACGGCAAAGTCTTCGCAGCCCTCGTCATCATGGCGGCCTTCTTCTCCACCATTATGACTTTGCTCTTCAAACTGCGCGATCGAGTCCTCGTTTGGCAGAAGGGAATGATTAAGTGGTAACGAGGAATGTCGTGGCCGCATCGGCACTCCGCGTTCAGGAAGTCCGCAAGAGTTTTGCGGTCCCGGACGCGCCGGGCACCATGCGCCTCGTCCTCGACAGCATTTCGTTTTCCGTCGCCGCCGCCGAGCTCGTGTCGTTAATTGGGCCGAGCGGTTGCGGAAAATCGACGCTGCTTCGACTCATTGCGGGTCTCGATTTTCCCGATGCCGGCAAACTGCTTGTGGGCGAAGAAAAGATCCTCGGACCGAAAGCCGAGCGGGGTCTTGTTTTTCAAGATCCAAATCTTTTTCCGTGGCTGACCGTTCGCCGCAACATCGAGGCCGGTCTCGTTGCGCGCGGAGTGTTGCAAGAAAAAAGGACTGAAGTGGACGAATTCATGCGGCTCGTCGGACTCGAAGCGTTTGCCAATTCCTATCCACATCATCTTTCGGGCGGCATGGCCCAGCGCGTCGCCCTCGCCCGCGCGCTAATCAATCATCCCAAGGTGCTTCTGCTCGATGAACCACTCGGCGCGCTCGACGCCTTCACGCGCATGCGGATGCAGGACGAGGTATTGCGCCTCTGGGAAAATCGCCGCACCACCATGCTTCTCGTCACCCACGACATCGATGAAGCCATCTACATGAGCGATCGCATCCTCATCATAACGCCGGCGCCCGGCCGGATCGATCGCAAGATCGATATTGAGCTTATGCGTCCGCGCGATCGCACCAGTGAGTCATTCCTCCGCCTGCGCAGCGAGATTCTCGAACATCTCGACTTGGCTGGTAAAACTACCGCTAACGCCTCAGCCTAACGACCACGCCCGATGTTGTCAGCGTGATCCCAACAAGCGCGACACGTCGAAACTTGCAATCCTGAACGGCTCCATCGGACCCGCCTGAACCACCGCGATTAGTAAGGTTTTGCCGTTGTTGCCAGGCGGAAACCATTTCGGGTGCTGAACGTTCCACGTGCAATCGCTAACTTGTATTGCTGGCCTTGCACCTGCCGCATCTTGAATGAAGATGGCATAGGTGTTGCCGCTAATGTCATTGCAGATCCGATTAGACTCAAAGGCAAACCATTTGCCATCGGGTGACCACCATCCGGCACGGGCTTGAAACTTTTGCAGGAATGCCGCGCCTCTCGGCGCATTGCGATCCATCTGTGCGACTGTGGGAGGCGTCGTCGATCTGTCTGTGACCCAGGTGTAATTGAGATCCTGATTATAATAGTTGCTCTCTGCATTGAACTGGCCCGCAACGGCCAGACGCTGGCAGTCTGGATACCACGACGGGTAGATCATGCCCGCCGTGTTCGGGAGCAAGACCGGCTGGCCGCCGGCGTCGACGCGATAAGTGCCGTCACCATTGCTGAACGCGACCGGGCCACTTGTGAGTCCCCCGCCAGACCTGTTCCAGCACCAATCGGCACGGGCAGACGCGAAGTTAACAAACCGCTGAACATTGCCGGTCGACAGATCCGCAATGTACAATTTCACATCAGTCGGCGTCGCGGTGGGGTTTCTCTCGAAAATAACCATTCTCCCCTCGGCGTTAAGGACAGGCCGATAATCGCTGACGTCGGGATTCGCAGGCAGCAAAAAGTTCGGCTCGACAAACCGTGACGGAGGCGGACGTGGCGTTGAGGTTGGACGAGAACCCCTTGGCATGCCGTGGTGTTGTTGCGCAAAGCAAAATGATCCAGACGCCAATAGGAGAACGAAGATTTGTTTCGTGCGTGTGCACATACCGGGCTGGGTAGAGTGCATAACCGTGGTGGGAAAGTCCAGATTCGAAAATGAAACGAGCCGGCAGTCGGATTCGAACCGACGACCTGCTGATTACAAATCAGCTGCTCTACCAGCTGAGCTATGCCGGCGAAAGGAAGGTTAAAGGGTTACAAGAGTTACAACGTTAAAACCGAAAGCTCAGAAAGCCATTTAACTTTTTGTACCCTCGGTCGGCTTTTTGGAAGTAATTCTCCGATTATTCGCGGACGCGCGAGTAAGCGGAAAGTGGTCCGGCCGTCTCCAAATTCTTGATGACAGTGCTGAGATAGACCGACTCGGGATAGAACGCTTTATATTTTGTGATCTCCGCCCGGTTCAGAACCTTGAACCCGTAACGCTCGAACATTTTTTCGCCGCGCCGGCTTTCGAACGTGATGATCTGGCCGCAAACGCGTTTTTCGCCGGAGCGATAGAGATAGCTCAAGTACGCGCTCATCAGGGCGCGTGTGGTCGAAACTTTTCGCGCCTCCGGCAAAAGGTTGATGTGAAAATGCGGGACACGTCGCGGTTGAGCCGGGACTTCGTGCCACCCGTACATCAGGACCCAGCGAATGAAACGACGGGAGCGTTTGTTATAGCGGAAGTAACGGGTCAGCGCGCGGAAAAACAGCCAGACATTTTGGTAAAGCGCGTAGAGCTGATTTTGCAAAGGCTTGCGCGAACCCAGCAGGTAGCCGCGAATCTCGCCGTCCACCTCCAGAAGAAAACACGATTCCGGTTCGTGATCGGTGTAATAAGTGGTGAGAAAATCAGCAAATAACTCACGATCCTGGTAAACCGGATCAATCGGTTCGCCGAGAAAGCCTGTTTCGCAGCATAGCTTTCTTACCGCTTCGCGGTCCGATCTGCGATAGCCACGAATGAGAAACGGCCTGTGGTCGTCGTCCGCCATTTAAAATCGGCGGTAGTTTGCGCGAACCTCGCGATAAATGCAAAACAGTTCCTCAAACACCCGTGCCCAGCTGTAGAAACTGCCTGCGCTCTTCGCGGCGCTCCTGCCAACAGCCGACAATTTTTCTACGGGCCAACGCATGATCGCGTTCGCTAATGCTTCCGCACTGTTCTCTCGCGCCCAACATTTTTGCTCGTGACAAATGATGCGGTCCATGTAGCTGCCCAGAATTCCCACGACCGGTGTTCCACACGCCTGACTCTCAAGTGCTGCGAGGCCAAATGTCTCCTGGACACCTGGATGAACGAACAGATCGGCGGCGCGATAGTAACGGGCGAGCTCGTGCGGATCAGCGCAGTAGTGAATCGATGAAACATTTTTATTTCGTGCCTGCAATTTCCGGAGCTGCGTCCGTTCAGGTCCATCGCCGATCACGAGCAGATGGAATTCGTTCGGACGGCCTCGCTGCAAAATTTTGAACGCGCCGAACAAAGTCGCTGTGTTCTTTTCTTTCGCCAGACGTCCGACGTAAACAAGTAGCTTTTGAGTTGAATTCAAGGCGAGCGAGTGGCGAATTCTATCGTTGCCAGACCTGTCGGGGCGAAAAATCTCAGTGTTCACACCGAGACTGAGGACGCGCACGTTACGCACGCCCCATTCAGACAACACGCGCGCCAGCTGCTCTGATGCGACCAACGTGGCGGCGTGTTCGTTGTACAGTTTCCGCACGTAAGCCCGGGAAAGTTTCATCACCCGGCGGGTCGCCATTTTTCCAAGAAGTCTTGCGCTGTTTCGCACATAGGCTTCCGGAAAATGGGAATGATAAAAACCGATTACCGGCACGCGCAGCGCGCGCCCGACCTTCACTGCTTTCCAGCCGACTTGATAAGGATCCCCGGACTCAATCACGTCCGGCTTTTCCTGTTCCAAAATTTCTTCGACAGCGCGCAAATTCAGCAGCGCGCGATATTGCGCCGTGCGCGACACCAGAGGAGAACGAATCGTGTAAACGCGCGAGCACCGGTTTGTTTTTACCTTCGTCTTCGGGCCGGGAACAATCAGAACGTGCTCGTCGCGCGGCGCGTGCTTTTCGATGTAATCGATCTTCTCGTGAAGATAACGTTTCACCCCGCCGCTTACCGGCGAATAGAACTGAGTAAGATCGCAGATCTTCATGTTTTTGTCATGCTGACCGTAGATGATCCTATCGGTTAATGACGAATGACAAAATGTCGAATGACGAAGCAATGACGAAGTCCGAAGAACGCGCGCCGCGATTCTTTCGCCATTTGGTCATTCGGATTTCGTCATTTGCAACTACATCTCGACGTCGCTCGACATCATGGCACGGGAGTCAATTAGTGTTCGAGCTCCCTTAGATACTTCTCCGCGTCGATCGCCGCGGCGCAGCCAGAGCCGGCGGCGGTCACCGCCTGCTTGTAAACGCGATCTGCAACGTCGCCAGCCACGAATACACCGGGGTGCTTGCTCTCCACCAGATTTTTTGTGATCAAGTAGCCCTCGCCGTCCATGTCGAGTTTGCCCCGATACGGTCGACTGTTCGGGTCGTGACCGATTGCCATGAACACACATGCCACCACCAGTTCGCGTTCTTCGTTCGTCTTCACGTTGCGCAAACGCACGGCACGCATTTCGCCTTTTTCGTCTAAAATATATTCGGTAACCACAGTGTTCCAGATCGGCTCGATCTTCTTATTCGCGAATACCCGCTCCTGCATGATCGCCGACGCGCGCATCTTGTCGCGGCGATGAATGAGATAAACCTTTGAAGCGAACCGGGTGAGAAATAACGATTCCTCGGCGGCGGAATCGCCGCCACCCACAACGCACACAGGTACATTTTTGTAAAACGCGCCGTCGCACGTTGCGCATGAGGTCAGGCCGTGCCCGATCAATTTCTGTTCGTTTTCCAAGCCCAGATACCGAGCTGACGCTCCACTGGCGATGATCAGCGCCTGTGTCTCCAGCCATTCGTCGTCGGCTTCGATGCGGACGTGTTTGTTGCTTGCGTCGAAATCTGTCACCTCCGCATAAGAGAAACGCGCGCCGAATTTCTCGGCTTGCCTGTGCATGTTGAGAATGAGCTCCGGTCCGTCGATTCCGTCGGGAAAACCGGGGTAATTTTCCACCAACGTTGTGGTCGAGAGTTGTCCGCCGGGCTGCCGGCCTTCCAGCACCAGCGGGCTAAGATTGGCGCGCGCAGCGTAAATCGCGGCAGTCAGCCCCGCGCAACCACTCCCGACAATGATCACTTTTTCCATCAATAAAATTTAGCACACGACGCAAGTTACGGTGCTTACAAACATTCAGGCTGCTGTCACTCTTTGCGGGGAGTAAATGCTGGCAGCCTGTGCTCCCCGGAAACAAGTCACGCCCTCACGTGCACAACGGTTTGATGCAAGCCGGCCACGCCGGAAAATGGGCCGCGTTCCTCATACCATTCTTGGGTGTCGCCCTTCCCGTCCGTGGCGCGCACGACAAGCGTGTAATCGCCTGCTGTAGCGGGCGTCCATGATGTCTTCCACAGCGACCAGGCCAAATTGCCGCCGGAATAGTAAATCTCGGTATCGCGCCATGATTTGCCCCCGTCGAAGCTAACTTCGACTCGTGAGATGCCGCGGTCGCCACCGTAAGCGATGCCTTTCACTTCAATCGGCGCGCCTAATTGGCCCAAGAAAAATCCAGAGTCATACTCCGGTACATCAATTCTCGATCTCGTCGGAGTGATGAAATCCGGCCCCCAGCCTTGCGTCTCGTAGAATCCTTTCGCGTTGGCGTCGGCCACTTCGATACGCGTAAGCCATTTCACGTGTTTCTCGCCGAAGTAGCCGGGCACGATTACGCGCAAGGGGTAACCGTGTCGATCCGGCAGCGGCACGCCGTTCATTTCGTAAGCGAGCAGCGTAGTCGGTTGCATCGCTTTCTCCAGCGGGATGGTATCGGTGTAATTATCGACACCCTGCAGGCGGACTCGCGCCGCGCCGGAAATTACGCCGGCCTGGTCCAGCAAATCACGGAGCGGAACACCTTTCCAGATCGCGTTGCTGATCAGGCCCGCGTCCAAGTCATTGCTGATGCACATGAGCGTTGTTTCCTGCGTGGTCGGTTTAAATCCTGTGAGGTCTTGGAATCGCCAAGTCGCTGGATTTTGCACAAGGCCGCCGATTTCAAGATGCCAGAGATCAATATTTACCTTCGGATCGATCACATTCTTGGTGACGCAGTAGAATAAATCGTTAGGCGTAATCGGCTGAACGATGGGCCCTTTATACTGCGTACCGTCATAGCTGAATGCCGCGGCGCGATACAGTTTGCGCGCCAGCGCCACTCCGCCACCCACCGCGGCGAGCCCAATTGCTCCCAGCACGAATGCGCGGCGTCCCATGGCCGGAGTGAATTCGTAATCGTGGTTTGCAATTTTTCGGGTGGTGAGAAACTGGAAACCCGTTACGAGCGTTCGTTCGAATAGAAAAACGCAAAGCGCAAAACCAACGAGCGTGACCAGTCGCGCCACCTCAATCGGCAGACCGATGTAGCTTGTGCCAAGAACGGGCCACAGTGCGATCGCAAATGCCACGAGCGGGAATAGAACGAAGATCGACATCGTCCAAATCGCCGGAATACGGCTGGGATTCCGCCGCACGAACGAGCCAAAAATTGCTCCGACGATCGCCGCGACCAGAAGCTGGCCCGCAATTGTTGATCCTACGCCGAGTTGTTTCAGGTGATTGTAACCGCCGACCTTGCCCATGAGCGAAAGGAATGGACCCGGTGGAATAAAAACCGAAAGCCGGTCACCGATGATCACTAGCGGCGTCGCCACTCTTAGCATAGCAAGCAATAGCATCGCAGTAGTCATCAGGATTCCGCCGAGCAAACCGGCGACCAAGCCGGCGAAGATTGCCTTCGTTCTACTCACGATGATGGGAGCCTAACGCAGCCCGCGTGGCAGCAACAACACCGAACAGCATGGCCATCAGCGAATCCAACACGAGGCGAAGGGCATAACGCCGTCGACGGCGGCGCAATTCAGGTTAACGGTCTTTGTGATGACCAAGGAGGAAATCGCGGGAGTGCTGGAGAAGATTGCGACGCTGCTCGAGCTGAAGAATGAGAATCCGTTTAAGATCCGGGCTTACACTAATGCAGCGCGCGCGATTGAAACCTTTGGCGGCAACATCGCGAATTTTCAGGACGAAGAAGCGCTGGCGAAAATTCCAGGAATCGGAAAAAGCATCGCAGAGAAGATCAAAGAGCTGGCCGCGACCGGGTCGCTGAAATACTTCGAGGAATTGAGCGCCGAATTCCCGCCCGGCATCATGGAACTGTTTTCATTGTCGGGCCTTGGCGCCAAAAAAATTAAGGGTCTCTACGATCAACTCGGGATCAGTTCGATCGAGCAGCTGCAAAAGGCGTGCGAAGACGGGCGTGTTGCTGAATTACCCGGCTTTGGGGAGACCACGCAGCAAAAGCTCTGCGACGCGATCGCGAAACGCGCATCGCATGCCGGTTCGTTTCAGTTCGGGCAAGTCGCTGCTGAAGCGGAAACGTTGCGTTCTGACCTGGCGGCGCACAGCGACGCTTCGCAGGTGGATATCGCCGGGAGCTATCGGCGACGAAAGGAGATTTTGCACGATCTCGATCTGTTGGTCGCCACAAAAAATCCGGCAGCGATCATGCAATTCTTCGTTTCGCATCCGCTGGTCGAATCGACCATCGCGCACGGGCCGACGAAATCGAGCATGCGGCTTCGCTCTGGAGTGCAGTGTGATCTGCGCGTCGTGAGCACTGCGGAATACCCTTTCGCGCTTGCTTATTTCACCGGAAACAAGGAACACAACATCGAGCTGCGCAGCCGCGCGCTTCAGCGAGGCTGGACGCTCAACGAATACCGGCTTGCCCAGGTTCCGGTCGATCCAAAAGCAAAAAAGAAAAGACCGGTGAAAAAAATTCCAGAGGTGCATGATGAAGCCGAGTTGTATCGCGCGGTTGATCTCGATTTTATCGCGCCGGAGCTACGGGAAAACTGGGGCGAATTCGAAGCTGCTGTGAAACATTCTCTGCCGAAGCTGATCGAGAAGGAAAACTTGCGGGGCACGTTTCATTGTCACACCACTGCGAGTGACGGACACAATTCCATCGAAGAAATGGCGGCTGCCGCGCAAGAACTGGGGCTGGAATATCTCGGCATCGCCGATCACAGCCGCAGCTCAATTCAGGCACACGGAATCGATGAACCGAAACTCCGCGCACAGATCGGCACGATTAGAAAGTTGAACAAAAAACTGCGCGGCTTTCGCATCTTCGCAGGTATCGAATGCGACATTTTGCGTGACGGCTCGCTCGATTTGCCAGACGAAGTCCTCTCACAACTTGATTATGTTATTGTGTCCGTTCATTCCGTCTTCAATTTGAACGAACAGGCAATGACGCAGCGCGTCATTCGCGCGATGGAGAACCCGTTGGTCACGATGTTGGCGCATCCGACCGGCCGGCTGCTGCTGAAACGCGAGCCGTATCAGATCGACATCCCGGCAATTCTCGATGCAGCAGCGCGCACCGGCACGTGGATTGAGCTCAACTCTGCACCAAAGCGGCTCGATCTGGACTGGCGCTGGTGGCCATTAGCGAAACAGAAAGGCGTCAAATGCGTCATCAACCCCGACGCTCATCGCACCGAGCGTTTGCAGGATTTGTGGTTTGGAATTGGCATCGCGCGGAAAGGGTGGCTCACCAAAGAAGACGTTGTGAATTGCTTACCACTTGGAAAAATCGAGGCTGCATTACGGGTCAAACGTCAAAGGGTGGAGTAATGGGGTAGTAGTGCTGAGAATCATTACTCCATTGCTCCAATACTTCTTTCATCCAGTCGCTCCCGCTGCGGCATAAACATGGTGAGACATTTGCACGCGCCGCCGGCTTTGATGAATTCGCTCATCGGCAATTCGTGGCAACGATAGCCGCGCTCCTGCAGTGTAATTACGAGCCGCGGCGCGCCCTGGGGCAAGACGATATCCCCCTCGATAACGACGGCGTTACATGAAAAGTGCATCGCCTCGGCCGGCGCGACATCGATCAAATCGGTCACGTGTTCCCGGATTGCGCGCTGCCCGTATTCATCGAAGGCATTGGGGAACCAAAATGCGCCGCCGTCAGGCAGCGGGCAAAAGCAGGTATCAAGGTGGTAGAAGCGCGCATCGACTAATTCTACGGAGACAGCGAGACAACCGAGCATTTCTGCTATGGCCCCGTGCGATTGGATGTCGGAGCGAAATTTGTAGCCGCAAAAGAGCACGTCGCCGCCGAAGAGCGCATCGCCTTCGCCTTCGAAGTAAAGATTTTCCGGCAACCAGGACACTTCGTAGCCATGTTGTTTCATCCATTCGGCAAAGAACGGCTGTTCGCCGGCGCGTTCTTTGTGGCGGAAATTACTGGGGATGAATTTGCGGCCGACGGTCAGTCCGGCGTTGGCGGTGAAAACCATGTCGGGAAGCCCTGGCTGTGGCGTAACCAAATGAACCTTGCAATCCAATTTTGAAAGAGTCGCGTGCAATTGTTTCCATTGCTGTTGAACAACCGGCGCCTCGGCGGCGTGGGCGACGCTCATCCATGGATTGATCTCGTACTCGATGCCGTAGTAATCGGGCGGACAAAGAAGCAGCTCGCGCATTTGAAGGAGTTGATAGTTCCCGGTTGATAGTTGATGGACGAAAGCCAAACGATGGACTGCTATCAACTATCAACCATCAACTAACAACTTCATGACGCGAGACGATCGGCGAGTTCGCGAAGAAAAGGTTCCACATCCGTGACCAGGCCGATTGATTGCAACGGCTGATGCCCGACCGCGCGCTCTACTGCCGAAGGATCGATATCAACGCACACCGTTTTCACCGTTGGCGCGAGCATGCTGGCCACGGCGAGCGAATGCTGAATGTTCGCTAAGAGCAGGGCGTGCGTCACGTCGGCGAGTTTTTTGCGCATCATCTTTTGGGCCTCGATCGCATCTGTCGTTACACCAGGAATCGGTCCCTCGTCGCGGATCGAACCCGTCAGCACGATATCGATGTTGTGATGGACGCAGGCGTGCATGATGCCACTGGTCAGGATCTTTTTCTCAACAGCGCTGGCGATTCCTCCCGCTTGGCGAATTGCATTGACCGCTCGGATCAGGTTCTCACGTCCTCCGCGCGCGAAGGCCAGATCGGGATTCATTCCCAGCGAAGTGCCGAACAATGCGCGTTCCACGTCATAAGCGGCAAACGAATTTCCGGCAAAGAGCCGATCGACATAACGCGATTCGATGAGGCGCACCAAATGCTGACCGGCGCCGGTTCGGACGATCGCAGGGCCGACGACCACGGCAATTTTTCCTTTCGCTGCATGCGCACGATACAATTCGCCGGCCAGCTCGCGAATGATGGCCGATTTCGGTTCGTCGGCATCGACGATTGTGTTGATGAACTGAAAAACATCCGTGCCCGTGGTTGCGCGCTGCACCGGTACAACGCGCACACCCTGGTGACCGATCACGATCTCGTCGCCTTTGCGAACGTCGAAGAACTTAACAGCTCTGGCGGTACCTCTTTTTCGATCGACCGCTATAGCGCTGTCCATCATGGCTGGCTGCACTTCGATTTCCTTGCCGTCGATGCGGACGAACGTTTGCTGATTCGTCGTCACGTAGAAATCGGGCGGGAAAACTCCGTCGGCAGAGGCGGCAGCGATTTGCGCATTTGCGCGCTCCAAAACTTCGGCGCCCTGCTGGCGAAGACGTAGGATCAATTCGTCCAGCGCCTCGCCTGTTTCGGCGGACACCTCAATTCGGGCAAAGCTCTGATCAGCCCGTTTCTTGCCGATGTTGATCTCAGTGATCTTAAAGTTGGCCCCGTGGGTCAGAATTTGATCCAGCACTTTTGGCAGGATGAGCGAATCAATAATATGCCCGCGCAGCTGGATCGTCTCGGAAAACACCTAAAGAATTTACCTGATGAAAACCAACGCGCCAGTGAGGCGAAATTGTTGTGGCGCGGGCTGTGCTCAGCGTTCAAGCTAGTGGATAGGCGCTCGTTGCGGCGAGCGCCTCTACAATTACCGAGATCGATATGGAAAAGCCTGGCGCCCGCGGACCTTCGCCGAGCCGTAAAGCGCTTCACGCACTGGGACCCCGATTAAATCGAAAGATGAAGCATCCGCCGCCCCTGCCCGCCTTCGCCCAGGCTACGCCTTCCAAGCCGGCGAAGAAGAGTTTCCGAAACCCGAGCCGCGCGCCCAACCGTTAGGCGAGCAACAATATGCACGAAGAACTTGGAGCTCTCGCCGCGAAGGCCGCCAAGGTCCTATCACGCAGCTCCGAGTACGTCGTTACGCAGCCTGCGGAACTGCGGGTTCTTCGACAGATGTCCCACGCAGAGCTGGACGAGTTTGCAAAACGTCACGGCTGGCGCGCCATACGTCGTCTCGGCGGCAAGCAAATCGAATTCTACAATGACGCCAGCGTGCGTCCGATGTAGCAACGCCAAGCCCAGCTATTAATTGGTTTCCAAAGTAAACGCGAATTTCCGCGTGAAGTTCATGCAAGTTTGATGTCCATCGATGACAATGACAAGAAGCCGCATGCTGGAAGGGACCTGGTATGACCATCCGGAGTATTACGATATTGCCTTCCAAGCGTACACTCAACCAGAGGCCGACTTCATCGAGGCCGCATGTCGAAAATATTGTGGCTTTAGGGTCCGGCGTTTGCTGGAGCCTGCCTGCGGCACTGGCCGTCTAATCACCGCGTTGGCAGCCCGCGGCTACGAACTGAGCGGTTTTGATGTCAGTCAGCCAGCATTGCGTTACCTTCGGCGGCGGCTTGCACGTTGCCGCCTTAATGCCGAAACGTTCGAAGCCGAGATGTCCAATTTTTGGATCGGGCAGGCAGCTGATGCGGCATACTGTGTTGTAAACACGTTTCGTCACCTATTAACCGAGCAGGCGGCGCACGGCCACCTGGAGTGTGTTGCCCGTAGCCTTCGTGTGGGCGGTATCTATGTCCTAGGCTTGCATCTGTCCCCCTTGGGAGGCGACAAAGAGAACTCCGAGTGCTGGACGGAGCGGAGATGCGAAACAGAAGTGACCGTATCGCTCCGGCTAGTACACACCGATCGCCGTAGGCGGATTGAGGACGTTCAGGTCTGCCTGATGGCGCGGCGCAGATCGAAGGAATTGCGCCTGCAGGACGCGTTTCAGTTGCGCACGTACAGCCAAAGGCAATTTCGACGACTGCTCGATTCGGTTCCGTCGCTGGAACTCTGCGACGTCTACGATTTCCGGTACGACATTCAGCAGCCGTCGGCCCTCAATGACTCAGCGGCTTATACTGTCTTCGTTTTAAAGCGACGCCTGCCGTTGTAATTAGTTGTGCCTGAACCCAAGGTCGAAGAATCCAGATCGAAATATTGCAAGGCTCGAGGAAAGCAAACGTTAAACGTTGGCTTGACATTAGTGTAAATGATAGGGTCACATCTTGTGTATGAAACAATATACAGTTCCGCCAAAGCCACCAGAACCGTCGCCACCACCGCCACCACCACCACCGCCGCCGCCGAGTTGATGCGACACGTTTGGCATTGGATGGCGCTGGGACCAATGCCACTCGCAGGGTGAGCTAGTTGTGACCGGTTTGAGACAAAAGTCTCAATCTGTCTCGCGGTGCTGCGCTACAGGTCGGAGCAGTTTACTTCGGCCTGGGTGAAGCAATGAGTTTTTGGAAGCGAGGATCCTTTCGGAGCGGATCGAACATCGGATCGAGCCGGAGCAGCGCCGGAGTGAGCGGCATGTATTTCTCCAGTGCGCCCGTGCCCGGTACCGAGAGCACTTGCTGTAAAGCGGCAATGGCGCGGTCGGGCTCTCCCATCTGCGCTGCAACCCGAGCCAGGGTCTCGATCGGACCGGCACCGCTCACCACGTCTTTCTCAATCGGCAGCATGGCTGTCCCCCGTTCCGACAGAACCAACGCCGCCGCTTTGTCGCCAAGGCCCATATTGGTCAAGGCGAGATATCCAATTAGATTAGAATTTTCCGGCTGCTCCTCGAGGAAAGTTTCCAGTTCGCTGCGCGCTTGGCGCCAAGTTTCCTGTGCGGCGGCATGATCGCCAGCCACTTGTTGCGCCCAACCTAACCAAAACCGTAGTCCGCCATTGTGATAACCCAACGCTGGATCAGGCTTGGCCAGTATTTCCTTTAGGCGAGAAATGATTTGTGCAGGACGCCGCTCCAGGATCGCCTGGTAAACTTGTGTTTCCAACGCACTGGTATGGTCGGCATTGGGACGCAGGGGCGTGAGGAGCGCAGCAGCACGCGGCAGATCACCCTCGGCTTGTGCGATAGCCGCCTTGAACGCGAGCGTATCCACGTCGTCCGGTATGATGTCGAGGACCTGATCAAACTTTCGCAGCGCTTCGGGGAAACGACGAAGTACGGAATACGAAAACGCGTGGTTAGTAAGCAGCCGAACGTTGCGTGGGTCAAGCCGCTCGGCTTCGTTAAAATAGGACTCGCTCCGACCCCACTCACCTCGCCTCCGCGTAACATAGGCTAGGGATTCAGGAATCTGGCTGCTATTTGGCAGGAACTGACCGGCCTGCTCAAAGTAACGCAGCGCGGCGTCGTAATCCTTTAGACAAGCGTAATGGTAATAGCCCTTGGCCAAGATGGCTTCGCCGAGATCGGGCTGAAGAGTAAAGGCGGTCTCGGCCGCCTGTCGCGCCTCTTCGCGGAGGGCGACCGTTGGTTGAAGATTCCCTACGAGGTAGCCCCGTGCATCAGCGATTGACAGCAGCGCCCAAGCAAGCGCGAACTTCGGATCCAACCGCACCGCTTCTCTAAGATATTTCTGCGCGGCAAGAGCGTTCGCGGGGTTGTTGCCAGTTTTGAGCGTATAAGCCAGACCACGCAGGTAGGCATCATAAGCTTCAGGATTATCTGTTGGTTTGGCAGCGATGACTTGCTCTTCCTGACCTGTGAGCCTTGCTTGCAATTGATCGGCGACAGCTTTGGCTATCTCGCTCTCAACGGAAAAGATGTCGGTCAGTTTGCGGTCAAATGTGTCTGCCCAAAGGTGCGAATCATTGTCTGCTTTGATTAGCTGCACGTTCACGCGCACGGCATCGCCGCTCTTCTGCACGCTGCCTTCCAGGATATGGGCTACACCGAGTTGCCTGGCGATCTCGGGCAGGTTTTCCGGGGCACTTTTATAATGCTGCGTAGAAGTGCGCGAGATCACCTTCAGATCGGCTATCTTGGACAAGCGCGTCAGAATCTCGTCCTGAATACCGTCGGCAAAATAGGCATTGGCTTTATCTTCGCTTCGATTTTCGAACGGCAGTACGGCGATTGATTTTTCCGGAATTGCCGCCGCTTGTGGCACTGGTTCAGGCTGCCGCTTCAACATTCCGAGGTACAAGCCAGCAAGCGCAAGAATCGACAGCATTGCAATGCCACCTATAATCAGCGGTTTTCTGTTTGCTCTGTGGGCAGGTGCTACGCTTGTTCCTGTGGGTGCCGACGTGAGTTGCAGTCGCTGCGCAACCTCTGTGGCCGACTGCGGACGGCGCGACGGATCTTTCGCCAGACACCCTGCAACCGTATCTTCCCAAATCGGCGGAACCGACGCTGGCTCGATGTCCAATTCTTTGCGCCGTTCCGTCATCGAAGGAGCAATTCGCTCGCAAATCTGCCGGTCGATATTCCCCGAATAGAAGGGCGGCTTGCTGGCAAGCAGTTCGTAGATGGTAGCGCCTAGCGAGTAGATGTCGTCCAGGTGCGTGCAACGTTTGCCATTTAGTTGTTGCGGGCTCATATAAATGAGCGTGCCACCTCGGCCTTGCTGAGCTGTTAACCTGCTTACTGAATCAGTGAGATTACGTGCTATACCAAAATCGGATACCTTGAGACTGCCGCGTTGATTCACCATCAGGTTTGCGGGCTTCAAGTCACAATGGATGACGTGCGCGTGATGGTGCGCGTAGTTGAGTGCCTCGCAGAGTTGACTGATCCAGGCAGCAATCTCATCCGGCTCGAAGACCCTCCGCTCTTTCTCAGCTCGCAAGTTCGATAGTGTTTCGCCATCAACGTACTCCATCGAAATGCACCCGGAACGTTCGTCGTGTATGAAGTCGTGAATGCGCACGATGTGCGGATGCGTCAATTCGAGACAGCGCTTCGTCTCTCGTTTGAGGTCACCGAGCGCTGCATGGTCCTGCATCATGAGGTTGGGAAGGAATTTCAGCGCAACATCGCGCTCCAGTTCCTGATCGCGCGCCAACCAGACTACTCCCATTCCACCTCGTCCGAGGACCTTGATCAGTGTGTAGCGGCCAAAGACCTTTTGTCCGCTGACAAACTCACGCGATGTCACCGCTATGACGTTGGCTGCCCCTTCGTCGCTCACTTTGAGCAAGTATACATCATTAAGGTAGGAAGAAGTTAAAAGCTAATAGCGCCGTGCCCACAATCGCCAACTTTACGTTTGCCCGTCGAAATTCAGTACATCTCGGATGCTTTGCATCCGGTATTACTTTTGGTAGCTTCTTTCCGCGTGAACGCACCCCCAGAGGAAGGTGCCTGGTTGGAAGCGGCCGATGGCACACGCCATCCGATCCGCGGTAGTTGTTCGCTCGGACGCACGGCCGCGAATACAATCGTCCTGGAATCTCCCAAAGTGTCGCGCCGGCATGCCCTCATCCACCTGCAAAATGTCGGCGAACTTTGGCTGATTGATTTCGGCAGCAGCAACGGAACTTTTTTGAACAAGCGGCGGATTCATCACCCGATTCGATTAAACGACGGCGATCAAATCGTAATCGGCGATCAGACTCTCACGCTTCGGCACCCCTTCGCTATTTCAAAGGAGTACAGAACCGATTTGGTGCAACGAACATTGCGGGAGATCGAAAATGTTCCGTGCTGGCTTGTCGTCACGGACATTCGCGGTTTCACACCGCTCAGCCGCTCCATGCAGAGTGAGGATCTGGATGTTCTTCTTGGATCGTGGATTTTTACTTGCAAGGAGGTTATCGAAAATCATCACGGGATAATTAACAAATATCTCGGCGACGGTTTCCTTGCCTATTGGCCGGAAGCCGCTACGAGCCGGGAGGAGATCGTGGCGGTAATGTCTGCGCTAAAAGAATTGCAGCAAAGACAGTGGCCGGAATTTCGCTTCGTTGTTCATTTCGGAGCCGTCGCGATGGGGGGCGTCGCGTCGATGGGCGAAGAAAGCTTGATGGGGGGCGAACTGAATTTGATCTTTCGCTTGGAAAAATTAGCTAGCTCACTGGGCCAGCCGTGCGCGCTGAGCGAATCGGCACACACAAAACTTGGCGAATTGGTTCCGGTGCATTCGCTTGGCGAATTTGAACTGAAAGGTTTTCAGACAAAATGTGCCCTTTTCAGTTTCTAATCCCGGCTGGGAACACCACGAATTAGATGAAGTCTGTAATCAGTGGAAACAACATAGTTCCGATTACGCCTGGTCCGCAGAAGAAAGATCTGAAACCACGTGTATCAAAGCCGCGGCTTTCAGGTCATAAAAGGAGAAGTGTGTGGTTTCGCGCACGCAGCGCGTGGCCGTATCGCGAGGCGCCCGTGCATAAACTGGTACTGGAGAGAAATCGCGTTAAGCGAGATCTGCCAGTGCCGAAGGCTCGGGCCCGCTGGAGGTGCATTGGACCAACGAACATCGGTGGAAGACTGACAAGCATAGTTTGCCACCCGAAACATCCCGATCGGATTTGGGTAGGGGCGGCAGGCGGCGGTGTGTGGCAAAGCAAGGATGCCGGGCAGACATGGCGCTCGCTATGGAATAAACAAGACAGCTTAAACATTGGTTCGCTTGCGATTGATCCAGCACATCCAAATGTCATCTATTGCGGGACAGGCGAAGCGAACCTTTCACTCGATTCCTACGGTGGAGTAGGCATTTATGAAAGTAGCGATGGCGGCGCGACTTGGAAGCTGCTGGCTCGAGCATCCGAGCTGGGCATTCCCACGCGCATCGGCGTGATCGCGGTTGATCCGTTCGATTCAGCACATTTGTTGATAGGGGGCGTTGGCGCGGACGAATCCAGTCCACGAAGCGATGATTTTGGCGGGATGTTTGTCTCGCGTGACCGCGGCGTGACTTGGCGGCGGGAAACCTTTATTTCTCCGAACAATTACTGGTGTCACGCGATCCTGTTTCATCCCACTAGCCCGGGCGTAATATTCGCCACGTTCACTGAGCAGGGCGCAAAAAATGGAATCTGGTTGTCTGAAGACGGTGGCGAACACTGGAGACAACCGCGCAAAGATCTTCCTGCTCCGGAAAATTTTGGGCGCACCAGCCTGGCGATTAGTCCATCAGATCCGGATGTGATTTATGGTTTCGCTCAAAACACGTTAAGCGATCGGAGCGACCTCGTTCTAGGTGTTTTCCGCAGCGCCAACAGAGGTGAGAGGTGGAAGGAAATTGGTGGTCGTCATTTCGGAGCGGAAGGTCAGATTTCTTATGGGAATACAATCGCCGTCCATCCGGAGCATCCGAATCATGTTCTTTGTGGCGGCGTTGACCTCCATCTCACTACCGACGGCGGCGAAACGTGGACCAGAGCGACGCGATGGAATTCCAATTGCGGAAGTATTCATTATGCGCATGCGGATCATCATCACCTTCTGATGCCGCCGACTGCTCCGGGCCGCGTGTACGATCCCAATGATGGCGGTCTCGATGTGAGTGAAGACGGAGGACTGAAATGGTGCAACCGGAGCAAAGGTCTCGCGGTCACGATGTATTACGACATGGACGTAGCACAAAGCAACGGGCGTCATTTTGGCGGAGGCGCCCAGGATAATGGGACGCTCGTGACAACAAAGGGACGGAGCAATGACCATTTCGAGGTGCTCGGCGGCGATGGAGGTTGGATGATTTATGATCCTGCCGATGCGAACCATTTTTATGCTTCCTATTACAACATGGCTATTCACCGGTGGCGCAATGGAAGAAGCAGGAATGTGTCACCGCCGGCTTCACAAGACGAAGCAGATTCGACGTGGATGGTCTATGTTACCATGGATCCGCAGGACCCGGACACGGTGTTCACCGGATCGACGCGAGTCTGGCGTACCAAAAACGACGGGAAGAAGTGGAGAGCGGTATCGCCGGACCTGGACGGCAGCTCAATTTCAGCCATCGAAGTTGCTCCCGCGGACTCGAAGCGAGTTTACATCGGTACCGAAAACGGCGGCTTCTTCCGCAGTCGGGACGGTGGCGAGACGTGGAGCGCGAACCTTGCAAGCGCCACCTTGCCCGGACACTCAATTACCCGGATCGATTCTACTGAAAAGCTCGGAGCCGATTTTCTGTTCGTCACAGTCGCCAATTTCGGACACTCCCACGTCTTTTGCTCCAGAGATGGCGGGAAAACTTGGGAAGACGTGGATAAAGGTCGGCTTCCCGATGTTCCGCATCACGCCGTTGTCATTCGGCCGGACCAGCCGCAAACAGTTTATGTTGGTAATGATGCCGGCGTGTTTGTCTCACACGACTTCGGTGTTACGTGGGAGAACATGACTCAAAATCTGCCAAACGTGAGCATCGTAGACTTGGTGCTCCAGGAGAAAGACGGAACGCTCAGTGCGGCGACATATGGCCGGAGCCTTTGGCGTACTCGGATCTGATTAGGTCAAGATAACCCTGCACTGATTCGCATCACATCACATGCGATCACCGGAATGTTTTTGGCGATCTTTGAAGGTGAGCTCGGCGATGCCGGATTTATCGAGCTCGCCCAAGCCGTCGGCGACCATGCGGTCGTATTGCTCTTTCGTCGCACGTGCGAGCGGCAGGTCGAGGCCGAGACTGCGCGCCAGGTCGAGCGCGATCCCACTGTCTTTCGCAGCATGCGCAACAGAGAAAAAGCAACTGTGCTCGCGGTTTTGCATATCTTCGCCATCGGTCTCCAACACGCGCGAGTTCGCGCCGGTCTGCGAAAACACTTCGCGCAGCATCGTTAAATCCAAGCCGAGCGCGGCGCCAAGGCCCAGTCCTTCAGCGAGACCTGCGGTGTTGATGTTCATCACCATGTTGACGAGCGCTTTTACCTTCGCCGCTTCCCCGGCTTTGCCGATGAATCGAATCTTTGCAGCAAGCTCCTTCAAAATTGGTTCGGCCTTGTGGAATGTCTCTTCGTTCCCGCCGCACATCAGGTAAAGTTTTCCTTCGCGCGCCTGCGTAATGCTAGAGGCCATGCAAGCTTCGAGCGTTTCAGCGCCGGCACGGTGCGCGAGTTTTTCAACGTTGACGTGGACCTGTGGCGAGATCGTAGCGCAATTAATGAAGAGCTTTCCGCGCGCGTTCACGAGCAGGTTATCGCCGGTTCCTGCGAAAACTGTTCGCATTGCGTTATCGTCTGTCACGACGGTGAAAATCACGTCACACGCCGCAGTAACTTGCGACAAATCTTGCGCAGCCGCGCAGCCAAGTTCGGCCGCGAGCGATATAGCGGCTGCGCGATTGGTATCGTAAACAGCCGTTATGTGAAACTGCCGATCTTTTAACCTGCGCGCCATGTTCGCGCCCATGCGGCCGACTCCAACAAAACCAATGTTCATGAAATCAGATTTTGCCCGCGAAAAACGGATTGTGCTGTTTCTCTTCGCCCACTGTCGTCATCGGGCCGTGTCCCGGGCAAATGATCGTCTCGTCGGGCAACGTGAGTATTTTCTCGAGATTGTTTCGTAACGCATCTTGGTACGACACGTTTCCGCCTCCCATAGATCCGGCAAAGAGAGAGTCGCCCACGATTGCGATGGGGCGCGCGAGCCCGGTCACCACATACGTCATTCCGCCCGGCGAATGACCCCACGTCAGTCGGGTATCGATTTTTAGATTGCCGAGCGGAAAGCTTTTTCCCTCATCAATTACCTCCGCACCAGGGACTAGTTCTCGTGTTGGGGTAAAAACATCCGCACCGGTTTCTTCGCGGAGGCATGGCAGATCTGCAACGTGATCAGCGTGAGCATGCGTAAGAAGAATCAGTTGGACATTCAGCTTGTGGCGGTTCGCAAAGTGCACCATTTCCTTCGAATCAGCGCCTGTATCAAAGGCCGCCGCCACGCGAGTGGCCGGGTCCCATGTGAGATAGGCATTAACAGCCATGCCGCCATAATCCGTGTTGAATTGCGCGAGTCCCTCGAATCCTTCAATTTTTTTCGGATGCCATTGTCCCCTGGCGAGTTCGCAA
Source organism: Verrucomicrobiota bacterium (assembly GCA_003218135.1). Taxonomy (GTDB): domain Bacteria; phylum Verrucomicrobiota; class Verrucomicrobiia; order Chthoniobacterales; family UBA10450; genus Udaeobacter. The sequence continues at coordinate 35,405 of QHNQ01000020.1, forward strand.
AGCGCGCTGCCGCTGAGATCAAGAACCGGCGCAATGCTCAGGAGCGCCGGCTCGTCAAAATTGCCACCCCTCATTTGGCGAATTGTTTCCGAACCGACTCGCGCCTTTTCAGCCAGTTCAGAATCGGAAATGCCCAAGCCGCGTTGCGCTTTTCCAATGATGTCACCGACGTTGTCTTCAAGCGGAATCATGGCACTTCGATTTCTTAAATACTGATCGGTTCTGGTTCTGCCGAGATGCGCAAATCGCCAATCCGATTCAGCGCCAATTTTTCAACGGACGCAGCAATCTCTCCAACGAAAAATCGCACGCCTGTTTCTTTTTCCATAGATGTGATTGTGACGTCGTTGATGCCGCACGGGACAATGTGATTAAAAGGCGACAGGTCGCCGCAAACATTCAACGCAAATCCGTGCATGGTGATCCAGTGGCGAACACCCACGCCGATAGACGCAATCTTGCGATTGCTGACCCAAACGCCAGTGAGCGATTCGCGCCGAATCGCAGCGATCTCGTATTCGGCCAGCGTTTCGATGAGCAACTGCTCCAGCCACCGCAAATACCTGTGTAAATCGTGTCCGCAGCGGCGCAAATCGATAATCGGATAACCGATTAGCTGGCCGGGCCCGTGATAGGTCGCCTGTCCGCCGCGATTAATGGGGAAGAGTGGATACGGCAAATGCGCGGACCCTAACAAACTGGATTGATCAGGAGTGCGCCCGATTGTGTAAACCGGTTCGTGCTCGAGCAGAAGCAACTCATCTTTCGATACGCGCTCGTTGCGCTTTTTGGCCACAATCTCTTCCTGCAGCGCGAGCGCGTGAGCAAATTCCATTCGGCCGAGCCAACGCACATTAAGCGAATAATCATGGGCGACGTTCATATTTGCGTACCTCCGGAAAGTCCTAGCGCGGCTGCTTCCTGTGCGCGCAAATGTGTAAGAGCGATTGCCAGCGCGTCCGCGGCATCGGCCTCCGGCGTTTCCGTCAAACCGAGAAGCGCGCGCACCATAAATGCGACCTGATTTTTTCCGGCCGCGCCGCGCCCAACGGTGGATTGTTTGATTCTTCTCGGTGGATATTCAAAAACTGGCAATCCGTTCTCGGCGGCGGCGAGAATCGCCGCGCCCCTCGCCGCTCCCAGGACAATCGCGGTCTTATGGCTTTGCACATAAATAACCGCTTCGAACGCGCAACAATCCGGTTCGTGTTCCCGGATAAGCTGAACCAACCGATCACGAATTGCTACGAGGCACGATGAAGGACGCACCGAGCTCGCATTGTGAATCGTCCCGAAATAGATAGAACGCGGTTTGCCATTGTTCGCATCGACAATTGCGACACCGGTGTTGCGCAAGGAAGAGTCGATGGCAAGCACGCGCATTGTCGCAATCTTAAAATCGCCCGGCGCGCGTTCAACATGGAATCGACAAATTCCTAAATAATGGTTTTACTCGCGCCGTGTTGAACGGGTTACATAAGCCAGCTGCGAGCAACAAGCTAACCGATTTCACGACGCTCATTCTGGCGATTGGCGTTTTTCTTTTGAGCACCTCTTCGGCCTTCGCAACGACAAAAGGTTTGAGCCAGATCGTGACCCCCGATTTGCAAGGAGAAGGCGATCTCTCGTTAAGTCTACAAATTCAAGACAAGCGCATTGCGAACCCGTATGAATTGCAAGCCGAGTTGGGCCTGACGAAATGGGCTGAAGTAGCGGTGTTTCGCGGATTCCAACCGGACGATTGGATCTTCGCGACGGAGATCGGCTTGTTAACGAAAGAGCCTTTTCTTCTGTCGGTTGGCTTCGTGAATTGGTCGCCTCACTTAAACGTAGATCCTCAACCGTATATCGAAGCTGGCTACTGCACCGAGCATAACAAGGTGTTCGTCGGCGGCATTCATGCCGGCTACAAAAACGAAGCAATCCTCGGCTATGCCTACGACTTCAATAAGAGATGGCGGGTGCAGGTTGATTGGCAAAGCGGTTCCGAAAACTCATCGACAATCGGTTTCACCTGCAACGTCACACCAGACTTCCAGTTCAATCCCGCGCTCTACGTCAGCAACGGTCCGAAGCACGATCTGTTTGGCTACATTGTCTTCACCTACACGTTTCATCTTTGGGGACAGAAAGCGAATAGCAGGCCTTCTATAAAATGAACATCGCGGCAGCTGCGCCGAACATTACCATTGTGATGATTGCGACGGCGATGCGCGACAACCAAGAGCTGGGTTGACCCTGCATGAGTTTGCGGTCGGACGCCGCGATCAAAACTCCAACGAGTAAAAATGGCGCGAGCACGCCATTGATGATCGCCGTCCAGAATAGTGCCTTGATCGGATTGATTTGAAGGAAGTCCATCGCGATACCGACCAGGATCGAGAAAATCAGCACAGCGTAAAACGGGATTGCCCCACGAAACGGTTCATCCAGCCCCTCTTTCCACGAAAACGTTTCCGCGAATGCGTAGGCGGCAGAGCCGGCAAGTGTCGGAATCGCAAGAAATCCTACGCCGATGATCCCGACCGTGTAGAGCAGATATGCGAAGGTTCCAGCCAGCGGTCGCAGCGCCTCGGCGACTTGCTTCGATGTTTCGATGTTGCTGATGTCGTTCTTGTGCAACGTGAGCGCGGTCGTAAGGATGATGAAATACATGACGAAATTGGAAAAGAATGTGCCGACGCCGACATCGATTTTGCGGTCAATAATTTCCCATTTGGTTGCGCCTCGCCGTTGCCGAAGCAAACGTCGCCCCATCGCTTTTTCCTCTTCAACTTCCTCAGACGCCTGCCAGAAAAATAGATAGGGACTGATTGTCGTCCCGAGAATCGCGACCAGATTTTCCCAGGCAGCATGGCCTTTGGGCAACGATGGAATAAAAGTGTCGCGCAACACGCGCCCCCAATCAGGGCCAGCTATAAAAGCAGTAATGACGTAGGCGAACAGAACAGCCGCCAGCCACTTCATGATCATCGCGATTTGATGATAACGAAATCGGATAGTCGCGTAGGCGATGCCGATACCGAAAATCACTACGTAGATGTGCGAATTGATTCCGCTGAGCATCTCGGCCGCGTCCGCCATGCCGGAAAGATCGGCCCCGACGTTGATCGTGTTCGCGGCCAGCAATCCGAACGCGCCACCAAATAATAGCCAGCGCGGATCTTTTCGCCGAAGCGCGTCGCCCAATCCCATACCGGTGACCATTCCGATGCGCGCGCACATGAATTGAACGCACCCCATGAACGGCCAGGTGATAAACGCCGTCCAGAGCATGGCTGTGCCCATCTGCGCACCGGCGATGGAATAGGTCGCAATACCCGAGGGATCGTCATCCGCCGCGCCGGTGATCAACCCCGGTCCGAGTAGCGAAAAGAATCGCCTAACGAGATTCCGCTTGCTTGAAGCAGCTTTTTTCGTCATGGCGCCAGCCTTTTCGACTTGTTTGCTCCGCCAGGCAAGACTCAGATTCTTCTAATAAAGCAAGGGTGCCGCAATGGACTTCACTCATGATAACGAATCTTCAAAGTCTTCGCGAAGTCGGATCAGTGCTGGTCTGCTGATGTTCCGGCGGAGGAATGATGAGATCGAAGTTTTGCTAGTTCACCCCGGCGGCCCCTTCTTTACGCGCAAAGACGATGGCGCGTGGACAATCCCGAAAGGCGAGGCGGCTCCAGGAGAAGATTTACTAACGCGCG